>JANWZL010000084.1 GCA_025054655.1 Thiobacillaceae bacterium | reverse complement strand
TGGATGTGTGTGGTCTGCGGCTTCGTCTACGACGAGGCGAAGGGGCTGCCCAAGGAGGGCATCCCCGCCGGCACGCGCTGGGAGGACGTGCCGCCGAACTGGACCTGCCCGGAATGCGGCGCGCGCAAGGAGGATTTCGAGATGGTCAAGCTGTGAGGATTTTGGCTGCGGGGATTTTGGCCGATAATGCAGGCTGAACCAGTAAATGTGCTCTCCTTACTCGTTGAGCCGTTTTTTATATAGGGGTGACTGCCCCCGATCGTCAGGAGGTGAACCATGCGCACTTGGTTTGTTCTAGCCTTGGTGGCACTGCTCAGCCTGTCCACCCCGCTGGTGCGGGCCGAATTGGTGCTCAATGTGACGCTGGATTATGATCTGGACCGCAACCACGTGGTCAACCAGGGCATCATCAACGACATGGCACGTGAACTGGGCGCGCGGCTGGGCCAACCGGTGCGCCTGGTGATGACCCAGAACGCCGAGCGGGTGGGCGAGCGCATCCGCACCGGTGCCTACGACATCGTGGTGGCGCCGGCGCAGCTGGTGGGTTTGGCGATGCGCTACGGCTACACGCCCGTGGCACGCAGTGAGAAATCCACCCGCGTGTTGTTGGTGGGCAAGCGCAGCGCTGGCATGAAATCCCTGGAAGCCACACGCGGCAAGTCCATCGTCCTGCCCCACCGCGATTCGCTGGTGAGCGAGGTGGTGCGCGGGGAATTCGTTGCCAAGGGTCTGTCGCTCGGGCGCTTCTACAACCGCGTCACCCATGTGACTAGCTACGGTGCGGCGCTATATGCCCTGGAGGTCGGGCAGGCGGACGTGGCGGCGGTGAAACAGGAGGTGTTCGAAGAATGGGCCCCGCGCAACCCCGAGCTGACCATCGTCGCCACCCTGGCCGAGGTGCCGTTGGCCGGCGTGGCGGTGAAAAACGCCCTCGACGACGCGCTCAAGCAGCGCATCCGCCTGGCCTTCACCGACGTCAGCGGCAAGATGCAGGCGCGGCTACAGCAGGTGCGACTGCATACCCTGGATCCGGCGGATACGGCCGACTTCACCTACATCTCGGAGCGCGGGCACTTCACGCCCGAGGTCCTGCCGGGGGCTACCATCGTCACCGCAGAACAGGTCAAGAGCCTCATGGCCCAGGGCGTGCCGTTGTATGATGTGCGTCGGCAAAGCCACTACCGCCAGGGCCATATCCCAGGCGCCATCAACCTGACCTATGAGATGAACAGCCCTAAGGAAGTGGACTATGACGACGCGCTCGACCGCTGGGACGTCTCGCGGCTGCCCAAGGACAAGAATCAGCCGGTGATCTTCCAGTGCAACGGCGCCGAGTGCTGGTATAGCTACAAGGCCGCGCGTATGGCGATCAAGCTCGGTTACAAAAAGGTGTACTGGTTCCGCACTGGGCTGCCGGCCTGGCGCGCGGCGGGCTATCCCATCGAGCAGGGGGCGTAGGACCGCCTCGTCCGTCACGATCGAGCACAGGGGGTGACTGGTGAAGGTGATGGTGATCGACGACAGCAACACGATCCGGCGCAGCGCCGAGATCTTCCTCACCCAAGGGGGGCACGAGGTCATCCTGGCCGAGGATGGCTTCGACGCCTTGGCCAAGATCGCCGATCATCAGCCCGACCTGATCTTCGTCGACATCATGATGCCGCGGCTCGATGGCTACCAGACTTGCGCCTTAATCAAGAAGAATAGCCGCTTCCGTAGCACCCCCGTGATCATGCTCTCCAGCAAGGATGGTCTATTCGACCGGGCGCGCGGGCGCCTGGTCGGTTCTGACGAATACCTGACCAAACCCTTTACCAAGGATGCGCTGCTCGCCGCTGTGCAGGCCCATACCAAAGATAAGACCGCTTAGGAGTCATCCAAGAAAGACCGCTTAGGAGTCATCCGCCATGCCCATACACACCGTCCTGGTCGTCGATGATTCGCCCACTGAACGGCATTATCTGTCCGATATCCTGCGCCAACAGGGGTATGCGGTGTTGAGTGCCGCCAGCGGCGAGGAGGCCATCGCTGTAGCCAAGACGCAGCGACCTGACCTCATCCTGATGGATGTGGTGATGCCCGGATTGAACGGCTTCCAGGCCACGCGTATGCTCAGCCGTGATACTGACACGCAAAATATCCCGGTCATCATGTGCACGAGCAAAGGCCAGGAGACCGACCGCATCTGGGGGTTGCGGCAAGGGGCGGTGGAATATCTGGTCAAACCCATCGATCCTGCGGAGTTGGTCGCTAAGATCAAGGCATTGGGTTGAGCACGCTGGAAACGCGCCGCCCCGTAGAGGAACCACGCGACCCCAGCTGATGGCAGCCCCGCTTGAACCCCGACGTACGCTGCGCGAATTTCAGGCGCATCTGACGCAGCGCCTGCAAAGCGCATCCAGTGAGACACTGGCCTCCAAGCTTGGGGTGGCCTGTGGGGGTCTACGCTGGCTCGTGGACCTCACAGAGGTGAGCGAAGTCGTCACTGATGCGAGCGTGACTCCTGTCCCCTGGGTACAACCCTGGTTTGGGGGTGTGGCCAACGTGCGCGGCACCCTCTACGGCTGCACCGACCTCGCCGCTTTCCTGGGGCTGCCGACGGATGGGGCATGGGGGCAGACTAGGCTGCTGCTCGTCCATCCGCGCCTAGGGATGAATGCCGCCCTCAAGGTCGAGGAGACGTTAGGGCTGCATAACCCGGCCCAGCTGCAAGAGAGTGCTCGCCCCCATGTCCTAAATGGGCATGCCTTGGATTTTGTCCGACGGTCATGGTTGGATGCACAAGCCATCACCTGGCTTGAACTTGATGTCGCCCGTTTGGTGACCTCTGCGCGTTTTCTCGATGTGCTGGCCACCATACGGTAGTTTTCTAGTCTGCGGGAGCCCTGAATGTCCACGATGATGCAAACCCCCTCCTGGCGAGTAGGACTCGATCGCGCGAGTCGATGGGCCGCGGGTTTATCCGAACGCCTGCAGCAATGGCTTACTGCTGGCGGGGCAGCGCAACAACAGCAACGCTCCTCCTTGTTACTCACCGGGTTGGCTGTAAGCCTGTTATTGGCCGTCGGCTCCGCCATCTGGTATGGCCGTCAGACGACCAGTCAAGCCGCCTGGATCGAGACCGCCACCCGGCTGCAGATGCTCTCACAGCGTGCATCAAAGACGGCTCAGCAGGCCGCCGCGGGCAACCCGGTTGCCTTCGAACAGCTGGCCGATAGCCGCAAGGCCATCGCCGCGGGGCTCAAGGCCCTGATCGAGGGTGATGAAGATGTGCCCTCCTCGCCTGACGACCTCATGCCCCAGTTGACGGACTACCAGAAACAATGGGACAAAAGCCTCAAGGCGATCGACGTGCTGTTGCAACAGCGCGAGACCCTGGTTGCCCTGGGTCGTGCGCTCGCACAGATCAATGTGCACAACACCGAGTTGCTGGATCTCACCCAGCAGCTCATCGCCCTGCTGCCGGCCGATGCCCGCAGGCAGAGCGCCTATGCGCAACAGCAGGCGTTATGGACGCAGCGCATGGCGAAGAACGCCAATGCCCTGCTCGCCACCGACACCATCAACCCGGAGGCGGCCTTCCAACTCGGTGAGGACCTGCGCACCTTCCAGCAGGTGCTCGAAGGCCTGGAGAAGGGCAGCACGGAGCTGAACGTGCCGCCGGTGACCGATCCGGTGGCGCGCGACAAGCTGCTCGAACTGAAAGAGGTTTTCGGCAGCTTCCGCAGTCAGGTGGAAACCCTGCTCAGCCGCATGCCGCAGCTCATCCAGGCTAAGCAGGCGGCGCGCGACGTCTTCGAGGCCAGCGAACCGCTGCTCAAACAAAGCCAGACGCTGACTTCGGCCTATGCAGAGGCCCATTCCAGCCTGCCGTTGTATCTTGCCTTCCTGTTCGGCGCCACGGCCCTGGGTCTGCTGCTCGCTTTCAGCACGATGAGCCTGGCCGAGGCCCGCCAGCGGGCGGAGGAGGCGGCGCGCGAGAACCGCCGCAACCAGGACGCCATCCTGCGGCTGCTGAACGAGATGGGGGACCTGGCCGAGGGCGACCTCACGGTGCGGGCCACGGTGACCGAGGACATCACGGGGGCGATCGCCGACTCGGTCAACTACGCTATTGACGAGTTGCGCATGCTGGTCAACAACATCAACCGCGCCACTGCCCAGGTGACCGCGGCCACCGACGAGGCTAAACGCATCGCAGACGAGTTGGCCGCCGCAGCCGAAAGGCAGTTCCAGCAGATCGAACAGACCGGCGAGGCCATCAACCAGATGTCCGCTTCCATCGCTGGCGTGTCAGAAGGCGCGGCCGAGTCGGCCCGTGTGGCCCAGTTATCTCTGGCCGCTGCCCGCAAAGGGGGTGAGTCGGTGCGCAAGGCCATCGAGGCCATGAACGCACTGCGCGACCAGATCCAAGAGACCGCCAAGCGCATCAAGCGTCTGGGCGAATCCTCGCAGGAGATCGGCGAGATCGTGGAGCTGATCGGCGACATCACCGAGCAGACCAACGTGCTGGCGCTCAACGCCGCCATTCAGGCCGCTGCAGCAGGCGAGGCCGGACGTGGCTTCTCGGTGGTGGCCGAGGAGGTGCAGCGTCTGGCCGAGCGCTCGGCCAACGCCACCCGCCGCATCGGCGCCATCGTCAAGGCGATCCAGGGCGACACCCAGGACGCGGTCAACGCCATGGAGGTGAGCACCCAGGGCGTGGTGCAGGGGGCGAGCCTTTCGGATGCCGCAGGTTCTGCCCTGCACGAGATCGAGGAGGTGTCCGCACGACTCGCTGGCTTGATTCAGAACATCTCCGCTGCCACTCAAGAGCAAGCACGCACGGCAGAGCAGATCGCCCACAATATGGGTGAGATTCGGGAGGTCACGCGACAGACCTCGGAAGGTGCCAAGCGCAGCGCCCAAGCCATGGATCAGCTCACGGAGCTGGCCGAGGAACTCAAGGTCTCGGTGTCCGGTTTCAAGCTCTGAGTGTCCGGGAGGCAGACGATGGTGGAGACAGACGAGGGCTTTGACCTGGGGCCGCTGACCTGGGTCAAGGCGGAGGTCGATGCCGCCCTGGATGCAGCCAAGACTGCGCTGTCTGAGTGGAACGGGGAAGATGTCGATCCCCTGATGGCGGCTCAGGCTTATGTGCATCAGGTCAGCGGGGCCTTGACCATCGTCGATCTGCAGGGGGTGGCACGGGTCTGCGCCGAGATCGAACGGCTGCTCGCAGGCATGATCGAGCGGGAAGACCTGCGTACCCGCGCCAGCGCGCAGATCGCCAGCGAGGCATGCGCGGTGGTCCAATCCTTTCTCGACAGCCTGCTGCGGGGGTTGCCTAATGCCGAGCTAGGCCTTGCTCCCGTGCTGACACAGCTGATGATGCAGCGCGGTGTCGAACCCCCCGCCCCGAGTGAGCTTTTCTATCCGCCCCTGGAGGTCCGTGTACGCAGGCCTGAGAGCGCACCGACGATGGAACCGACGGCATGGACCGATGCCGTACGGCGTGTGCGCAGGACCTATCAGAAGGGACTGCTGCAATTCCTGCTCCAGCCGCATGACCCAAGTGGCCTCATGCTCATGGATCAGGCCGTGCGCGAACTGGAGCGCCTAGCTCCCGAGACGGGTCAGCACTACACCTTTTGGTGGCTTGCGACTGGCCTGGTGGAGTCTCTGCGCCGCGGCGCCCTACCCGTGGACAATTGGGTCAGACGCGTGTGTGCGCGCATCGACCTGCAGATGCGCCGCCTTATAGAAGGCTCGCTGCAACTGGCCGAACGTCTGCAGCGCGACGTGCTCTATTACCTCGCCCAGGATCGCAGCAGCGGGGGACGCGCTGAGGAGGCGCGCAGCCTGTTTCGGCTCGATCGCTATCTGCCACCACCCCTGTCGCCCGAACCATCGGTCGCGAACTTGCACAACCAACTCGATGCCCTGCGCGCTGCCCTGGAGACGGCCAAGGACCACTGGATGAGGCTTTGTTCAGGTCATCCAGATAGTCTCGCCCCCTTCCAGGCCGCGACCATGTCGATGTTTGAGACTGGCAGCCATCTGCCCAACGAGTCGCTGCAAAAGCTCTTGCGCATGGTGGAGGCAGTGTCCAAGCGCCTGCCCAGCTTGGCGGACACCGCCCGCAACGAGGCCTTGCAGTTGGAGATGGCCACGGCGTTGTTGCTCCTGGAAGATGCCTTAGGACATTTCGAAGCCCTGAGTGGCGAGTTTGATCGCCAGGCCGACGTATTGACCCAGCGCTTGCAAGCGGCCATCGATCCGAGCTATGACGTCTCACGTATACCCACTGACATACCCCTGCTCGACGCCGTATCGCGCCAGGCGCAAGAAAAGCTCATCCTCGCCCAGGTCACCCAGGAGATTCAGACCAACCTGCACCAGGTGGAAGAGATCCTGGACCGATTCTTCCGCGACCCCACCCAGCGCAGTCAGCTGCCCCTGGTGCCGGCCATGATGAAGCAAATCCAAGGGGCCCTCAGCATCTTACAGCTCGATGCAGCCACAGAACTCACGAAGGCCAGCCTCGCACACATCGAACGCTTCGCCGACCCTCAATACGTGATCAGCCCAGAAGAGCTCGATTGGGTAGCCGATGCCTTGTCCACCCTGGGCCTGTACATGGAGGCGGTGCGTTATGGGCGCAATGACCCGCAGCAGCTCCTGAGCCTGCTCGCCCGGCGTGAGGCCCTGCCAGCGCCCGCTGCGAGCGTAGAGGCGGAACTGCGGCGGGCGTTGTCGTCCCTGCAGCAACGGCTTGCGCAGGCCGTCGAGCTGGACGAGGCGGCACGCCACCAGTTGCGCGCGGAGTTGGACCGTTTGATGCGTGATGCAGACCTGGTCGGGGACGTCCATCTGAAGGCCCAGGTCGAACGTGCCTTAGCTTTGCTTACCTCGGGCGCGACGACTGATTCCGTGTTAGGTGCGCTGCAGGCAACCGGGACGGCCAGCCCCACGTCCAGCGTGGCGCGGGCAACCAGCCTGGCCGGCACCCCTGCCGAGGCCACCGACGCCGAGATGCTACAGGTGTACATCGAGGAGGCCCACGACGTGCTGAGCGAAATTACCGCCCAGCTCGCCCGATTGCAGGTCAACCTCTTCGACCACGACGCCTTCGTCACCATACGCCGCGGCTTCCACACCCTCAAGGGCAGCGGACGCATGGTCGGTCTGCACGAACTCGCGGAGATGGCCTGGCAGGTGGAGGACACACTCAACCACTGGCTGCGGGCCGAGCGCACGCCCACTCCGCAGTTGCTCGATTTCATCGACCGGGCGGTGGCGGACTTCGGTGCCTGGGTGCAGGTATTAGAGGCGGGGGGCAATCCACAAGTCCACGACGAGGCGCTTCTCGCCCAGGCCGTAGTCCTGCGCGGTCAAGCCTCCGCGCGGGGAGGAACATCCTCCCCAAAGCCTGAAGCGGGCACGCCGGCTGAGCCTCCGGCCGCCGGCCCGCAGGATCAAGTCGAAATTGGCCCACAGCGTCTGCCGGCAGGTCTTTTCGCCGTCTTCAGCGAGGAGGCCGTGCAGCGGGTGGGTGAGCTGGAACAGGCGCTCGCACGTATGGCGCGTGGGCACGATGCGGGTGCATGGGAACAATTCGTGCGCTCGGCCCACACCTTGGCTGGGATCGCCCGTACGACCGGCTTCACCCCTCTGGCCGAAGCCGTCCATGCCATGGAAACATGGGCGGGAGCATGGCCTGACAAGGTTGGCGCGCTCACGCAGGAAGCCGTGACTGCACTGGAACAGTGCGTACGGCAGATCTCGACCATGGTTGACGAGATCCGCGCCTTGCGCTGGCCACAACCGTGTCCAGAGCTGGCTGAGAGGCTCGCCGCACTATCCACGCCAGCTACCATGCCCGCGGCGGAGGATTCTGGCTCGAGTTTGCAGGCGCCTGCGATCGGGCCGGCAACTGCGGCCGATGCAGTCGTGTCGCTGGCCTCCCCCGAAGAAGTCTCAGCAGCCTCGCCTCCAGCTCAGACACCCATCCAAGGGTGTGCAGACCGCGATGCCACATCCGTACCTGCCAGCGCCCTCGAGGCTGCAGCCGAGCCTATAGCCTCCCTCATAGCCGAACCCGAGACGGAGGACGATATCGATGCCCAACTGCTGCCGATTTTTCTCGACGAGGCGGCAGAGCTGATGCCTCGCATCGGCGAGCAGATACGCGCTTGGCGAAGTGCACCGCAGGCGCTGGAGCATCGCACCGCCTTGCTGCGGGATCTGCACACCCTCAAAGGCAGCGCCCGCATGGCGGGTGCGATGCGGCTGGGCGACGCGACGCACCATGTGGAATCGCTCTTGCAGGCATGGGGAGAACAGCCAGCCACCGAGGCATTCATCGATCAGATTGAAGGCGAGTATGATCGTTTGGCCTCTCTGATCGATCGCCTGCCCAGCACCAAGCAACAAGCGAATGAGGCACGACCGGTGGCGGCTCTCCCGCCCATGCCCACGCTAGAGCCGCCCGAGGCGGTCAGTCAGGAGGACCTGCGTCTGCGCCAGACCCTCAAGCTCAAGGCCAATGTGCTGGACCTCCTGCTCAATGAGGCCGGTGAGGTGGCCATCGCGCGCGCGCGGGTGGAGAGCCTGCTGGCAAGCTACCGCCAGACCGCACAGGAACTCACCGCCAACGTGGAGCGGTTGCGCACTCAGCTGCGCGAACTGGAGATCCAGGCCGAAACACAAATGCGTTCGCGCCTCAGTCAAATGGACGAGGCCGGCCAGTTCGACCCTCTGGAGTTCGACCGTTACACCCGGCTGCAGGAGCTGACCCGGCTGTTGTCCGAGAGCGTGAACGACGTCTCCACGACCCAGGACAACCTGCTCGCCGGGCTGGATGAGGCTGAGCGTTCGCTGCATATGCAGTCGCGCATGACGCGCAACCTGCAGCACGAACTGATGCGCATGCGCATGATGCCTTTCGCCACGTTGTCTGAACGCCTGCACCGCGTGGTGCGTCAGACGGCGAAAGAGCTGGGACGCAAGGCCCACTTGCAGATCGAGGGCGGGCGCACAGAGCTGGACCGCAGCGTGCTCGATCGC
This sequence comes from Thiobacillaceae bacterium, assembly GCA_025054655.1. Lineage (GTDB taxonomy): Bacteria > Pseudomonadota > Gammaproteobacteria > Burkholderiales > Thiobacillaceae > JANWZL01. Next base: position 13,711 of record JANWZL010000084.1, on the reverse strand, counting down.
ATCGCCGCCCCGCTGGAACACCTGTTGCGCAACGCCGTGGCGCACGGCATCGAACCGCCTGGCCAGCGTCTGGCCGCAGGCAAGCCGGAATACGGCGAGATCCGGCTCACCCTGCAGCAGGAGGGCAACGAGATCGTCATCGCCCTGGCCGACGACGGTGCCGGCATCGATTTCGCCGCCGTGCGTGCGCGCGCCGAGGCGCTGGGCTGGCTCGGCCCGGAGGCGAACACCTCGCGTGAGCAGCTGGAGGCCTTCCTGTTCACACCAGGGTTCTCCACCGCGCGCGAGGTGAGTGAGGTGGCCGGGCGGGGTATCGGGTTGGACGTGGTGCGCAACGAGATCGCCGCCATCGGGGGCCGCGTACGTTTGCACACCGAGGCGGGCAGGGGCACCCGTTTCGTCATTCGCCTGCCGCTGACACTGGCCGTCACCCCGGTGGTGCTGGCCCGGGCGGGCGGGCAGACCTTCGCCCTGCCCGCTAACATGGTCGCTATGGTACGCGAGCTGCGTCGCGAGGAATACGATCAAGTCCGCGCCCGAGGCGACATCGTCATCGGCGAGGAGCGATATCCGTTGCGCAGCCTGGCCGAGTTGGTGGACCTCACCGCTCAGCCGGCCGAAGGCCGCTACCGCACCGTGCTGTTGCTGCGCTCCGGGCCCGAACGCCTGGCACTATACATCGATGCCCTGGAAGGCAATCTGGATGCCGTGGTGAAGAACACCGGCCCACAGATCGCGCGCATACCGGGCATCGTCGGCGCCACCGTGCTGGGCGACGGGCGCATCGCCCTGATCCTCAACCCCTTCGCCCTGGCCGAATGGGTCCCCGAGGGCAGGTCAGCGCAGCAGACGCAGCCCAACCTGCAGGCCAGCGATGCGGCCCCCCTCGTCCTGGTGGTGGACGATTCCCTGACCGTGCGCAAGGTCACCAGCAGACTGCTGCAGCGCGAGGGCTATCGCGTGGCCACGGCCAAGGACGGCGTGGAGGCGCTAGAGCTGCTGCAGGACCTGCGCCCCGCCCTGATCCTGCTCGACATCGAGATGCCGCGCATGGATGGCTACGAGGTCACCCGTGCCGTGCGCGCCGACGCGCGCCTGAAGCACGTCCCCATCGTCATGGTCACCTCGCGCACGGCGGAGAAGCACCGCCAGCTCGCCCTGAGCCTGGGCGTCAACGAGTACCTTGGCAAGCCCTACGACGAGCAGGTCTTGCTCGCGGCCATCGCCCAGCACACCATGGCCGCCGCGGCGGCCTGAGCCCGACTGCGCACGGGGTGGCCGGGGCTCATTTGAGCCACAGCAGCAGGCCGTCCCACAGACGCCCGAACCAGCCTGCAGCCGGCACGGCGCTCAGGGCCTGCAAGGGGTACTCGCCCACCGTCCGGCCGTCGAGCAGCAGGCGTAGGGTGCCCAGGCTCTGCCCGCTCGACACGGGGGCCACCAGCGGCTGCCGGGTGATCATCTGGGCCTGGATACGACCAGCGCTGCCGCGCGGTACGGTCACGTAGAGATCGCGCATGAAGCCGATCCCGACCGTGTCCTCCGTGCCCTTGTACAGCCGCACACGGGCCACCGGTTCACGGCCGCGGTACAGCCGTACGGTGTCGAAGGCCTGGAAGCCGTAGTTGAGCAGCCTGAGACTCTCGCTCGCCCGCGCATCCTCCGACGGGGCACCCAATACGACCGAGACCAGCCGCCGCTCGCCGCGTCGGGCGGAGGCGATCAGACAGTAGCCGGCGCTGGCCGTATGACCGGTCTTCACGCCATCGACATGGGGGTCCAACCACAGCAGCCGATTGCGGTTGCCTTGGGTGATGCCGTTGTAAGTGTATTCCTTGAGGGCGTAATAGCGGTAGTACTGCGGGTAGTCGCGGATGAGGGCGGCCGTCAGGCGCGCGAGGTCACGCGCGCTGCTGTAATGCTGCGGGTGGGGCAGCCCCGTGGCATTGACGAAGTGGCTGTTGCTCATCCCCAGCCGCCGCGCCATCTCGTTCATCATGGCGGCGAAACCCTGTTCGGAGCCGCCCAGGGCCTCCGCCAGCACGATGCTCGCGTCGTTGCCGGACTGCACGATCATCCCCTTGAGGAGCTCCTCCACCCGGGCCGGGCGGCGCGGATCGAGGAACATGCGCGAGCCCTCGGCCCGCCAGGCCCGCTCGGACACCGGCAACACCTGCTCGGGCGACAGGCGCCCCTCCTTGAGGGCGGTGAAGACCAGATAGGCCGTCATCAGCTTGGTGAGCGAGGCCGGTTCGCCCCGAGCGTCCGCCGACTTCTCGGCCAGGACCTGGCCCGAGAGCATATCGGTGAGCAACCAGGCGCGCGCATCGAGCTGCGGCGCCGGTGGGGTCGGCAGGCTGGCTGCGGCCAATGTGGCGGTCAGCAGCAGTAGGGAGAACAGGAAGGTGTGCATCGGTCTGATCTAGGACTCAGGAGCTACCGGCCGTCCAGGCGGCACCACCGCCATGACTGCGGCCATTGGGCAGTAGAACAAGCGCGAATGCGCTCAGCGCACAAGCGGATAAGGTTTCATACCCAGGCTTGCGGCCAGGCGCTGTGCGGCCCGTTCGGCCTCGCCGCGCGAGGCGTATGGGCCGGCCTGCACCTTGACCAGACCGTCGGCCTCGATGCGCTGCACACCGGGTAGATCGGGCTCGCTGCGCAGCCGCTCGACCAATCCTTCGGCAGCGGCCGGATTGCTGAAGGCCCCCAGCTGCAGCCAGTTGGTCGGCGCCGAGTGACGGGACTCGGTGCCATGCGCCTCGGAGGCCACCTTGTAGGGCCGCAGGCCCAGGCGTTCTTCTAGCAGTCGCGCGGCCGCCTCCGCCTCCTGCGCCTGATTGTAGGGGCCTGCCTGTACCTTGTAGAGTCCGCCTTCATACCGCTGCACCACACCCGGCAGGGTGACGCCCAGGTTGCGGGTAAGCCGGGCGGCCAAGGCCTCGGCGGCCTCCGCCCGGCTGAACGCGCCCAGCTGCAGATAGACGGCGGGGCGCTCCGGGGGACGCACCTGCGCCTGTGGTGCGACCACCTCAGGGCTGGCCGGCAGTGCGGTCAGGGTCACGCCGGGCTCGCCGGCGGCCTCGGCCGCGAACGAGCCGGGTGCATCGCCCTCTTCTGGGAAGACGCGCTCGACCTCGACCATGCTCACCCCCTTGAGCAGGTCCAGCTTATAGGCGGCGGTATAGGACAGGTCGATGATGCGGTCGGCATGGAACGGGCCGCGGTCGTTGATGCGCACCACCACGCTGCGGCCGTTGTCGAGGTTGGTCACACGCGCGTAGCTCGGTATGGGCAGGGTCCGGTGGGCTGCGGTCATGGCGTACATGTCGTAAGGCTCGCCCGAGGAGGTCGGCTTGCCGTGAAAGCGGCGCCCATACCAAGAGGCCTTGCCGCGTTCGCGGTAAGGCGCATCGGCGGTCTTGGGCGTGTAACTCACCCCCATGACGCGATAGGGGTTGTTGGCAAAACGGTGTAGTGGCTCGGCGCGGGGCACGGCATCGGGTACGGCGTGCAGATTGGGCGGTGGGTTGGCGCCAGGGCCGTCATCCTTGTAATAACCCCCGCCGCGCATGGGGGGCAGCACGCTGGGTTTAGCCGAGTCCGCCCGGGGCGAGGGCTCCTGCCGTCCCTCGGGCGGCAGGGTGGTGCAGGCACCAAGGGTGGCGCAAATTCCAGAAACGACGACAACTTTGCTGGGGAACCTCATGTTTTCACCAGTTTTTTATGAGTCGCCACGCTCATCACGATACCAAAACCGAACAGCACTGTCACCATCGAGGTGCCGCCGTAGCTCACCAGCGGCAGGGGCACACCCACCACCGGCAGGATGCCGGAGACCATACCCATGTTGACGAAGGCATAGACGAAGAAGGTGAGCACCAAGGCGGCGGCGAGCAGCCGGCCGAACTGGGTGGGCGCGCGTGCGGCCAGTGTCAGCCCCCGATAGACGATGGCGGCGTAGAGGGCAAGCAGCAGCAGGTTGCCGACGAGGCCGAATTCCTCCGCCAGCACGGCGAAGATGAAGTCGGTGCTGCGCTCGGGCAGGAAGTCGAGGTGGGTCTGGGTGCCCTCCATCCAGCCCTTGCCCGTGAGGCCGCCCGAGCCGATGGCGATGGTGGACTGGATGATGTGATAGCCCGCACCTAGCGGGTCGCTCATGGGGTCGAGCAGGGTGAGGACGCGCTGCCTTTGATAGTCGTGCAACAGATGCCAGGCCAGGGGGGCAGCGGCCACGCCGAGCACGGCCAGGGCACCGAGCAGCTTGAGGCTCAGCCCGCCCAGGTAGATGACGAAGAAGCCCGAGGCGCCGATGAGCAGGGCGGTGCCGAGGTCGGGTTGGCGATAGATCAGCCCGACCGGCAGGACGAGCAGGGTGAAGGCGAGGGCGAAGTCGAGCGGCCGCAGCCCCTCCTGGCGCTGGTGCAGATACCAGGCCAGCATCAGCGGCACCGCCAGGCGCATCAACTCCGAGGGCTGGATGCGGGTCACCCCCAGGTCGAGCCAGCGGCGCGCGCCGTTGACCACCTCGCCGAACAGGGCTACCGCCACGAGCAGGGCGAGCCCCACGGCATAGGCGATGGGCGCGAACTGCATCAACCGCTGTGGTGGGATGTGGCTGGCGATAAGCAGTGCGGTGAGCGCAGCCGCAATGTTGACGAGATGGGCCGTCAACTTGTCGGGGTTGCCGCTGGAGGCGCTCGCCACGGCGATCACACTGACCAGCAGCAGCAGGCCGAGCAGGGCCAGCAGGACGGGGTCCAGATGCGCGGTCAGCCGCCGCAGCAGGCGCTCAATGGCCATGGTTGCCTGCCCCTGGGGGTTCGCCCTCGGCCGGCACCGGATGAGCATCCTCGCGCTCCTCCTCTGGCGCCGCGGCAGGCACTGCAGCCGCTGCGGCGTCCGGACGCTTGCCGAGCAGCCAGTAGTCGATCACCTTGCGCGCGATGGGGGCGGCGGTGGCGCTGCCGCTGCCGCCGTTCTCCACCATCACCGCCACGGCGATGCGCGGTGCCTGCGCCGGAGCGAAAGCGATGAACAAGGCGTGGTCGCGGTGGTGGGCGGCGATGCGCCGCTCGTCGTAGCGTGCCCCCTGTTTGATGCCGATCACCTGGGCGGTGCCGGTCTTGCCGGCGAAGGCGTAGGCAGCGCCCGCGCCGGCCGCCGCGGCCGTCCCGCCGGGCAGGGTGACCTCCACCATGGCCTGTTTCACCACCGCCAGATGCTGGGGTTTGAGCGGGATGCGGGCGATGACCTGAGGTGCGGCCTGCTGCAGGCGACCGCTCACCGGGTCCTGCCAGGCACGGATGAGCTGTGGCCGGTAGACCACCCCATCGTTGGCCAGCGCCATGGTGGCCACGGCAAGCTGCAGCGGGGTGGCGAGCATGTAGCCCTGGCCGATGCCGGCAATCACCGTCTCGCCTGGCCACCAGGGCTGGTTGAAACGCCGCCGCTTCCATTCCGGGCTGGGCAGCAGGCCGGCCAGTTCACCCTCCAGGTCGATGCCGCTGCGACGACCGAAGCCGAACGGGGCGAGGAAGCGGTGCATGGCCTCGATACCCATCTGGTGGGCGAGCCGGTAGTAATAGGTGTCGCAGGACACGACGATGGATTTCTTCAGATCGACCACGCCATGTCCGTCCTTTTTCCAGTCGCGATAGCGGTGGGTGCTGCCGGGCAGGGAGAAATAGCCCGGGTCGATGATGCTGTCGTCGGGTGTGCGCAGCCCCAGTTCTAGCCCTGCCAGGGCCATGAACGGCTTGATGGTCGATCCGGGGGGATAAACCCCTCGCAAGGCCCGGTTGATCAGCGGCCGGGTCATGGGGTGGTTGAGTTCTGCCCAGGTGGACTGATCCACCCCGTCGATGAAGACGTTGGGATCGAAACCGGGCCGTGAGACCAGGGCCAGCACGCCGCCGGTGGTGGGGTCGAGCGCCACCAGGGCGCCGCGGTGCTCGCCGAAGACCTCGGCGGCGAGCTGCTGCAGGCCGGCGTCCAAATGCAGTTGGAGGTTGTAGCCCGCCACTGGCGGATGACGCGCGAGCACGCGCACGGCACGGCCGGCCGAATCGGTCTCCACCTTCTCGAACCCGGTGCGCCCATGCAGCCAGCGCTCATAGGCACCTTCCACACCGGCCTTGCCGATGTGCTCGCTGCCACGATAATTCGCCGCCCTGCCCTCGGCGGCGAGCTGTTCCTTGTCTTTGGCACTGATGCGGCCGATGTAGCCCACGACGTGGGCCGTGACCTCACCATAGGGGTATTGCCGGAATTGCCGCGCCCGCACCTGCACGCCGGGGAAGCGGTAGCGGTTGACCGCCAGGCGGGCGACCTCTTCCTCGGTCAGCCGCGCCCTTAGGATCACGCTCTCGAAGCCCTTGGCCTCGGCGCGCAGGCGGCGGAAGCGCTTGATGTCCGCTGGCGTGATCTGCACCAGCTGGGCGAGCTGGCCGATCACCCGATCGACGTCGCCCACCGCGTCCGGGATGAGCTCCAAGGTGAAGGCGGTCTCGTTCTGGGCCAGCACCACGCCGTTGCGGTCGTAGATGGTGCCGCGCGGCGGCGCTACGGGCACCAGCGCGATGCGGTTCTCCTCCGCCATGGCGTGGTAGCGTTCGTACTGCACCACCTGTAACCAGAAGAAGCGCACCGCCAGCAGCACGAGCAACGCCAGGGCGATGTAGCCGGCTGCCTCCAGCCGCCGACGGTACTGCCGGAAGGCCTCCTCGGGGGTGATGTAGCGCAGCCCCTTCATGCCCGATCGTACCGCACCCGCTGCCCTCGCTGCACCGTCTCCTGCGCGCCCTGTGCCCAGCCCACGCGGCCTTCACCGCTGCGGCTGCGGCGCCGTGGCCGCCGGCGCGGCGGCGGGGCGTCCGGCCAGACGGTGCAGCAACAGGCAGGTGGGCAGCCACAGCAGCGCTGCCACCGGGCCGGCAGCCAGATACCACCAGTCCACCGCCGCCTGTCCGACGGCCAGCCCCAGCAGCAGCAACGCCAGCTCCTTGCCCAGGAAGATGGGCGCGAGCTGCAAGGCCTGGCCCGGCGGCGCGAAGTTTTCCAGCCGGCGGCGTACCGACAGCGCGGCGAAGGCGGCGAAGACATAAAGCAGGCCGTTGAGCCCGAGCAGCGTGCCATACGCCATGTCGGTCAGCAGCCCGAGGCCGCAGGCAAGCCCCACCCCGGCGCGGTGGGGGGAGTGGATGTTCCAATACAGCATCACCACGAAGGTGAAATCCGGCACCAGCCAGCGCCACCCGGCCGGCCAGGGCAGCAGACCGAGCAGGAAGGCCACCGCCAGACTGCCATAGACCATGCGTGCGCCGGCCGGGGCGATCAGTTGCGGTCCGCGCGGCGACAGGACGTTGTCCAGGTTCACGGTCACACTCCGCCGGCGGCAGGCCGACCGCCGCCCGAGGTCGGCATACGCTGCAGGACGAACAGGTGGCGGCCCTGATCCACCTCGGCCAAGGGGGCGCACACGGCGCGCGCGAAAGGGCTGTGACGCGGCGGCTCGACGCTGAGCACGCGCGCCACCGGCAGGCCGGGCGGATAGAGCCCATCCAGCCCCGAGGTCACCAGCAGGTCGCCCGGCTGCAGATCGGCGTGTTTGTCCAGGAAGCGTACCTCCAGCAGACGGTCCGGCGCCCCGCCGGCGAGCAGCAGGCGCAGCCCGTTACGCACCACCTGCACCGGCACCTCTTGTTCGGCGGCGGTGATGAGGCTCACCTCGCTGCTCAAGGGGTACACGCGCGTGACCTGCCCCACCAGCCCCTGGGCGTCCACCACCGGCCAGCCGGGGCTGATCCCCTGCAGGCTGCCGCGGTCGATGACCACCTTGTGGGCGAAGGGGTTGCGTTCGATCTGCACCAGCTCGGCGGCGATGCGGCGGTAGTCGGCCGGGATCGCGAGCGCGAGCAGGGCACGCAAGCGGGCGTTCTCCGCCTGCAGCGCCTCGTGTTGCAACAGTGCCGCCGACAGCTGCTCGCGCTGGGCACGCAGCTGCCGATTCTCCTGCAGTAACCGGGCGTGCACCTGGAAGAAGTCGAAGGCCTCGCCCAGGTAGAGGAAAGGGCGTTTGAGCTGCACCTGCAGCGGATGCAGCAGGGTGGTGAAGCCGGCGCGCAGGTGATCGAGCAGTTGCGTGCGCGCATCGATCGCCATCAGGGTCAGACACAACAGAGCGCACAGGGCCACCCGCCAGGGCAGGCCCAACACCCGCACGAACATGGGCGCCTGCGCATGGGTGGCCATGGTGGCTCGGCGGGGTAGGGAGAACGCTCGGGCGGCGACGCCTCGATGCGGACCAGCGGTCGCGATCGCGCGTGGCGGGCCGTCAATCGTGCGTGAACACGGTGGACAGGCGGTCCATCTCCTCCAGCGCCCGCCCCGAACCGCGCACCACGCAGGTCAGCGGGTCGTCGGCCACGATCACCGGCAGCCCGGTCTCCTCCATCAGCAGCCGGTCGATGTCCCGCAGCAGCGCCCCGCCGCCGGTCAGGACCATGCCCTTCTCGGCGATGTCGGCCGCCAGCTCCGGCGGGGTCTGCTCCAGGGCGGACTTGACCGCCGAGACGATGGTGTTGAGCGGCTCGGTCAGGGCCTCCAGGATCTCGTTCGAGGTGACGGTGAAGGAGCGCGGGATGCCCTCGGCCAGGTTGCGACCCTTGACCTCCATCTCGCGCACCTCCGAGCCCGGGAAGGCGCTGCCCATCTCCTTCTTGATCTGCTCGGCGGTGGACTCGCCGATCAGCATCCCATAGTTGCGGCGGATGTAGTTGATGATGGCCTCGTCGAACTTGTCGCCGCCCACGCGCACACTGGCCGTATACACCACCCCGCCCAGGGAGATGATGCCCACTTCGGTGGTGCCGCCGCCGATGTCCACCACCATGGAGCCGGTCGCCTCCGCCACCGGCAGCCCCGCGCCGATGGCCGCCGCCATCGGCTCCTCGATCAGATACACCTGGCGTGCGCCGGCGCCGATGGCCGACTCGCGGATCGCCCGCCGCTCCACCTGGGTCGCCCCCGAGGGCACGCAGATGATGATGCGCGGGCTGGGGTGGAACAACCGCGTGTCGTGCACCTTCTTGATGAAGAACTTGAGCATCTGCTCGGTGATGTTGAAATCGGCGATCACTCCGTCCTTCATCGGCCGTATGGCCTGGATGTTGCCCGGGGTGCGCCCCAACATCTGTTTGGCCTCATTGCCCACCGCCTGGATGACCTTCTTGCCGGTCGGCCCCTCGTGGCGGATGGCCACCACCGATGGCTCGTCCAGCACGATGCCGCGCCCGCGCACGTAGATCAGGGTGTTGGCCGTGCCCAGGTCGATGGCCAGGTCGGTGGAGAAATAACCGCGTAGAAATCCGAACATGGTCTTTGTACACTCGGGTCTGCACACACCGTCGCCCCCTTGGGGTGCGACGCTCCGCCACGACTGCCGACGGCTGCGCACGTGCCCGCACGCAGCGTCACGCCTGACACGCGCAGGTGCCCGGCCAGTCACGTGAACAAGCCGTATATAATAACCCAGCTCAGGGTCGGAGACAGCGGCATACGTCAAAAATCGTGCCACCCCCTCCGGCCCCCGTCCTCTCCGCAACACAGCCGCCAGTTACCGCCATGTCGCTCAGCCTCGCCGAAGTCCAGCACATCGCCCATCTGGCCCGCATCCGCCTCGACCAGGACGAGGCGGTGCGCCTGCAGGCCCAGCTCAACGACATCCTGCGGCTGATCGAGCAGATGCAGGCGGTGGACACCGCCGGGGTCGAACCCATGGCGCACGCCCAGGAGGTCTACCAGCGTCTGCGCGCGGACGTGGTGACCGAGACCGACCAGCGCAGCCGCTTCCAGGCCGTGGCCCCGCTCGTGGAGCAGGGTCTCTACCTGGTGCCGAGGGTGGTGGAGTGACGGGAAGCGAAAGAGCGGAAGCGGGAAACGGGTCAGGGATATGGAACACACGTCGCTCAGAGGTTTGGCCGAGCTGCTCAAAAGCGGCCGCGCATCGAGCCGGGAGTTGTGTCAGGACTACCTCGACCGCATCGAGCGGCTGAACCCCACGCTCAATGCCTTCATCACCGTCGACCGCGACCGCACCCTGGCCGAGGCCGCGGCCGCCGACCACCTGCGCGAGCAGGGGCGGGCGGGGCCGCTGACCGGGGTGCCCATCGCCCACAAGGACATCTTCTGTACCGAGGGTTGGCCCACCACCTGCGCCTCGCGCATGCTTGCCAATTTCGTCTCGCCCTATGATGCGCACGTGATCGAGCGCTGCAAGGCGGCGGGGCTGCCCAGCCTGGGCAAGACCAACATGGACGAGTTCGCCATGGGCTCGTCCAACGAGACCTCCTACTTCGGGCCGGTGAAAAACCCCTGGGATCCGCGGGCGGTGCCCGGCGGCTCCTCGGGCGGCTCGGCCGCGGCCGTGGCCGCCCGTCTCGCCCCCGCCGCCACCGGCACCGACACCGGCGGCTCCATCCGCCAGCCGGCCGCCTTCTGCGGCATCACCGGGCTCAAACCCACCTATGGCGTGGTCTCCCGCTACGGCCTGGTGGCCTTCGCCTCCTCGCTCGACCAGGGCGGCCCCATGGCCCCCTCGGCCGAGGACTGCGCCCTGCTGATGAACGTCATCGCCGGGTTCGACCCGCGCGACTCCACCTCGCTCGAACGTCCCGCCGAGGACTACACCCGCCTGCTCGATGCGCCCCTGCAGGGGCTGCGCATCGGGCTGCCGCGCGAGTACTTCGCCCAAGGACTGGCCGCCGACGTGGCCCGCGCCATCGAGGCGGCCTTGGCCGAATTCGAGCGCCTGGGGGCGCGCAGCGTAGAGCTCTCCCTGCCCAACAGCGCGCTTTCCGTGCCGGTGTATTACGTGCTCGCCCCGGCCGAGGCCTCCAGCAACCTCGCCCGCTACGACGGCGTGCGTTACGGCTACCGCACGCCCGAGTACGCCGACCTCACCGAGATGTACGAGAAGACCCGCGCCGAAGGCTTCGGCGCCGAGGTCAAGCGCCGCATCCTGATCGGAACCTATGTGCTGTCGCACGGCTACTACGACGCCTATTACCTGCAGGCGCAGCGGGTGCGCCGGCTCATCGCCCGCGACTTCGCCGCGGCCTTCACCCAGTGCGACGTCATCCTCGGCCCCACCGCCCCGACCACCGCCTTCGACCTGGGGGCCAAGCGCGACGACCCCATCGAGATGTATCTGTCCGATATCTACACTATCGCCGTCAACCTCGCCGGGCTGCCGGCCCTGTCCATCCCCTGCGGCTTCGGTGCCGATGGCCGCCCAGTGGGCCTGCAGCTGATCGGCGACTACTTCGCCGAGGCGCGGCTGCTCAACGTCGCCCACCAGTATCAGCGCGCGACGGACTGGCACACACGGCAGCCGCCGGCCCTGGGCTAGGCGGCCGGCAGCGCATGAAGCTCGCAACCATCGTCCAGCCGCAGCCGCTGCCACTGAACGAGTCGGTGCTGTTCGAGGGCGATGCGCTGCAGGTCCTGCAGCGCCTGCCCAGCGGTGCGGTGCAGTGCGTGGTCACCTCGCCGCCCTACTGGGGCTTACGCGACTACGGCATCGAAGGCCAGATCGGTCTGGAGGCGAGCCTGCCCCAATTCCTCAACCGCCTGGTGGCGGTCTTCGCCGAGGTCAGGCGGGTGCTGCGGGACGACGGCGTGCTGTGGCTCAACATCGGTGACGGTTACACCAGCGGCAACCGTGGCTATCGCGCCCCGGACAAGAAAAACCCGGCGCGGGCCATGAGCGTGCGGCCTGACACCCCTGAGGGCCTCAAACCCAAGGACCTGCTCGGCATCCCCTGGCGTCTTGCCTTCGCGTTGCAGGCCGATGGCTGGTACCTGCGTAGCGACATCATCTGGCACAAACCCAATGCCATGCCCGAGAGCGTCAAGGATAGGGTAAGCCGCAGCCATGAATACTTGTTCATGTTCACCAAGTCGCAGCGCTATCACTACGACCAGCAGGTCATGCGTGAACCGACGGCCAACGGTCGTTTACGCAACCGTCGCAGCGTATGGAGCGTACCTACTCAGGCCACGGAACATGCCCACTACGCAGTCTTCCCGCCGGCACTGATCGAACCCTGCATCCTCAGCACCAGCCGGCCGGAGGATTTCGTGCTGGATCCGTTCTTCGGTTCGGGCACGGTGGGGCTTGTCTGCCAGAAACACCACCGTAGATTCGAGGGCATCGAGATCAATCCGCAGTATGTGCAGATCGCCCTGCGCCGGTTGCATACGCTCACGCACAATGTCGTGCGGCTCAAGGCGGCATGATGTTTGCCTTTCCTCATCCCGCCCAGCAGGTGGAATTTTCCTTGGCCTTGGCGCAGGCGCGCAGCCTTTTTCTCCAGGATGCGCTCGGTCAGGCAGTGGAGACTGTGGATATCGCCTTGCTCGACCAAGAGCTGTACCAACATGCTCCAAGGGCCGTTCTGCGTGCATTGGCGAAGAAAGGGCTGCGCGGGGAGTTGATATTTGCTACCCCTTGTCTGCTCAAGGCCAATCCACGTCTGCTGGGATATTACCGGCTTCTGCTGGGATATAGTCAGAAAGAATTCTTCAGCGGTGGGTCTGGTGCCGGGTCGTTCAAATCCATGGAAACCAAGGGTGTTTTGTCAGACCATGCCGAACGCAGATTACCCCCGCTCTGCGTCGCGCTCAATCACGCCTCCGCCACACTTGTGGAAGCTATTGGCATAGATCGTGTGACAAAAGACCTGCTGGACGATCTGACGCTGCTCACATTGGGTCCACAATTGCGAGGTGGTGCCAACGTTCGTCGTGGCGGTAACGCCACGGTCAAGGTCTTTGAGATCATTCACGATATCGTCCGCAAGGCGGTCAGGAACAGCGGTTCGACACACATTGAGGTGAGGAATGCAGCAGGTAGGACCGTGATTATCGAATTCGCTGCCGATCCAGATATCGTCATCCGTGAAAAAATGTCAAAGGATGTCCGTAATATCATCGCCATAGAAATCAAGGGTGGAACGGACTATTCTAACATACACAACCGCCTAGGTGAAGCGGAGAAAAGTCACCAGAAAGCACGCATACGCGGTTTCACTGAATGCTGGACAGTGATCAATGTTGTTCGTCTTGACATTGCACAGGCACACAAAGAGTCGCCCAGCACAGACCGCTTTTATTGCCTGTCACGTTTGCTGGACAAATCCAGCGCCGAGTATGAGGATTTCAAACAGCGCATCGTCTCGCTGACAGGCATAAAGGGTTGACGCCAGGGACGCGTTCATGTCCGCACGAGGGTCATCGGATCGGGTGCTGAGCCCCTCTGATCATGCCGACACGCCCCCACCGGCCTATATGCCACACGGTCCGTCCCGGCCCCACAGCGTGACGCGGCGGCCGCAGCACTGCGTTCGATAGCCGGCCGGCCCGCCATGGTCGAAGATCGACTGCACGCCGCATTGCAGCCCGACCGCAACGTCGTGGTCGAGGCCTGCGCCGGCAGCGGCAAGACCTGGCTGCTGGTGTCGCGCATGCTCCGGCTGCTGCTGGCGGGGGCACAGCCCGCGGAGCTGCTGGCCATCACCTTCACGCGCAAGGCGGCGCAGGAGATGCGCGAACGCCTGTATCAGTGGCTGGAGCGCATGGCGCTCGCACCCGCGGCGGAGGTGGTCGATTTCCTGGTCGAGCGCGGGCTTAGCCAGGCCGAGGCGCGGGC
>JANWZL010000153.1 GCA_025054655.1 Thiobacillaceae bacterium | reverse complement strand
GCACAGCGGCCCTGCCGCAACCTCACCGGGCTGGCCGAACTGACCCGGCGCGCCTTCGGCCAGCGGCGCAAGACCCTGCGCAACAGCCTGCACGGGCTGCTCGCGGCCGACCGGCTGCTCGCCCTGGGGATAGACCCCCAGCGGCGGGGGGAAAGCCTGAGCCTGGCCGAGTTCGCCCGCCTGGCCGAAGCCCTCGATGCGCAGGCGAGGGCCGATGATTCGCGACGAGGTGCCGATGAATCGGGGCGCTAGGGCCCCTTGAGGCGACCGCCGGCGCCCACAGCACCCTCCGCCCGCTGCGGGTTGTATTGGCGCGCAGCGAGCACCAGCTTGTTGTAGGCGTCGAGAAAGGCGGCCGTAACCACCTTGCCCTGGGGTGTGCGGGCGTAGGCGTTCACGCCCGCCACCAATCCGCCCAACACCCCTAGGCCCGCACCGAGGTCGTAGTTTTTCGCGCTGCCCTGGGCGGCAAGGATCTGGGCGCCGCTAGCGTTGTCGATGAGTAGCAGGGTAGTCGAGGCACCATGACCCTGTACCTGGGCCGAGGCATCTACCTGGTTCATCCCCCGCCCGAACAGGCCACCGAGGCCAGTGGTGAGCGCGAAACCTGAGGGTTCTGCGAAGGTCACTGACGGCACCATGGTATAGTCGGCCGCCAGCAGAGTCCCTAGCCCAGGCTGTGCACCTTCCGCCGGCAGCGCTGACGCGCGTGTCAGCCCCGACTGCCTGAGCTGGCGCTCGAAATCGATGCTGCCATAGGCGCGGCCGCGCTCGACCACGATGAAGCAGTTGGACTGCTGGATGAGCAAACGGAGGATGGGGACGTAAGGATCACCCGTGTCCGTGAGGCCTACACTGCCCAACGGCGAGTCGCAGCGCTGCAGCACATCGCCCGCCGCCTGCGGTTGTGATCCCGCTGCTGCGCCGCGGATGAGGGGATCGTCCCCGCCCAGGGATGGGGCCGTCGAACAGCCGCTCATGACGAGCAGGGTCAGTCCGGCGAACAGCCACGGGATCAGGAGCCACTGGGTCAAGGCGTGTGATTTCATGACGTCTCGGGTGATCGTTCAGTCCGACCTATGTCTAGGCACCGCTGCTTGTCCCGCCTCGCTAGACCAGCTGATCCTGATCGATCCGGAGCACCCCTGACAGCCGGAAACGCCGTTTTGCGAGTCTGGACCCGCCCTCTGTTGCCATCCTGGAGGCAACGCCACAGCCGGTGCGACCGATGCCGACCATGCGACATCGGCCGCCCTCGCTCGGACATGATGTCGCTGGCCGGCCTCACTCCATGGGTTCGGGTTTGTGGATGATGCACGCCCAGCAGGTCTTGGGCGTGGGATCCAGATCGACCCAGCTACCTGGGCAGCCGATGTTGGCCGGCAGGGGGCCAGGCCGGCAGTTGAGCGTGACGGGTGCAAGCGCGTTCTTGCCCATTGCCACGCTCATCGGGGTGGCCGGCTCGGGCGCCCGGCGCTCCTCGATCTTGGGTGTCTCCTGTTGCGCCATGGGTGAGGACTTGGTTTTGATCACCAAACCCTCGGGCGCACCACCGGCACCAGGCGCACCCGCCGAGGTGGGTGCAGCCTTCTGGCTCATGCCCGATGACTGCGTCGTCTGCGCGTGGGCAAGGGCAACGGTGAAGTTGGACCGTACCGTCCCCGATCCCGCCCTGGCAAAGGGCTGTGACACACCTGCCCAGGCCCGCCTGGTGCGTGTGGCAACGGCACGCTGTATGTATCGGCAGAACCGCAATGGGCTTTAGACCGATCGCACCAGCGGCGTGAAAGACCTGTCACAGCCGCAGTCCGGCCGAGTTGTCCGCTGACTGCCAGCCGTTCACAGGCTGCTCATGCGTGCCTCGATCCAGGTCTCGACCTCGGCCATGACCTCGGCCGGCTCACGGCCCACAGTAGGGATGGGCGGGCCGATCACCACGGTGACGAGGCCCGGCCGTTTGAGAAAGGCGCGCCGGCCCCACAGCCGCCCGGCGTTGTGCGCCACGGGCAGCACGGGCACCCCGGCCTTAACTGCCAGCCATGCCCCGCCGACGTTGTACCGACCCTTCTGCCCCGGCGGCATGCGCGCGCCCTCGGGAAAGACCACCACCCAGAAACCCTTGGCCAGGCGGTCGCGTCCTTCGCGCTCCAGGATGTGCAGCGCCTGCCGGCCGGCGGCGCGGTCGATGGCGATGGGGCTGGCCATGGCCAGGCCCCAACCGAAGAAGGGGATACGCAGCAGCTCTTTCTTCAGGACGTAGGCCAGCGGCGGCATGAAGGTGGGGAAGGCCAGGGTCTCCCAGGCCGACTGGTGCTTGGCCAGGACCACGCAAGGACCCTGCGGCAGGTGTTCCAGCCCCTCGACCCGATAGCGGATGCCCAACACCACCCGGGCGAGCCAGACGACCGCCCGCCACCAGTAACTCACCGCCCGATAGCGCTGCAGGGGGGGCAATGGGCGGAACAACGGGGCGATGGTGCCATAGGGGACGGTGATCGCCACCAGCAGGACGGCGAACAGCAGAGAGCGCAGGAAGATCATGCCTCGGCCAGCAGCGCCTGCACGGCCTCGGCCAGGTCACCGAAGACGCGTGTGCCCTCCGGCAGACCTCCCTCCCCCAGGGTTTTCATGCCCTTGCCCGTGCGCACCAGCACAGGTCTCGCCCCGGCCGCCTGGGCCGCCTGCAGGTCGCGCAGGCTGTCGCCGATCACCGGCACACCCCTGAGGTCCACGTGATAGCGCAGAGCGATCTCGACCAGCAGGCCTGGCCTGGGTTTGCGGCAGGCGCAGCGCGAATCGGCCGCATGCGGACAGAAGAAGACCGCATCGATGCGCCCGCCCAGGCGGGCGAGCTGGGCGTGCATCTTGCTATGGATGGCGTTCAACGCCGCCATGTCGAGCAGGCCGCGGCCCACGCCGGACTGATTCGAGGCCACCACTACGCGGAAGCCTGCCTGGTTGAGGCAGGCGATGGCCTCGAGGCTGCCGGGGATGGGCCGCCATTCCTCCGGCGTCTTGATGAACTGGTCGGAGTCGTAGTTGATGACGCCGTCGCGATCGAGGATCACGAGTTTCATGTTGGGCACGCGCACCGGGGTGAGTGCAGACTAGCCCAGCTCGCGGCCGTGGGCAAGCCGGTGTCAGACCGGCCGCGACGGTGCAGTGTCGGCCGCCGGCGCGTGTTCGTCCGGCCCGCTGCCCAAGGCCGGCTCGGCCGGCAGCCGGTAGCGCTCGGCCGCCCACTCGCCCAGGTCGATCAGGCGGCAGCGTTCGCTGCAGAAGGGGCGCCAGCGGTTCTCCGGCCGCCATGCGACCGGCTGACCGCAGGTTGGGCAGTTGACGACCCGAGCGCGCGCGTCCATCCTGACCGCAGGGATCAACGGGGATCAAAAAAGGCGGCCTGCGCCGCCTTGCGGCCGCACCGCGGCGCTCACACCGAGAACGAGGAGCCGCAGCCGCAGGTGGATACCGCGTTGGGGTTGCGGATGACGAACTGGGCGCCTTCCAGCCCCTCGGTGTAATCGATCTCGGCCCCCTGCATGTATTGCATGCTCATGGCATCGATGAGCAGGGTGACTCCGCCCTTCTCCATGACGAAGTCGTCCTCGTTCTGCGACTCGTCGAAGGTGAAGCCATACTGGAAACCGGAGCAGCCGCCGCCGGTGACGAACACGCGCAGCTTCAGCTCCGGGTTGCCCTCCTCCTCGATCAGGGCACGCACCTTGCTGGCGGCGGCATCGGTGAAGATCAGGGGGGTCGTTTCGGCAACGGCGTTCATGGCGTACTCCTTTGCGTTGAACTTCGATAAAGGCATTATTGTGGCGGCAAAAGTTCCCGTCAACGAAATGCTGAAACAAATCGTCGCCAGCGGGTGAAGGGCAAGGCGCCCGCAGCGCTGGCCGCGAGACTCATGCAGACAGGCGCGGCAGCCGAGCAGCGCAACGCAGCCATCCAGCCGCGCATAAGATTGCTCCCGCGTCTGCTGACGCCCAGCCAACCCAGTTCAGGGTGAGACCGGCAGTTGAGTCAGCCCCAGGGTCTCCTCCAGCCCGAACATCAGGTTCATGTTCTGCACCGCTTGGCCGGCTGCGCCCTTGACCAGGTTGTCGATGACCGACAGCACCACCACCGTCCGCCCGCCTTGCGGTCGGTGCACGGCGATGCGGCAGAGGTTACTGGCGCGCACTGAGCGGGTGTCCGGGTGTGAGCCCGGCGGCAGTACGTCGACGCAGGCCTCACCGGCATAACGCCGTTCAAACAGGGCCTGGACATCGACCTCCGCAGACAGGCGCGCGTACAGGGTGGCGTGGATGCCGCGGATCATGGGGGTGAGATGTGGCACGAAGGTGAGCCCCACCTCCCGCCCCGCCGCGCGGGCGAGCCCCTGGCGGATCTCAGGCCAGTGGCGGTGCCCCGGCACGGCATAGGCCTTGAGGCTATCGGCGGCCTCAGCGTAGAGGATATGGGTCTCGGCCTTGCGGCCGGCCCCGGACACACCTGATTTGCAGTCGGCCACCAAGCTGTCCAGCTCCACCACGCCGGCCTCGATGAGCGGCAGGAAACCCAGCTGCACGGCGGTGGGATAGCAGCCCGGGTTGGCGATCAGCCGGGCGCTGCGGATGCGCTCCCGGTTGACCTCGGGCAGTCCATACACCGCCTCGGCGATGAGCTCCGGGCAGGCGTGTTCCATGCCGTACCAGCGCTGCCACTCGGCCACGTCCTGCAGGCGGAAGTCGGCCGCGAGGTCGATCACCCGCACCCCGGCCGCAAGCAGTTGACGGGCCTGTTGCATGGCCACGCCGTTGGGGGTGGCGAAGAAGACCACGTCACAGCGCTCCAGCGGCGCCTCCTCCGGCGTGGTGAAGGCGAGCCGCACACGGCCGCGCAGGCTGGGGAAGAGCTCGGCCACGGCCAGCCCCGCCTCCTTGCGTGAGGTGATGGCGGCGAGTTCCACCTGCGGGTGCTGGGCGAGCAGGCGCAACAGCTCCACCCCGGTGTAACCGGTGCCACCGACGATGCCCGCCTTGATCATGCCGACCTCCTGTCCTGCTCCACCCCTGCAACGAAAAGGCCGCCTGCATGGGCGGCCTTCACACGCCAGGCAGCGATCAGCGCTTGGAGAACTGCTTGCGCCGGCGCGCCTTGTGCAGGCCCACCTTCTTGCGCTCCACCTCGCGCGCATCGCGGGTGGTCAGGCCTGCCTTCTTGAGCACCGGCTTGAGCGTCTCGTCGTAGTCGATCAGCGCACGGGTCAGCCCATGCCGCACCGCCCCGGCCTGGCCGCTCTCACCGCCGCCGTGCACGTTGACCATGATGTCGAAGCTGTCGAGCCGTTCGGTCAGCACCAGGGGCTGGCGCACCAGCATGCGGCCGGTCTCGCGTGAGAAGTATTCGTCCACTGGCTTGCCGTTGACGACGAAACGGCCGCTGCCGGGTTTGATGAACACACGCGCCACCGCGCTCTTGCGGCGGCCAGTGCCGTAATAATATTCACCGATCATGGGGTCGTTCCCTGTATTCAGCGGATGTCCAGCGGCTGTGGCTTCTGCGCCCCGTGCGGGTGCTCGGGCCCGGCGTAGACCTTGAGCTTGCGCAGCATGGCGTAGCCCAGCGGGCCCTTGGGCAACATGCCCTTGACCGCTTTCTCCAGCGCGCGGCCGGGGAAGCGGGCCTGCATCTTGCCGAAGGTGGTCTCGTAGATGCCGCCCGGATAGGTCGAATGGCGGTAGTATTTCTTGCTCGTGGCCTTGTCCCCGGTCACGCGCAGCTTGTCGGCGTTGACCACCACGATGAAGTCGCCCGTGTCCACGTGCGGGGTGTAGATCGGCTTGTGTTTGCCGCGCAGGCGCAGGGCGATCTGGGCGGCCAAGCGCCCGAGCACCTTGTCGGTGGCATCCACCACGTACCAGCCGTGTTCCACCTCGTGCGGCTTGGCGGAAAAGGTCTTCATGACTCGTCCTGTAGGGTCACAGCGTAAACGCGGATTGTAACGCCCGAGGCGGGCCGATGTCAAAGCCCGGGTCGTGGTTGGAAGCGCAGCCCCACTGCCGTCATAATTGGCCGGCCATGGACATCGGTTGGCTGATCACCCAACTCCTGGCCGCGCCGCTGCTACCCCCGCTAAACGTCCTGCTCTTGGCGGCGGCCGGCTGGTGGCTCACCCGCTCGCGCCGCCGCCAAGGGCTGGGCCGCGCTCTCATGCTCGCCGCCGTGCTGCTGCTGTGGGGGCTGTCCACGCCTTATGTGGCCGACTGGCTGTTAGACCGGCTCAAACCCCCGCGTGCGCCCATCGCCCGCGATGGGGCGCAGGCCATCGTCATCCTGGCCGGCGGCGCCTACCGCGATAGCCTGGAGTACGCAGGCGACACCGTGGGGCGGCTGACGCTGGAGCGGTTGCGCTACGGGGCGCGTATAGCCCGCGACACAGGTCTGCCGGTGCTGGTCACGGGGGGTGACCCCGAGGGGGGCGTGCCCGAGGCGCGGCTGATGCGGGCGGTACTGGAGACCGAGTTCGGCGTGCCCGTGCGCTGGGTCGAGGAGCGCTCGCACAACACGCGCGAAAACGCCCGCTATGCCGCACAGCTGCTCAAGAAGGAGGGCATCGAGCGCATCTACCTGGTCAGCCATGCCTGGCATCTTGCGCGTGCCATGCCCGAATTCGAGCGGGCCGGGCTGAGCGTGCTGCCGGCCGGACTGGGCTACAGCCGGCCCGGCCCGCCCGACGTGCTGGACTTCGTGCCCTCGGCGCGCGCCCTGCTCGACAGCCATTACGCCCTGCACGAGGCGCTGGGCCTGATCTGGTATCGTATCCGTAACCTGTTGTGAGGAGCTGGCGATGGAGGCGAGGGTCAAGTGGATCGAGGACGTCTGCTTCATGGCCGAGAGCGGCAGCGGTCACGCGCTCGTCATGGACGGCGCCCCCGACATCGGCGGGCGCAACCTGGGGCCGCGCCCGATGGAGCTGCTGCTGATGGGCGCGGGGGGCTGCACCTCGGTGGACGTGGTGATGATCCTCAGGAAGAGCCGCCAGCAGGTCACGGGCTGCGAGGTGCGCCTGACCGCCGAGCGTGCGCCGGATCATCCCAAGGTGTTCACCCGTATCCACATGCATTTCATCGTCCGCGGCCAGGGCCTGAAACCCGAGATGGTGGAGCGGGCGATCCGGCTGTCGGCCGAGAAATACTGCTCGGCCAGCATCATGCTCGGCAAGACGGCCGCTATCACACACGACTTCGAGATCGTGGAAGACGGGCCCAGCACCGCTCACAGCCAGTAGGCGGTGCGGGTCATCACCCGCGCGGCGAGCTGCATGGCGAGCTTGACCGGCAGCGGCAGCTCCATGCCACCCAAGTCGAGCGCGGTGTGCGCATGCCGCACCTCGTCGGCCTTCATCTGCTCCAGGATGGCACGGCTCTTGGCATCCTCGGCCGGTAGCTGGGCGAGGTGGCCGTCTAGATGTCCCTCGACCTGGCGTTCGGTCTCGGCGAGGAAACCGAGGTTGACGCGGTCGCCCAGCGCCCCCGCCAGCACGCCCAGGCCGAGTGCGCCGGCATACCACAGCGGGTTGAGCAGGCTCTTGTGGCTGCCGAGCTCCTGCAGGCGCCGCTCGCACCAGGCCAGGTGCTCGGTCTCCTCGTCCGCCGCCTTCCTCAGCACCTGCGCGATGGCCGGATTGCGGGCGGTGATGGCCTGACCCTGATAGAGGGCCTGGGCGCACACCTCGCCGCTGTGGTTCACGCGCATGAGCCCGGCCACGTGCCGTTTTTCGGCTTCGGTGAGCGCCGCATCGGGCAGCCCGTCGTCGGGGTGGGGTCGGCGGCTCGCGGCCGGGGCGAACAGGGTGCGCAAGGCGCGGTCGAACTGCAGGATGAGGGTCTCGGGCGCGGGCAGCATAGGCGTCCTTTCGGGGTCCTTTCGGGGTTCAATGTTGGCGATGGCATTCACGTTTCCGGCTCGCCCCAGCGGGGCAGCAAGGCCTGGGGCAGTCCCAGGTGGTCGAGCACACGGGCCACGACGTAGTCCACCACCGCCTGTACCGTCTGCGGGCGGTGGTAGAAACCGGGGTTGGCCGGCAGGATGGTGGCGCCGGCCTCGGCCAGCCGCACCATGTTGCGCAGGTGGATGAGCGAAAAGGGGGTCTCGCGCGGTACCAGGATGAGGGGGCGGCGTTCCTTGAGGATGACGTCGGCGGCGCGTTCGATCAGGTTGTCTGCCAGTCCATGGGCGATGGCGGCGAGCGTGCCCATGCTGCAGGGGCATACCACCATGGCCTCGGCCGGGTTGGAACCCGAGGCCGGCGGCGCGTACCATTCCTCACGCCCATAGACGCGCAACTGCCCTGGCAGGCCGGGGTGGCGCGCGGCGATCCAGGCAGCGAGTTCCCCGCTGCCGGTGGGCAGCGCGAGGTCCAGTTCCTGCCGCGCCACCACGCGGGCGGCCTGGGACACCAGCAGATCGACGCGGCAGCCGCCGGCGAGCAGGCACTCCAGCAGCCGCAGCCCATAGGCCAGGCCGGAGGCGCCGGTGAGCGCCAGCGTGATGCGTTTCATGCCCGCCCGCCTGGTAGGGCCATGGCCGCATCGGGCTCTGCGGCCGGCAGGCGTTGGAGCAGCCAGGCGGCGGCCAGGCCATTGACGAGCCCGGTGACCCAGGCGGCGGCGAGGAACAGGGGGGCCAGGGCGGCGAGGCTCGCACCGGGCATGAGCCAGACGTCCACCACCGCGAGCTGCATGCCCACGTGGGCGAAGGCCGCCAGTACGGACAGGCCCACCGGCCCGAGGGCGTGTGCGGCCAGCCTGCGGGCCAGGCCCAGCATGGCGAGGGCGGCGATGGCCCCGGCCAGGCTCAGCACGAAGCCAGGGGTCATGAAGCTGCCCAGCAGCAGCCCGGCCGCCACCACGCGCAGCAGGCTGACCCAGGCCGCCAAGCGCCAGCCATAGCGCAGCAACACGAGCAGGACGACGATATTGGCCAGGCCCGGCTTGATACCCGGTATGGGCGAGGGTATGGCGGCCTCCAGCAACGTTAGCCCCAGGGCCGCGGCAGCGAGGCTGGCCACCCGCCGATCCTCCTGGCTGACGCTGAGTTCAATAGTTGAGGCTGTCATAGGCCGCACTGCCGCGATACACCGCCACCTGGTTGGGCAGACACAGCGCCGCCTGGCCGGGCGCGAGCCAGCCCTGACGCACGCACAGCTGCCGTGGTCCCGGGTCGCGCGCCACACGCACGCGACCGGCACGGATCTCCACCCGGGTCAGCCCCAGCGGTCCGGGCACGTCGATGACGCGGTCGAGGCGCAGGTCGGCGTGGGCATACAGGCGCCCGCCGCTCAGGATGGTCACGCTGTCCCCACCGGCGGCATTGTGCCGCGCGACCAGGACGATGGCGGCGAGC
>JANWZL010000146.1 GCA_025054655.1 Thiobacillaceae bacterium | reverse complement strand
GAGCGGGGTGGCGGTCATCTCGGGTAGAATCATAGCCCTGATTGCCCGAGTCAACCATCGTGCCACCCAGTCTCTCCTACCGCGATGCCGGCGTGGACATCGCCGCCGGCGACGATCTGGTCGAACGCATCAAACCGCATGCGCGCCGCACACTGCGCCCCGAGGTGCTGGCCGGTATCGGTGGCTTCGGCGCCCTCGTCGAGCTGCCGCAACGCTATCGCCAGCCCGTGCTGGTGGCCGGCACCGACGGGGTGGGCACCAAGCTTAAGCTCGCCTTCGCCCTGGGGCGACACGACACCATAGGCGTGGACCTGGTGGCCATGAGTGTCAACGACATCCTGGTGCAGGGGGCGGAACCCTTGTTCTTCCTCGACTACTACGCCTGCGGGCGGCTCGAGGTGGACGTGGCCGAGCAGGTCGTGGCCGGTATCGCCCGCGGCTGCGAGCTGGCCGGCTGTGCCCTGATCGGCGGTGAGACGGCGGAGATGCCCGGCATGTATCCGATCGGCGAATACGACCTAGCTGGCTTCGCCGTCGGCGTGGTGGAACGCGACCGCATCATCACCGGCGACAGCATCCGCGCCGGTGACGTCATCCTCGGTCTGGCATCGAGCGGACCGCACTCCAACGGCTATTCCCTCATCCGCAGGATCGTCGAGCTGAGCGGCGCCGATCTCATGGCGGAGTTCCGCGGCCGCAGCCTGGGCGAGACCCTGCTCGAACCCACACGCATCTACGTCAGACCGGTGCTGGCCCTGCTGGCAGCCGTGCCGGTCAAAGGGCTGGCCCACATCACGGGCGGCGGCATCACGGGCAACCTGCCGCGCATCCTGCCCGACGGTCTCGCCGCCCGCATCGACGCCGCCGCCTGGAGCTGGCCGCCGGTGTTCCAGTGGCTGCGCGAGGCCGGCGGTGTCAGCACGGAAGAGATGTACCGCACCTTCAATTGCGGCATCGGTCTCATCGTGGTGGTGGCCCCGGAGCAGGCCGAGCATGCCCGACACCTGCTCACCGAACACGGTGAGACGGTGTATACACTGGGCCGGGTCGAGTCCGCGGCCGCCGATGCGCCACGGGTGGTGATCGCCTGAACCTCGCCGAAGTGCGCGCCGTCATCCTCATCTCCGGCCGCGGCAGCAACATGCAGGCCCTGCTCGAGGCGGGGCTGCCGGTGGAGTTCGCCGCCGTCATCAGCAACCGTCCCGACGCCCCTGGTCTGGCGGTCGCGCGCGGTCATGGCGTGCCCACGGCGGTGGTCGATCACACGCAACACCCCGACCGTGAGCGTTACGATGCCGCGCTGGCGGCCGAGATCGACCGCCACGCCCCGGACCTCGTCTGTCTGGCCGGCTTCATGCGCGTGCTCACGCCCGGCTTCGTGCAGCGTTACGAGCGGCGCATGCTCAACATCCACCCCGCCCTGCTGCCTGCCTTTCCGGGCCTCAACACCCATGCGCGGGCGCTCGCCGCCGGGGTGCGGCTGCACGGCTGCAGCGTGCACTTCGTCACCCCCGAGGTGGATGCCGGTCCCATCGTCGTGCAGGCGGCCGTACCCGTGCTTGACGACGACACGCCCGAGCGCCTGGCCGCTCGCGTGCTCGCCCAGGAGCACCGCATCTACCCGCTGGCCGTGCGCTGGTTCGCCGAGGGACGCCTGACCTGGGACGCCCAGGGTCGTGTGCGGCTGATCGGCGCCGCCGCCGCGCCGCGGGACTGCCCCGCCCTGATCTGGCCGGACGGCTGAAGCCGGACATGGGCGGGATCGGCACGCGCCATCGGCTGCCCATCGCCCTGCTGCTATCGGCCCTGCTGCACCTTGCCGCCGGCGGCGGCATCCCCTGGCCAGTCGCGGCAGTACCCGAGCCGCCCGCGCCCCCCATCGCCGCCCGGCTCACCCCACCCATGCCCCCCCCTGAGGACCTGACACCGCCAGCCCGTGAGCCACCCAGCCGCAGTGCGCCGCCCGCACCCGGCCGCGTCGCGAGGTCAACCCCCTCCGCTCCCATGCCGGCGGCCGAACCCGCGCCTGTGGCCACCCCGCAGCCCCCTGTTGCCGAGGCCCCGATGGCGCCACCGCCTCCCGAGCCCGCGCCCGAATCGAGTGCCGGGCCGACCGCGCCACCACCCGCGCCCGAACCTGTGCCGGCCCCACCCCCCGTGCCGACGGGGTTCACCATCCGCTACGCCGTGCGCACGAGCGAGGACGGCTACACCCTGGGCCGGTTCGAGCACGTCTGGCAGAGCGACGGCGAGCGTTACGCCCTGCATGCCGTGGCCCGCGCCACCGGTCTGATGCGGCTCATCTACGCGGGCCTGCTCAGCCAGACCAGCTACGGCAGCCTCACCGCACAAGGACTGCGCCCGGAACACTACTGGCTCAACCGCGGCCAGCGGCAGTTACGCGCCCACTTCGACTGGGAGCGCATGCAGGCCGACCTGGGTGCGGATCGGGGCACGCTGGAGCTGCGGCCGGGCACGCAGGACCTGTTGAGCGTGCTGTATCAGGTGAGCCTCTTTCCGCCGCCGGGCGAGGGGCAGATCTGGGTGCTCGACGGCAAGCGCCTGCGCGCCTACGAGTATCGTGAGCTGGGGCGGGAAGTCCTGGACCTGCCGCTGGGCCGCATGGCCACGCGCCACCTGCGCGTGGCGGCAGCAGGGGCGGAGGAGTCGTTCGAGCTGTGGCTGCGCGAGACCTGGCCACAGCTGCCGGTGAAGATCCGTCTGCTCGGCCACCGGCAGGGGGATGCGGTGTTGCTGGCGGAGGCGATCGTGGGTCTGTCGCTCGCGGCCGAATGACCCGCCGCGCTGAGGGGCTCGCCGCGGACCGTGCGCGCCACGCTACGCGCAGACCACATCGGTCAGACGACGCCCAGGGCCCGACGGGTCGTCTGCGCTAGCGCCAAGGCGTCCTCCAGCGTGGGGGCGAGGCAGTTGTAATGCCCCATCTTGCGCCCCGGCCGTGCCTGCGTCTTACCATACAGATGCAGCTTCACCCCGGCATGGCCGAGCAGCGCCTCCCAGCGCGGCTGCGGGGTCCACAGCTCGCCCAGGAGGTTCACCATCACCACGGGGGTCAGCAGCCTGGTGTCGCCTAGCGGTAACCCGCACAGGGCGCGCACCTGTTGCTCGAACTGGCTGGTCACGCAGGCATCCAGGGTATAGTGCCCGCTGTTGTGCGGGCGCGGGGCCATCTCGTTGAACACCACGCGGCCGTCGTCGAGCAGGAAGAATTCCACCGCCAGCACGCCTTGGTAATCGACCCCCTCGGCGATGCGCCGGGCCATGTCACGCGCGGCTTGCGCCGCCGGCTCCGGGATGCGGGCGGGGACGATGCTCAGGTCGAGGATGCCCGCCCGGTGGAGGTTCTCCGCCACCGGATAGAAGGCGATCTCTCCGCTGGCGGTGCGGGCGAGCAGGACCGAGAACTCACGGGCGATGGGCAGCCGCCCCTCCAGCACGCACGGCACGCCGCCCAGGGCGGCGTGCGCTGCGACCAGGCCGTCGAGGTCTTCTACCCGCGCCTGACCCTTGCCGTCATAGCCCAGGCGCCGGGTCTTGAGCAGGGCGGGCGCACCCACGACGCTGAAGGCATGCACCAGTTCACCCGCGTCCTCCACATTGGCATAGGGTGCGGTGGCACAGCCGTAGCGTTCGGCCAGTCGCTTCTCGTGCAGGCGGTCCTGTGCGGTCTCGACGATCTGCGGCGCCGGCGCCACGTGGGTACGCCGGGCGAGCATGGCAAGGCTCGCCGCGGGCACGTTTTCGAACTCGGTGGTGACCGCGTCGCACAGCTCGCCCATGCGCATGAGCGCCACCGCATCGTCATAAGGCGCACGCAGGTGCACCTCGGCCACCTGACCGGCGGGGCTGGCCGGGTCGGGATCGAGCACCACCACCCGGTAGCCCATCACCCGCGCGGCCAGCGCGAACATGCGGCCGAGCTGTCCCCCGCCGACCACCCCCAGGGTGGCCCCGGGCAGCAGCACGCGCGGGCGGCTCAACGTCATGCCGGGCCCTCGGGCAGCTGGGCCTGGAGCACCGCCTCGGTCTGGCGGCGCCGGAACTCGATCAGGCGCGCGCGCAGATCAGGCGACTCGTGCGCCAGCAGGGCCGCCGCGAACAGGGCGGCATTGGCCGCCCCTGCTGGCCCCACGGCGAAGGTGGCCACCGGCACCCCCTTGGGCATCTGCACGATGGACAGCAGCGAATCCAGCCCATTGAGGAACTTGGACATCACCGGCACGCCCAGCACCGGCAGATGCGTCTTGGCCGCCACCATGCCGGGCAGGTGGGCCGACCCGCCGGCACCGGCGATGATGCAGCGCAAGCCCCGCTCGGCCGCGCCGGCGGCATATTCGAACAGCAGGTCGGGCGTGCGATGCGCGGAGACCACCCGGCGCTCGTGCGGGATTTGCAGCTCATCGAGGATTTCGGCGGCGTGGCGCAGGGTGTCCCAGTCGCTCACGCTGCCCATGATCAGACCGACTAGGGGGGCGGACATGGCAGGCTCATCCGGTGGGAGCAAGCCGCATGATAGCGATTTGACCCTCGGATCAGAAGGGTCTGAGTGCTCCGAAGTTCATGCCCGTGGTTTGAGCCGCAGGCCCGTCAGGACAACAGGAGCTTGACGTAGGCCAGGGCGAGCCACAGCCACAGCAGCAGGAAGAAGGCCACCACGGGCACGTGCCGGTCGAGTATGGCCGCCGGCAGGATGGCCCGCACTGCGGCAAGGGCCGGGCGGGTGACGACGCGGAAGATGCGATAGACGATGTTCTCCTCCCGGTGGCGGCCGGCCAGCCAGCCCACCAGGCCCTGGCCGAGCAGGCTGAGCCCTGCCACCTCGACGAGGGCGCGGGCGATGGAGACGAACAGCAGCAGGGGGTCTTGCATGGTCGGGGCGTAGCAGGCGGATTGTAGCCGTTGCCTCGGCCCGCTGCCCACAGGAGAATGTACCCGCTATGAACAGATCTGTCCGCCGGATGTCTTTCGATGCCTGGCGCCATCGGCTGCGCGCGCGCCTGCTCGCCCGCCTGCGGCGCCATGATGCCGCCGTCGCCGCCTATCGCGACGCCTTGCAGGCCGCGCCCGAGGATGCGCAGACGCATGCCGGCCTGGGTTACCTGCTGGCCGGCCGGCAGCGCTACGCCGAGGCCGAGCCGCACCTGCGCCGGGCCGCGCAGCTGTCACCACAGCGGGCGGAGCTGTGGTTCAACCTGGGCTATGCCTTGGAGCGGCTGGGTCGCCGACGCGAGGCGATCGCCGCCTTCGCCGAAGCGGTGCGGCTGCGGCCCAGTCTGGACCGCGCCTGGTATGGGCAGGGACT
>JANWZL010000118.1 GCA_025054655.1 Thiobacillaceae bacterium | reverse complement strand
GCGCCCAGTTTTTCTGCCAGCAGGGCCAGTTCGTTCATGAACGAGATGCGGGTGGCGAGCATGGCATTGGCGGCGTACTTGGTCAGTTCCGCCGAGCGCACGTCCATCACCACCAGGCGGTCGTGGTTGCGCTGGAAGGGGGCGTAGAGTTGGCGCAGGATCTGGGTGGCGCGTTCGCTCTCGGTGCCGATGACGATGCGGTCGGGCTTCATGAAGTCCTCCACCGCCGCGCCTTCTTTCAGGAACTCGGGGTTGGAGGCCACGCAATAATCGAAGCTCACCCCGCGCCTGTCGAGCTCCTCGCGCACCACGGCCTTGACCTTGTCGGCCGTACCCACCGGCACGGTGGACTTGTCCACGATGAGCTTGAAGCCCTGCATATGGCGGCCGATGTTGCGCGCTGCCTCCAGCACGTATTGCAGGTCGGCCGAGCCGTCCTCGTCGGGCGGGGTGCCCACGGCGATCATCTGGATGTCGCCGAAGTGGACCGATTCTTCGACGTCGGTGGTGAAGAACAGCCGACCGGCGGCGCTGTTGCGCTTGACCATCTCCTCCAGTCCCGGCTCATAGATGGGTATGCCGCCTGAACGCAGGATGTCGATCTTGCGCGCATCCACGTCCAGACACATGACCTCGTTGCCCACCTCGGCCAGACAGGTGCCGGTGACCAGGCCGACATAACCGGTGCCGATGACGGTGATCTTCATCGATGTTCTCCCACGGCGTGTTGGATTTCAGCAGACATCTGTTGCAGCACGGCGACGGGGTCGGCCGCCTGTGTGATGGGGCGGCCCACCACCAGGTAATCGGCACCGGCACGGATGGCCTGTAGAGGGGTGAGTATGCGGTTTTGGTCGTCCGCCGGCGCAGCGGCGGGCCGAATGCCGGGGGTGACCAGGAGGAAGCCCGGCCCCAGCTCGCGGCGCAGCAGCCCGGCCTCCTGGCCCGAGCAGACCACCCCATCCAGGCCGGCTGCGTGGGCCAGCCGCGCCAGCCGCAGGACCTGCGCCTGCGGCTCGGCGTCGATGCCGATCTCGATGAGATCGGCGCGTCCGAGACTGGTGAGCACGGTCACGGCGATGAGCCTAGGGCGCTTGGGTAGGCCCTCGACCGCGGCACGGGCTGCCTGCAGCATCTTGAGCCCCCCGCTCGCGTGCACGTTGAGCATCCACACCCCGAGGCCCGCGGCCGCACGGCAGGCAGCGGCGACGGTGTTGGGGATGTCGTGGAACTTGAGGTCGAGGAAGACCTGGAAGCCGCGTCCGACCAGAGTGCGCACCAATTCGGGGCCGGCGGCGACGAACAGCTCCTTGCCCACCTTGAGCCGACACAGACGCGGGTCGAGCCGCTCGACCAGGGCCAGGGCCGCTGCGGCCTCGGGGTAATCGAGGGCGACGATGATACGCGGATCAGTCATGTTCGAGCCGCCGTGGCGGGATGCTTTCCCAGCGTGCGCAGGCCGGGCACTGCCAGAAAAATTGCCGCGCCCGAAAGCCGCACTCGCGGCAGCGATAATACGCCAGACGGGCCGCGTGCTGGTGGACGAGGTCCTGGGCCAGCCGTGCCTCCAGATCGGCCTCGTCGGCCGTGGCGTTGCACGCCTGCAGATAGGCGTCGAGGACGAGCAGATTGGCGTGGCTGCGCAGGGCCTCCGCGGCGAGAGCGCGCGCCGCCGACCAGCCCTGGGTCTGCTGCACGGCGTTGAACAGGATGTGAAACAGGTCTGCACTGGGCTGGCGCGAGTGATAAGCCTTCAGCAGGGCGATGCCTTCCTCCGGCCTGCCCAGCTGCTGGTAAGCCTGGAACAGGCGCTCGGCGATGAGCGGCAGATAGTCCGGGTTCGCTTGCTCGAGCGAGCGCCAGACCGCGATGGCTGCCTCGGGCCTGCCCTCCTGCAGCTCCAGGTCGCCGGCGAGTTGGATGGCGCGTGCCGACCTACGATCGGCCGCACGTGCCTGCTCCAGGTGCTGGCGCGCCAGCCCGACGTCCTGGCGCAGCAGGGCATCGAGGGCCAGCTCACAATGGTAATGGGCGATCTCGGCATAGCGCGAGGGGCAGCCGAGCCGCTCCAGCCGTTCTGCGGTGGCGATGGCCCGCTCCCACTCCTTTTCCAGGACGTAGATGTCGAGCAGATGGTTGAGGGCATCAATGGCGTGCACGCCCTGTTCCAGATCTTTGAAGATGGCCTCGGCGCGATCGAGCAGCCCTGCCTTGAGGAAATCCTGGCCCAGCTCGTATTGGGCCTTTTCGCGCTCACGCTGGGAGAGGTCGCTGCGCTCGACCAGGTTGCGGTGGATGCGGATGGCGCGGTCGAGCTCGCCGCGGCGGCGGAACAGCGCCCCCAGCGCGTAGTGCAGCTCCAGGGTGTCGGGGTCGAGCCGTGCGACCTCGACGAAGGCGTCGATGGCCTTGTCGGGCTGGTCGTTGAGCAGGAAGTTGAGGCCCTTGAAGTAAGACGCGGGCACCGCGCGCGACTCGCGCATGACGTGGCGGATGTCCACCCGCGCGGCCAGCCAGCCCAGCGCGAAGAACAGCGGCAGGGCGAGCAGATGCCAGGCCTCGAGTTCCATGCGGCTTAGCCGCCGACCGGCCGGCGCGACGACGCCGCGGACGGCTCAAAACACAATCGGCGCCAGTGCATGGCGCCGATTGACCGGGAGCGGTCAGCGCGCATCAGCGGTCCTTGTAGTCCACGCGGTCGCGCAGTTCCTTGCCCGCCTTGAAATGCGGCACGTATTTGCCCGCCACGTAGACCTTCTCGCCGGTCTTCGGGTTGCGGCCGATGCGCGGCGGCCGGTAGTTGAGGCTGAAGCTGCCGAAGCCGCGGATCTCGATGCGCTTGCCTTCCACCAGGCTCTGGGTCATGGCATCGAGGATGGTCTTCACCGCCAGTTCCGCATCCGCCGTGACCAGATGCGCGTGACGCGCCGCCAGCCGGGCGATCAACTCCGACTTGGTCATGGCCCGGGCAGATCAGGATTCGGCAGATTTGTTGTCGAGCTTGGCCTTGAGCAAAGCGCCCAGGTTGGTGGTGCCGGTGGACTGCTCTGCCGCCAGCTTTTGCAAGGCGCTGGCCTGCTCGGCGGCCTCTTTGGCCTTGATGGACAGGTTGATCTGGCGGTTCTTGCGGTCGATATTGATGATCATCGCCTCGACCGTATCGCCCTCCTTCAGATGGGTGCGGATGTCCTCCACGCGGTCGCGCGAGATCTCGGAGGCGCGCAGGTAGCCATCGATCTCGTCGCTGAGCTGGATGACCGCCCCCTTGGCGTCGAGCGACTTGACCGTACCGGTGACCAGGCTGCCCTTCTCGTGGCTGGCGATGAAGGCGGTGAAGGGGTCGCCCTCCAGCTGCTTGATGCCCAGCGAGATGCGTTCTTTCTCCACGTCGATGGCCAGCACCACGGCCTCGACCTCGTCGCCCTTGCGGAAATCGCGCAGGGCCTCCTCGCCCGGCTTGCTCCAGGACAGGTCGGACAGATGCACCAGGCCGTCGATGCCGCCCGGCAGCCCGATGAAGATGCCGAAATCGGTGATGGACTTGATCTGCCCACGCACGCGGTCGCCTTTCTTGTAGTTCATGGCGAAGTCCTCCCAGGGGTTGGGCTTACACTGCTTCATCCCCAGGGAGATGCGGCGACGCTCCTCGTCGATCTCCAGCACCATGACCTCGACCTCGTCGCCCAGTTGCACGACCTTGGCCGGGTTGACGTTCTTGTTGGTCCAGTCCATCTCGGATACGTGCACCAGGCCCTCGATGCCCGGTTCGATCTCGACGAAGGCGCCGTAGTCGGTGAGGTTGGCGACCTTACCGAACAGTCGCGTGCCGGGCGGGTAACGGCGCGAGATACCCACCCAGGGGTCTTCGCCCAGCTGTTTGAGACCCAGGGAGACGCGGTTTTTCTCCTGGTCGAACTTCAGCACCACGGCGGTGACCTCGTCGCCCACGTTGACCACCTCGCTCGGGTGCTTCACCCGCCGCCAGGCCAGATCGGTGATGTGCAGCAGCCCGTCGATGCCGCCCAGATCGACGAAGGCGCCGTAGTCGGTGATGTTCTTCACCACGCCCTTGACGATGGCGCCCTCCTTGAGGCTGGCGAGCAGGGCCTCGCGCTCGGCGCCCATGCTCTCTTCCAGCACCGCTTTGCGCGACACCACCACGTTGTTGCGCTTGCGGTCGAGCTTGATGACCTTGAACTCGGCCTCCTTGCCCTCGAACGGGGTGGTGTCCTTGACCGGACGCATGTCCACCAGAGAACCGGGCAGGAAGGCACGGATGCCATTGATCATGACGGTAAGCCCGCCTTTGACCTTGCCCTGGATGACACCCTTGACCACACGGCCTTCCTGCATGGCCGCCTCCAGGTCCATCCAGGCCGCCAGCCGGCGGGCGCGGTCGCGCGACAGCCGGGTGGTGCCATAGCCGTCCTCCAGCGCTTCGATGGCCACGGGGACGAAGTCGCCCACCTTGACCTCCAGCTCGCCGCGGTCGTTGATGAACTCCTCGACGGGGATGAAGCTCTCCGACTTGAGCCCGGCGTTGACGGTGACGAAGTTGTCGTCGATGGCCACCACCTCGGCGGTGATGATCTCCCCGGCCCGCATCTCCTGGCGGGCGATACTCTCTTCGAACAGGGCGGCGAAGCTCTCGGACGGTTGGACGGTCGGTTGGGTCGTGGCGGTTGCAGTGGACATGAAAGGGCTCGGTTGATGAATCCGGTGCGCGCGAGACGTCTGATGCGGGTCGTGCGTGCTGGTCAGTCAAAACAAAAAACCGAAGCGACCAGTCTGCCTAGTCCTTCGGGCCTAGCGAGGCTGCCGACCTTCCCACCAGCGCAACACCACCGACACGGCCTCGTCTATGCTCATGTGCGTGGTGTCGAGCAGGAGGGCATCGGCGGACCTCCGCAGGGGTGCGCTCGCGCGCTGGGCATCCAGGGCGTCGCGGGCGCGCAGGTCCTGCTCGATCTGGTCAAGATTAGCATCCAAACCTTTTTCGATCAACTGTTTATACCGGCGGCGGGCGCGTTCGTGTACGTCGGCGTCCAGATAGACCTT
The DNA here is from genome assembly GCA_025054655.1 of Thiobacillaceae bacterium. Classification (GTDB taxonomy): domain Bacteria; phylum Pseudomonadota; class Gammaproteobacteria; order Burkholderiales; family Thiobacillaceae; genus JANWZL01. The sequence continues at coordinate 25,830 of JANWZL010000118.1, read as the reverse complement.
CAGTTCGGCATCGGGGAAGACCACCGTGCCCATGTCGCGCCCGTCGGTGACCAGTCCGGGCGGGCGGCGGAAGCTGCGCTGCCGATCGAGCAGCGCCGCGCGCACCGCGGGCAGGGCGGCAATGCGGGAGGCCGCACGGCCGGCCTCCTCGCTGCGGATGGCCGCACCGCAGGGCAGCCCGTCGAGGTAGGTCTCCCCCCCGTCGAAGCGCAGATCGAGCTGCCGGGCCAGCGCTGCCAGAGCGGCCCCGTCGTCCAGGGCCACGCCCCGCTGCAGCGCGGCATGGGCGAGGGCGCGGTAGATCGCCCCGCTGTCCAGGTAGTGAAAGCCCAGGGCATGGGCCACACGGGCCGCCACCGTCCCCTTGCCGGAGGCGGAGGGGCCGTCGATGGCGATCACCGGCGCCTGCCCTACCCCGTCGTGCATGCTTTGGTGTCCCCTGCGCCCACTACCGCCGTATGCCGGCGAAGGCCTGCCAGTAGCCCGGGAAGGTCTTGTTGACGCATTTCGGGTCGTTGATGCGGATGGGCACCCCGGCCAGGCACACGAGCGAAAAACACATCGCCATACGGTGGTCGTCGTAGGTGTCGATGGCGGCGTGAGGGGTGAGGGGTGAGGGGTAAGGTGGAGTGATGCGCAGGTCATCGGCGCCCTCTTCCACCGTCGCACCCAGTTTTCTCAGCTCCGTGGCCATGGCGGCGATGCGGTCGGTCTCCTTCACCCGCCAGCTGGCGATGTTACGCAGCGTGGTAGTGCCCTCGGCGAACAGGGCCAACACCGCCAGGGTCATGGCTGCATCCGGGATGGAATTGCAGTCCAGGTCCAGTGCCTTGAGCCGCCCATGTACAGGGGCGCGCGCCTCGATCCAGTCCGGCCCCATGGCGATGACGGCCCCCATGCTGGCCAGGGCGTCGGCGAAACGCACGTCGCCCTGAATGCTGTCCCGCCCCACACCCAGCACCCGCACCGGCCCGCCGCCGATGGCACCGGCGGCGAGGAAATAGGAGGCGGAGGAGGCGTCGGCCTCGACCTGGATCTCGCCGGGACTGAGGTAGCCGCCCTGCGGGACGGTGAAACGCACCCAGCCCTCGCGCACCACCTCCACCCCGAAACGGCGCATCAGGTTTAAGGTGATCTCCACATAGGGCTTGGAGATCAGCTCCCCCTCCACCCGCACCGTCACCGTCCGGCCGAGCAGCGGCGCGGCGATGAGCAGGCCGGTCAGATACTGGCTGGACACGCTGCCGCGCACGCCGACCTCGGGGGTATGGGTCGGCTGCGGCGGGGCGATGGCCAACGGCGGATAGCCCGGGTTGCCGAGGTAATCGATGCGTGCACCGAGGCCGCGCAGGGCGTCGACCAGGTCGCCGATCGGCCGCTCATGCATGCGCGGTACCCCTTTGAGCACGTAGTCGCCGCCGGCCAGGGCGCAGGCCGCGGTGAGGCTGCGAAAGGCGGTGCCGGCGTTGCCGAGGAACAGCTCAGCCCGCTTGACCGGGAAGGGTCCGCCCACGCCTTCGACCCGGTAGTCGTCGCTGTCGGCATGCCGCTGCCAGCGCACACCCAGGCGGGCGAGCGCCTCCAGCATCACGCGCGTGTCGTCGGAGTCCAGCAAAGCCTTCACCTCGGTGCTGCCACGGGCCAGGGCGGCGAGCAGCAGCACGCGGTTGGAGATGCTCTTCGAGCCGGGCAGGCGGACCTCGCCGCGTGCACCGGCCGCAGCGGGCAGGTCGATGTAATCCATGTGCGCGTTCACTTCGGTCGGTCCTGCACCCAGTGCTGGGTCCACAGGCGGCGGGCGCGGCTGGCGCGTGTGAGCAGCTGCATCAGGGCCTCGCCGTCGCCCGCTGCCACCAGTTCGCGCATCACGCGCAGCCGCGCGATGTAGGCGTCCAGCTCGGCCACCAGCGCCGCGCGGTTGGCCAGGGCGATGTCGCGCCACATCTCCGGATGGCTGCCGGCGATGCGGGTGAAGTCGCGGAACCCCGAGCCGGCATGACGGAAATACAGCTCGGCCTCGTCCCGCCCGGCCAGCTCGTCCATCAGGGCGAAGGCGGCCAGGTGCGGCAGGTGGCTCACCGCGGCGAAGATGCGGTCGTGCAGCGCGGGCGGCATGCGCAGCACCTGCGCCCCGCAGCCCTGCCACATGGCCTGCACGCGTTCGAGCGCCAGCGGGTCGGTGTGCGGCAACGGCGTGAGGATCACCTCCTTGCCGCGGAACAGATCCGCGTGCGCCGCCGCCACCCCGCTTGCCTCCGCCCCGGCGATGGGGTGGCCGGGCACGAAGCGCGCCAGCCGCGGCCCCAGATGGGCCTCGGCCGCCGCTACCACGTCTTGCTTGGTGCTGCCAACATCGGTGAGCACCGCATCAGGCGCGAGCACGGGGGCGATGCGCTGCATCAGCCAGGGCATGCTGCCGACCGGCACCGCCAGCACCGCGAGCTCCGCCCCCGCCACCGCCGTCTCGGGGGTGTCGGCCAGCGCGTCGATCACGCCCTGACGCAGGGCCAGCTCCAGGTTGTCGCGCCCGCGCCCGTAGCCCACCACCGTCTCAACCAGGGCGGTGCGCTTGAGCGCGAGCGCAAGCGACCCCCCGATCAGACCCACGCCGAGGATGGCGAGCCGGCGGATCATGCCAGCACCTCGGCCAGCGCAGTGAGCAGCCGCGCGTTCTGCGCTTCGGTGCCGACGGTGATGCGCAGGTGCTCGGGCAGCCCGTAGTTGGCCACCGGCCGCACGATGAGGCCCTTGTGCAACAGGGCCTGGAAGATTCGCTGCGCCTGCCCCACCCGAACGCAGACGAAGTTGCCCGCCGAGGGGATGAAATCCAGTCCCAGCCGCCGAAAACCCTCGGCGAGCTGTCTGAGCCCCGCGTCGTTGACCCGTTTGGACAGGGCGATGAAGTCCTCGTCCTCCAGCGCTGCCGCCGCGGCGGCCAGGGCCACACCGTTGACGTTGAAGGGCTGACGCAGGCGGTTCATCAGATCGGCCATCTCGGGGCTGGCAAGGGCATAGCCCACGCGCAGCCCGGCCAGTCCATAGGCCTTGGAGAAGGTGCGGGTGACGACGAGGTTGGGGAATTCGGTCAGCCAATCGAGGCTGGGCGCGCGCTCATCGGGGTCGAGGTATTCGACGTAGGCCTCATCCAGCACCACCGCCACCGACGGCGGCACCCGGCGCAGGAAGGCATACAGCGCCTCGGGGGCGGCCAGGGTGCCGGTGGGGTTGTTGGGGTTGGCGATGAACACCAGGCGCGTATCCGGCGCGATGGCCGCCGCCATAGCGGTCAGATCGTGCCCATAGTCCTGCGCCGGCACCTCGATGCCGCGTGCGCCGCAGGCCTGGGTGGCGAGGGGATAGACGGCGAAGGCGTGCTGGGCATACACCGCCGAGGTGCCGGGCGTGAGCAGCACGCGGGCGGCCAGTTCTAGCACGTCGTTGGAGCCATTGCCCAGCACGATCCGGCAGGGATCGACGCCCAGGCGACGCGCCAAGGCCTGTTTGAGGGCATGGCCGCTGCCGTCCGGGTACAGGGCCACCTCTGCGAGCGCCCGCTGTGCCGCGGCCAGGGCCTTGGGGCTCGCACCCAGCGGGTTTTCGTTCGAGGCGAGCTTGACGATGGCGTGCTCGGGCATGCCCAGCTCGCGCGCCAGCTCCGAGATGGGCTTGCCCGGCTGGTAAGGGGCGAGCGCGCGCACGTGCGCGGGGGCGTTATCGGCCGGCGACATCAGGGGTTGACCGCCATGGGATAGGAGCCCAGCACCTTGAGCAGGGTGGTGTGCGGCTCCACCTCCTGCAGGGTGCGGCGCACCGCCTCGTCACGGCGGTGGCCTTCGATGTCGAGGTAGAACACGTACTCCCACAGGCCGTTGCGCACCGGGCGCGACTCCAGCTTGGTGAGGCTGATGCCATTGCGGGCGAAAGGGGTGAGCAGGGTGAGCAGGGTGCCGGGCTTGTTCTTGGTGGACAGCACAAGCGAGGTCTTGTCCTGACCGCTAGGGGCGGCATCCTCGCGGGCGAGCACGAGAAAGCGGGTGGTGTTGTTGGGGTCGTCCTCGATGTCGCGCGCGACGATCGTCAACCCATAGCGTTCGGCGGCGATCTCGCCCGCCACTGCCGCAGCCGTGGCGTCTTCCGCGGCCATGCGCGCCGCCTCGCCGTTGCTGGTCACGCGGATGCGCTGCGCCTGCGGCAGATGGCCGTTCAGCCAGTCATGACACTGGGCGAGCGACTGGGCGTGGGAATAGACCACCCGGATGCCCTCCAGCCCCTCCCCCTTGCGCAGCAGATGCTGGCGGATCCTCAGCATCACCTCGCCGCAGATCATCAGGGGGCTGACGAGCAACAGGTCCAGGGTGCGGTTGACCGCCCCTTCGGTGGAATTCTCCACTGGCACCACGCCGCAATGGGCCTCGCCGCGTTCGATGACGCGGAAGACCTCGTCGATGCTGCTCATCGGCAGGGTGCGCACGGCGTGGCCGAATTGCTTCAGGGCGGCGGCCTCGGAGAAGGTGCCCTCGGGCCCCAGATAGGCCACGGTGAGCGGCTCCTCGAGGGCGCGGCAGGCGCTCATCAGCTCGCGGTAAAGCCGCTCGACCGCCTCGGCCGGCAAGGGCCCCGTATTGGCCGCCAGCATGCGGCGCACCACCTGGGCCTCGCGCTCGGGCCGGTAGGTGGTCTGGCCGTTCTTCACCCTTCCTACCGCCTGCGCCAGCCGCGCCCGCTCGTTCATGAGCGCAAGCAGCCGGTCATCGATGGCGTCGATCTCGCCGCGCAGCCGGTTGAGTTCCGCGTCCATCGACACCCTGGGGCCCGCTCATGCGGCAAGCGGCAGATAGCGCACCCGCAACACCCCTTCGATGCCTTTGAGACGCTCGATCAGCTCGGGTGCCACCGGGCTGTCCACGTCCACCAGGGTGTAGGCCATCTCGCCCTTGGACTTGTTGACCATGTTGTGGATGTTGAGCCCCGCCTCGGCCAGCGCGGTGGAGATCTGGCCCACCATGTTGGGCACGTTGGCGTTGGCGATGCCCAACCGGTAGGGGCTTTCGCGCGCCATCACCACGTCGGGGAAGTTGACCGAGTTGACGATGTTGCCGTTGTCCAGGTAGTCCGACACCTGCTCGGCCACCATGACCGCGCAGTTCTCTTCGGCTTCCTCGGTGGAGGCGCCCAGGTGCGGCAGGCAGACTACGTTCCGGTGGCCTTTGAGGGCATTGGCCGGGAAATCGCATACATAGGCGTGGATGCGGCCCTCGCGCAGGCCGGTGAGCACCGCCTCGTTGTCCACCACCCCCTCGCGGGCGAAGTTGAGCAACACCACCCCGCCCTGCATGAGGGCCACCCGCTGCATGTTGATGAGATGACGGGTACCTTCCACCAGAGGCACGTGCAGGGTGATGAACTCGGACTCGCGGATGAGCTGCTCCAGGCTGTCCGCCTTGCGCACCTCGCGCGGCAGTCGCCAGGCCGCCTCGACGGTGATGCCGGGGTCGTAGCCGATCACCTGCATGCCCAGGCGGATGGCGGCATCGGCCACCAGCGAGCCGATTGCCCCCAGGCCGATCACCCCCAGCGTGCGGCCGGGCAGCTCGCGGCCGACGAACTGCTTCTTGCCCGCCTCGGTCTTCTTATGCAGCTCCTCGTCCGTACCGGTGAGTTGCTGCACGAACTCCAGGGCGGGGGCGAGGTTGCGCGCGCCGATCAGCATGCCGGCGATGACCAGCTCCTTGACTGCGTTGGCGTTGGCCCCGGGTGCGTTGAATACGGGCACGCCGCGCGCGCTCAACTTGGCCACCGGGATGTTGTTCACCCCCGCCCCGGCACGCCCGATCGCCTCCACGCTGGCAGGGATGTCCATGTCGTGCAGGCTGGCCGAGCGCACCAGGATGGCATCGGGCTCGGCCATCGCCTCGCCCACCTCGTAGTGCCCCGGCAGCCGCGCTAGGCCCTTGGCCGAGATCTTATTGAGTATGAGTATTTTGAACGGCTTAGCCATACTTTTTCTCAAAATCCTTCATGTAATCGACCAGGGCCTGCACCCCTTCGATGGGCATGGCGTTGTAGATGGAGGCGCGCATGCCGCCCACGGAGCGGTGTCCCTTGAGCTGCAGCAGACCCCGTTCCCTCGCCCCTTTGAGGAAGACCTCGTCCAGTGCGGGGTCGTGCAGGGTGAAGGGTACGTTCATGCGCGAGCGGTTCTCTTTCGCCACCGGCGAGCGGTAGAACTGGGTCGAATCGAGGTAGTCGTAGAGGATGTCGGCCTTGGCGACGTTGCGCCGCTCCATCTCGGCCAGCCCCCCCAGCCCCTTCAGCCATTGAAACACCAGACCGGCCACGTAGATGGCGAAGGTGGGCGGGGTGTTGTACATGGAGTCGTTGTCGGCGTGCACCTTGTAGTCGAACATGGTGGGGGTGCCGGGCAGCGGCTCGCCGATCAGGTCCTCGCGCACGATCACCACGGTCACCCCGGCCGGGCCGATGTTCTTCTGCGCCCCGGCGTAGATCAGACCATATCGGCTCACATCGATCGGACGCGATAGGATGGTGGAGGACATGTCCGCCACCAGCGGCACTGCACCGGTGTCCGGGGTCCAGAAGATCTCCACCCCGCCTATGGTCTCGTTGGGGGTGTAATGCACGTAGGCGGCCTCGGGGTCGAGACGCCAGGCCGATTGTGGCGGGGCGTAGGAAAAATTGCGGTCCTCGCTGGAGGCGACGATGTTGACACTGCAGTATTTTTTCGCCTCCTTGATCGCTTTCTTCGACCACTCGCCGGTGTTGAGGTAGTCGGCCTTCGCTTTGCCGCGCAATAGGTTCATGGGCACCATGGCGAACTGGCTGGAGGCCCCGCCCTGCAGGAAGAGGACCTTGTAATGGGCAGGGATGCCCATCAGTTCGCGCAGGTCCGCCTCGGCCTGGGCCTGGATGGCCATGTATTCCTTGCCGCGGTGCGACATCTCCATCACCGACATGCCGCTGCCGTGCCAATCGACCAGCTCGTCGCGGACCCGTTCGAGCACCTCGCGCGGCAGCACTGCCGGGCCAGCGCTGAAGTTGTAGATGCGTTCCATGATGCCTTGTCCTGAATGTAGGCGGGGTTCGTCTGCCTCGTGCCGTGTGTGGTCGGAGGCGTAGATCGGCATTGTACCGAAAGGGTTAGTGTTTGTCGGAGCGCCAGATCGACACCACGATCCACACGCTGTTGGCGAAGGCGAGCAGATAGCCCACGGCAGCGATGAAATCGAGCGCGAAGGGGGTGTCCGGCACGGTCATGATGATGGAAGAGCCGATAATCAGCGCCGCGGTGAGCACGCCGATGGTCATGCGGTTGGCGGCGTAGTTGAGCTGGTGGCCGAAGTGGTCCAGGCGTTTCAAATCCAGGTCGATCTTCAGACTGCCGCGGCGGGCGAGCCGGAACAGATGGGCCAGATCGCGCGGCAGCCCGGTGATCACCTCCATCACCTCCTTCACCCCGTGCCGCGCCCGCCGGGCCACCGCCTCGGGGGTGTAGCGGCTGGCGTACAGCTCGCGGATGAAGGGCTCCAGGTGGTCGATCATGTGGAAATCCGGCGTCAGCTGCCGTCCCAGCCCCTCCAGGCTGATCAGGGCCTTGAACAGTAGCGTGAGGTCCGCCGGCATGGTCAGGTGGTGGTCGCGCATGAGGGCGGTGACGTCGGCCAACAGCGGGCCGATCTGCACGTCCTTGAGCGGCAGGTCGTCGTAGCTGAGCATCAGCTCCGAGATGTCGTAGGCGAGCCGCTCCTCGTCCACCTCGGCATCCCCCGCCCAGGTGAGCAGGATGTTGCGCATGCCCTCCTCGTCCTTGAGCACCAGGGCGTTCAGGAAATCGATGATCTGCTCGCGCCGCCGGTCGGTCAGCCGCCCCACCATGCCGAAGTCGATCATGCCGATGACGTTGCCCGGCAGATAGATGACGTTGCCGGGGTGGGGGTCGGCATGGAAATAGCCGTGGATGAGGATCATCTTCAGCACCGCATCGCCGCCGCGTGAGGCCAGCAGGTCGAGGTCCAGCCCCGCCGCGCGCACGGCGTCGAGATCGGTGCCCGGCACCCCTTCGAGCTCCTCCTGTACGTTGACCGTTTCCGAGCAGTATTCCCAGTACACGCGCGGGATGCGCACGGTGGGGTCGCCGGCGAAATTGCGCGCGAAGCGCTCGATGTTGCGCGCCTCCTTGACCATGTCCAGCTCGCGCCGCAACGAACGGGTGAGCTGCTGTACGATCTGGGTGGGCTGGTAGCGGCGCGCCTCGGGGAATTCCAGTTCCATCAGCCGCGCCAGATGCCCGAGGATGCGCAGGTCGGCCTCGATCTTGGGCTCGATGCCCGGCCGGCGCACCTTCACCACCACCCGGCTGCCGTCTTTCAGCACCGCGCGATGCACCTGAGCGATGGAGGCGGCGGCGAAGGCCTCGGTGTCGAACGCAGCGAACACCGCCTCGATCGGCTGCTTGAGGGCCTGTTCGAGCTGCGGCCGGACCTGCTCGAAAGGCACCGGCGGCACGCGGTTGTGCAGCTGTTCGAACTCCGTGATCCAATCCGGCGGGAAGACGTCCACCCGCGTGGCCAGCACCTGGCCAAGCTTGACGAAGGTGGGGCCCAGGTCGGTCAGTGCCAGCCGGATGCGCACCGGCAGGTCCAGTTCGGTCACCTCGCTGCGCGTCTGCCAATGCAGCAGCCGGCCGGCGCGCTCGAGCAGATTGGCCAGCCCTAGGGCGCGCACGATGTCGCCCCAGCCGTAGTGGATGAGGACCGAGGCGATCTCCTGCAGGCGGGGCAGGTCGCGCATGAAGGCGAAGGTCTGTCTGAGCATGGTGACGTCAAAGTTTGGGTCCGGCCTTCATCCCTCCCCGCTCATTGCCGTTATATCCCACCGCAGCGCGGCACGATGGACGTATGTCACAGCAACAACTCTTATGACACAGTATATTGCACATCGAACATAATCTGAAACATGAAATGTCAATGCCAACTCACCCCTGGACAACCCCACCGACGTTTGGCTTAATGCCGCCCGAGGCATGAGGCAGGACACCGACATGCACCGCAAGACCCTACGCACCCGGCTCATGGCCCTACTCATGGTCGCTCTCGGCGCCCATCCCGCCATAGCCGCGGCGCAGAGCGACGCCCTACAGGATACACTCAATGAGCTGGGCCGGCCGCTCGTCGAGGCCATCCGGCTCATTGGCACCCCCTATCGCATGGGCGGGCGCAGCCCCGACACCGGGCTCGATTGCAGTGGCCTGGTGCGCCACGTCTACAAGCAAACCCACGGCATCGACCTGCCACACAACGCCCGCGCCATGAGCCAGGTGGGCGAGCCAGTGGGTCTGCATGAACTTCGGCCGGGCGATCTGGTCTTCTTCAATACCCTAGGGCGTCCCTATTCCCATGTCGGCATCTACAAGGGCGACGGCCAGTTCGTGCATGCCAGCAGCCGTGCTGACCGGCGGGTCACCGTCTCCAGCCTGTCCAACGGTTACTGGGCCAGGCGTTTCGATGGCGCACGCCGCATCACGACCCGCTGAGGGGCTTGCCCTCCTGCTCGCCGCCGTCCTGATGTTGGCCTGGGGCAGCGTCGCCGCGGACGATGCGGAAGACGAGCTGCTGTTCAAAAGCGCTGCCCTGGTCAACGAGGGCGAGCTGCACTTTCTCACCGAGCCGCCCGCCCGGCCCGTGCATCATCACGACAACCGCATCATCATCCGAGACTCGAGCCTTGAGGACGGCTGGGTGGAACTGAAGCAATGTCACACCCACCTGGACCCGGTGCCCGATCTGCAGATCACCTACCGCGCGGGCGGCATCCGCAACCTGCGCGTGGCCCTGACGGAGAACGTCGAACGCTCCTGGGCCGAGGCGAGCAGCGTGCAGCTGCGCAACGTCGGCCGAGGCGCCAAGGTCTGCATCGAGGCCGAAAGCCGGGCCCTCACGCGGGGGGAAGACGGCAGCTATCAACTGCGCAACGGCCCCTACATGCGCCGCTTCCTCGACGGCTACTACCCCATGCGGGTGTCCATGCGGGTGGAACTGGCCACCGACCAGGTGCGCTTCAGCGACGCGAGCCCCGTGGCCCAACCCGGTTTCCGCCTCTGGCAGTCGGGCAATGCGGTCGGCTACGAGGCCTTGTTCGAAGGCCGGCTCAGCACCGTGCTGCGGTTCGATCCGGTCGAGCCCTGTCCACACCTGCCCGGTCCCGAATGACCGGGGCCGCGACGCTCAGACCGCTTGCAGGCGGATAAGTCCGATCCAGGCCGACACCTCCGCCCATTCTCTGAGTTCCGCCTCCAGCGCCGCCTGGGTGAGCGGGTTGGACTGCAGCCATGCGCGCTTGAGGCGCAGGGTGCAACTTCCGTCCTCCACCACCAGCCGCAGCTCCTCCGGTCGGTTGTCGGTGCGGCTGATGTTGAATACCACGGCCAGGCGCAGGCACAGCACCAGCGGCCAGAGCGGGTCGTCGGCGGCGAGGCCGGCCTTGTTCAGACCGCCGCGGCTTGCGCGCGCCAACCGGGCGAGCCGGACCTGATCCTGGCGCGAGAAGCCGGGCATGTCCGCATTCTCCAGGATGTAGGCGCTGTGTTTGTGCACGCCGGAGTGGGCGATCGAGATGCCGACCTCGTGCAGGCGTGCCGCCCAGCCGAGCAGGTGCATGGCCTCCTCGTCCAGGCGCACGCCGGCGCTGCGCAGGCCAGCCGCCAGCTCCAGCGCCAGACGCTCCACCCGGCGTGCCTGCGGGCCGTCCACGTGGTAGCGACGCATGAACTGGCTCACCGTCACATCGCGCATGTCGCGGTCGTGCACGCGTCCGAGCAGGTCCCACAGGATGCCCTCGCGCATGGCCCCTTTCGCCACCGTCATGCGCGTCAGACCGAACTCCTGGAACACGGCGTAGAGGATGGCCACCCCGCCGGCGATCACCGGTCGGCGGTCGGCCTTAAGCCCGTCCAGCTCCAGGGCATCGATGTGGCCGGCGCGCACCAGCCGCTCGCGCAGCCACTCCAGCCCAGTGGCCGTGATCCGGCCGTCGCCGCGCTCGTTCAAGCGCAGGATCTCGGCAATCGCCCGTGCCGTGCCCGAGGAGCCGACCGCCTCCTGCCAACCGCCGCGCCGCAGGCCATAGGCGGCGGTCTGGATCTCCAGGCGGGCGGCGGTCTCGGCCTCGCGCAGCCGCGTGCGATCCAACCGCCCGTCGGGGAAGAAGCGCTGGGTATAGACCACGCAGCCCATGCGCAGGCTCTCGCGTTCGCGCGGCTCATAGCCCACCCCCAGGATGCACTCGGTGGAGCCGCCGCCGATATCTACCACCAAGCGCGTGTGCTGGGCGAGCGGCAGGGAATGCGCCACGCCCAGATAGATCAGCCGCGCCTCCTCGCGCCCGGACACTACCTCGATGTCGAATCCCAGCGCCGCCCGCGCCCGGGTCATAAACTCGCCGGCATTCTTCGCCACCCGCAGGGCGCTGGTGCCCACCGCCCGCACCGCCCCCGCCGGCATGCCCTTGAGCCGCTCGCCGAAACGGGCCAGACAGGCCAGCGCCCGCGCCTGGCTCGCCTCATCCAGGCGCTTGTCGGCCGTCAACCCCGCCGCCAGACGCACCGGTTCCTTGTGTGCATCAAGATAGAACAGCTGCTCGCCCTCCACCCGCGCGACCTGCAGATGAAAGGAGTTCGAGCCGAGATCGACGGCGGCGAGGGTGGGGTGGGCCTGCATGACGATGGATGTGTGGGAGGCAAACCGTGCATTGTGCCCCGGCGATGTTACGCCGTGTTTACCCTTGTCGCAAAAGGGTCTTGGGGCAAGGACGCCCGCCAGCGATGCAGGGCCGCACGCTCAGCCATAGAGCGCTAGAGGCGTCGGTCGAGATGGCCGACCAGTGCGCCCCCCCTGCAGCGAACAGCCCCGCCTACGCACGCGGCATCACGTCTGTCCAGGATCGAGCGATGCCGACGGCAGTCCCGTGCACCACATGAGCACGTCGTCGATGGCGGCAGGCCTGGCCTGCAGCGCGCGCACCTGTCGCCGCCCGCCCCATGAGTTTCTCTACCCCTGGCGTGTAGGTCATACCTGCGGCCTTACACGGCCTCTTTTGCGGAGTAAGGAGAGAACCGCGCAAGCACGGCGAGACGGGCCTCATTGCCGGCCCGTGTTGTATACCCTCCTTTCCGTTTTTCTTGTCCCTCGCCCTGGCTGACTTAGGGCGCATTGGTAAGGATGGTGGTGGAGGCGGCGGGAATCGAACCCGCGTCCGCAAGTCCTCTGTAGCCGAGTTCTACATACTTAGTCCGGTCTTTTGCGTCTGACCCTGCTTACGCCGGCCGGACAGGCTTAAGCTGGGCGAGCCGCCATGATTTTGACACCGGACCAGGCGGCCCAGTCCGGTGCGAGCCCGTGTGCATGACCCCTCTGCCGTTGCCGGCCCGGCCCACGGGCGAGCCGGTGAGGGGTCTGGCCATTAGGCGGCCAGAGCGTAGGTTTCGTCGTTGGCGACTATTTGCTTCCAGTGGATTAACGAGGTGACTGGTCCTCGGTATGCCCTCGACTGCTTCGCGACCCACGTCGAAACCAGGTCGCCCCCGTCAGTCATCGAATTAGTCCTTTATAGCACGGATGGGTTCCCGGATGTGTCCCCCCGTGCACACCGGGGCACGGGCTGTGCTACAGTGTTGTACGTCTGTGACTGCCGTCCGCCTGCCGCGGGTGTGCATCGTGTCGATCGTGTCGTTTCGTCATGAGGAGCCATTATGACCGAGACCACTGCGAGCAAATCCGAGATCATCCGGCAGAAGCTGGCGCTGGACGAGGAGTTCCGCCAGTACGTCAAGCAGCATGGCTTTGACGCCGCCGAGTATTTCGCGCCCACGCCGGGTAGCTGGTACGAGAGCTATCTCAACCGACGCAAAGAGCTGGAGGCGCAGCTGCTCAAGAGCGTGCACTGAACGCGTCCGCTGCAACACCCCGCGCTCACCCCGCGGGGTTTTTTGTGCCGTCGCGGGGCGAGTGCCGGACCGCAGCCGTGGGCCGTGGTCCTCAGCCGCCGTAGAGGACCTGCACCGCCTCCGGTTTGAGCAGCCCGCGCAGGTCAGTCAGCAGCGGTTCGGCCAGGCGCACTCGCCAGCCCTCACCCAGTTCGATCTCGCAGGCCGCGATCGTGTTGCGGTAGTGCACGGCAACCGGACAGCCCTCGCCGCTGCGGTAGGGGGCGAGCAGGCGCATCAGCCGGCCGGGGTCGGCGTTGCCGTTGAGTTCCAGCCTCAGCCGGCGGGCGAAGCGTGTGCGGGCCTGTTCCATGTCCAGTAGTTCGTCCGCGGTCACGCGCAGGCTGCCGCTGTAGCCATCGAGGCTCACCTTGCCGATCACCACCAGGGTCTGGTCCTCGCGCAGGCGTTCGCGGTGGCGTTCGTACAGCTCGTTGAAGACCGCCACCTCGACCTGGGCGGTGGCATCGTCCAGCAGGACGAAGGCCATCTTGCCGCGCCGGGTCATCTGCGTGCGCACGGCCATGATGGTGCCGGCCAGGGTCTGCGCCTGGGGCTGGGCGGTCAGTTGCGCCAAGCTGCGGCCGGTGATGGGGGCAAGCTCCGCACGGTCGGCGTCGAAGGGATGGCCGCTGCGGTAGAAGCCGAGGGCGAGTTTTTCCTCGCGCAGCCGCTCCTTGAGCCCCCAGGCGGGCACACGCGCGAGCGGCGGCGGGGCTTCGGCCGCCGTGTCGCCGAACAGGCTGTCCTGCACGGCGTGCCGTGAGCGTTCCTCGGCCCATTCCAGGGCCAGGCCGACGCTGTTGAGCAGGCTCGCCCGGTCGGGCTCCAGGGCGTCGAAGGCCCCGGCGCGCACCAGGGCCTCGACGACGCGCCGATTGACGATGCGCCGGTCCACCCGGCGACAAAAATCGAACAGGTCCCTGAACGGCCCGCCCTGGGCGCGGGCAGCGAGGATGTTGGCGATGGCGGCCTCGCCGGTGCCCTTGATCGCGCCCAGGCCGTAGCGGATGCGCTGGTGGTCGATGGGCACGAAGCGGTAGTCCGAGGCGTTGATGTCCGGGCCCAGGATCTCCAGCCCGTTGGCCAGGGCGTCCTTGTAAAACAGGTGTACCGCATCGGTGTCGTCCATGTCGGAGGACAGGGTGGCGGCCATGAAGGCGGCGGGGTGATGCGCCTTGAGCCAGGCGGTCTGGTAGGAGATCACGGCATAGGCGGCGGTGTGCGACTTGTTGAAGCCGTACTCGGCAAACTTCTCCATCAGGTCGAACAGCTGCATCGCCAGCCGTTCGTCGTAGCCCCTGCCCTTCGCCCCTTCGCGGAAGACGTCGCGATGCTTGGCCATCTCCTCGGGTTTTTTCTTGCCCATGGCGCGGCGCAGCAGGTCGGCCCCACCCAGGGTGTAGCCACCGATGCGCTGCGCGATCTGCATCACCTGCTCTTGGTAGACGATCACGCCATAGGTGGGCTCTAGGATCTCCTTTAGATCGGGGTGGAAGTAGTCGATCGCCTGCCGGCCCTTCTTGCGCTGGATGAAATCGTCCACCATGCCGGAGCCGAGCGGGCCAGGGCGATAAAGCGCCAGCACGGCGATCAGGTCCTCGAAGCGGTCGGGCTCCAGCTTGGCGAGCAGCTTCTTCATGCCGTCGGATTCCAGCTGGAACACGGCGGTGGTGTTGGCCTTTTTGAGCAGGGCGTAGGTGTCGGGGTCGTCGAAACCGAGGTTCTCCAGCTTCAGCTCGGTGTGCGGGTCGAGCTGGCGGATGTATCTGAGCGCCAGGTCGATGATGGTGAGGTTGCGCAGCCCCAGGAAGTCGAACTTGACCAGACCGACTCGCTCCACGTCGTCCTTGTCCAGCTGCGACACCACCGCATCCGAGCCTTCGGCGCAATACAGGGGGCAGAAGTCGGTGAGCCTGCCCGGCGCAATGAGCACCCCGCCGGCATGCATGCCCACGTTGCGGGTGAGCCCCTCCAGCTTGCGCGCCAGGTCGATCAGGCTGCGCACCTCCTCCTCGCTGTCGTAGCGCTCCCTAAGTTCGGGCACCTCCTGCAGGGCCTGCTCCAGGGTGACGTTTTTGCCCGGCGCCGAGGGGATCATCTTGGACAGCTGGTCGCAGAAGCTGTAGGGCAGGTCCAGCACCCGCCCTACGTCGCGCACCACGGCGCGCGCGGCCATGGTACCGAAGGTGGCGATCTGGCTGACGGCATCCGCCCCGTATTTCTGTCGCACGTATTCGATCACCCGGTGGCGGTTGTCCTGGCAGAAGTCGATGTCGAAGTCGGGCATGGACACCCGTTCGGGGTTGAGGAAGCGCTCGAACAGCAGGGCATAGCGCAGGGGGTCCAGATCGGTGATGCCGATGGCGTAGGCGACCAGCGACCCGGCCCCCGAGCCGCGCCCGGGGCCAACCGGTACGCCGTTCGCCTTGGCCCAGTTGATGAAGTCGGCGACGATGAGGAAATAGCCGGCAAACCCCATCTGCACGATGGTCGTGAGCTCTGTCTCCAGCCGTGCCTCATACTGCGGGGCCCGCGCTGCGCGCTCCTGCGGCTGCGGGTAGAGCTGGACGAGCCGCTCGGCGAGCCCCTCGCGGGCGCGCCGGCGCAGATAGTCCTCCAGGCTCTCGCCGCCGGGCGTGGGGAAGACGGGCAGGCGGCTAACCCCCAGCTCCAGGGTGAGGTTGCAGCGCCGCGCGACCTCCACCGCGTTTTCCAGCGCCTCGGGCAGATCGGCGAACAACGCGGCCATCTCCGCCTGCGTCTTGAAATACATCTCGGGGGTGTAGCGCTGCGGCCGCCGCCGGTCGGCCAGGGTATAACCCTCGGCGATGCACACGCGGGCCTCGTGTGCCTTATAGTCCTCGCGCTCGAGGAACTGCACCGGGTGGGTGGCCAGCACCGGCAGGCCCAGCTCGCCGGCCAGGGCCACGGCCTGGGTCAGGTGCAACTCGGCCTCGGGCTGGCCTGTGCGCTGGACCTCGATGTAAAAACGATCGGGGAAACGTGCCGCCCATGTCTGCGCCAGCGCGCGGGCGCTCGCCCAAGCGTCGTTGACCAGGGCCGCGCCGACCTCGCCCAGGTGCGCGCCGGACAGGGCGATGAGCCCCTGCGTGCCCAGCGTGTCGAACCAGGCCGGATCGACCAGCGCCCGCCCGCGCTGCAGGTTTTCACGGTAGGCCTTAGTGAGCAGCTCGCACAGGCGGCGATAACCGTCCCGATCCTGTACCAGCAGCAGCATGCGGTGTGGCTTGTCCACCTGTTGGGGCGAGGCCACCCAGACATCGCAGCCGATGATGGGTTTGACACCCTTCTTGCGCGCCGCCGTGTAGAACTTGACCATGCCGAATACATTGGCCAGGTCGGTGAGCGCCAGGGCCGGCATGCCGTCCTCGCGCGCGCGGCGCACGGCGTCGTCGATGCGGACGATGCCGTCGTGGATGGAATACTCGCTGTGCAGCCGCAGGTGGACGAAACCGGGCGGGCTCATGGGCGGCGATGACTCGATGACGGCAGCAACACCGTCGGACGGGAAATCAATTATCCCAGATTGATCGGCTGCCTGGGCGCCTGCATGTGCGCCGGGGCCCCGCCCGTCGGGCGGCGGGCGCGGCCCGGCAGGGCGGCTTGGGGTTCACAACACGTTGGCGGCGTGGTCGGCCAGGCGCGAGCGCTCGCCGCGCGCCAGCGTCACGTGCCCGCTGTGCGGCCAGCCCTTGAAGCGGTCCACCACGTAGGTCAGACCCGAGCTGCCTTCGGTCAGATAGGGGGTGTCGATCTGGGCGATGTTGCCTAGGCAGACCACCTTGGTGCCGGGGCCGGCGCGGGTGATGAGCGTCTTCATCTGCTTGGGGGTGAGGTTTTGCGCCTCGTCGATGATCAGCAGCTTGTTGATGAAGGTGCGCCCACGCATGAAATTGAGCGATTTCACCTTGATGCGCGAGCGGATCAGGTCCTGCGTGGCCGCCCGGCCCCACTCGCCCGCCTCCTGGTCGGTCATGTTGAGCACGTCCAGGTTGTCCTCCAGCGCACCCATCCACGGGGTCATCTTCTCCTCCTCGGTACCGGGCAGGAAACCGATGTCCTCGCCCACCGGTACCGTCACCCGGGTCATGATGATCTCGCTGTAGCGCTTCTCCTCCAGGGTCTGCACCAGGCCCGCCGCCAGCGTAAGCAGGGTCTTGCCGGTGCCGGCCTGCCCCAGCAGGGTGACGAAATCGATGTCCGGATTCATCAGCACGTTCAGGGCGAAGTTCTGCTCGCGGTTGCGCGCGGTGATGCCCCAAACGTTGTTTTTGTGGTGGCTGTAGTCGCGGATGGTGGCGAGCACCGCGGTGTCGCCCTTGACCTCGATCACCTGGGCGTTGAGGGGCCGCTCGCCTTCCTGATAGACGAACTCGTTGATGAGCAGCGAGGGCACCAGCGGGCCGGTGACCCGGTAATAGACCCGTCCGTCCTTCTGCCAGGACTCCATGCCCTTGCCGTGGGTGTCCCAGAAGTCTGGCGGTAGCTCGCGCACGCCGGTGTAGAGGATGTCGGTGTCCTCCAGCACCTTGTCGTTGTAGTAGTCCTCGGCCTCCATCCCCAGGGCGCGCGCCTTGATGCGCATGTTGATGTCCTTCGACACCAGGATCACCGCACGCTCCGGGTATTGCTGTTTGAGGTAGCGCACCACACCCAGGATCTGGTTGTCCACCTTGCTATAGGGCAGGATGGAAGTGATGTCGCTCTCGATCGGGTGGGTCTGCAACCACAGCCGTCCGGTGGCGGCATTGTGGGTGTGCGGGGCAAGCTGCGCGCCCTCGCGGATGTCGGTCTCGCGACCGCTCACCAGCTCCTCGATGAAACGGCTGGCCTGGCGGGCGTTGCGCGCCACTTCCGAGGTGCCCTTCTTGTTGTGGTCCAGCTCCTCGAGCGTGGCCATGGGCAGATAGATGTCGTGCTCCTGGAAGCGGTACAGACAGGTAGGATCGTGCAACAGGACGTTGGTGTCGAGGACGAAGAGTTTGGTGCTGGGCTGCGGGCGGGCTCGGCGTGCCATGCGTCGGAGGGGGATCAGCTCAGGGTGCGGACGAACTCGAGGACCTCGCGGGCGTGGTCGGGCACCTTCACCCCCCGCCACTCCCGCACCACACGGCCGTCGCGGCCGATGACGAAGGTGCTGCGTTCGATGCCGCGCACCTTTTTGCCGTACATGTTTTTCAACTTGATGACGCCGTAGGCCTCACAGACCCGCTCATCCTCGTCGGACAGCAGCTCGAAGGGCAGGTTCAGCTTGGCCTTGAAGCCCTCGTGCGACTTCAGGCTGTCGCGTGAGATGCCGAAGACCTCGCAGTCCAGGGCCTGGAACTCGGCGTAGAGGTCGCGGAAATCCTGTCCTTCGGTGGTGCAGCCCGGAGTGTTGTCCTTGGGGTAGAAGTAAAGCACCACCGGCCGTCCGCGCAGCTCGGACAGGCGCACCACACGGCCGCCGGTGGCGGGTAATTCGAACTCGGGTGCGAGCGTGCCTTCCAGCATATGGACCGATCTCCTCATCGCACATGGATCGCGCAACGCATTATCGACCAGGCCCCGCGCGTCAACAAGAAAGCTCCGCGCTGGCGACTCAGCGCCGCATCACCTCCACCCGCAGGCCGCTGACGGCCTGGGGCAAGTGGGTGAGCATGACCGTGTCGCCGCGCTGCAGACCCTCGGCCTGCACGATCAGCATGGGCCGCTCGCCGGGCAGCTCGCCGACCAGATGCACCGGTACGGCCTGGATGCGGCCGGCCACCACCTTGTAGACGAAACGCCCGCCGTGCAGGGCGGTGGCGGGCAGGGCGAACGCGCCCTGCACCGGCGGCCGCAGCAGTTCGATGCTGACCAAGGCGCCCAGGCGCAGGTCCGTGCTCACGACCTCGGGCCGGAAGAAGGCGTCCACCCCGCGCGCGTCGGCCGCCCCCGCCAGCCGCACCAGCCTGAGCGGCAGGCGTTGCTGCGGCATCAGCGCCTGGGCCTGCAGGCGCCCGCCCTGTCGCAAGGCCTGCTCGACCTCTGCCTGTTGCGGCGCCGGCAGCTTGGCTCTCAGCTCCAGATCGCGCAGCGGATAGAGGGTCAGCAGCACCTGGCCGGCGCCCACCTGGTCGCCTTCGGCCACTTGCACCTGGGCCACGACCCCGTCGAAGGGGGCGACGATGCGGCTGCGGGTCGCCGCCAGCTCGGCCTGCTGCAGGTTCGCTCGCGCCTGCTCGAGCCGTGCGTCGAGCTGACGCAGGCGCGCCGCGTGGTCGGCGATGGACAGCTCGCGGCTGCGCAGGCTCATGCGCTGGCGGGCAAGGGCCTGACGGGCCTGATCCACCGCGGCCTCGGAGTAGAAACCCTCCTGCCGCAGCCGCTCGTGGCGGGCCAGTTCGGCCACGGCCAGTTCGAGCAATCGCCGCTCCTGCTCGATCTGTTCCAGGTCGGCTGCATGGCGCAGACGTTCGCTCTCCCGTGCGGCCTCGATCTCCTCCACCTGGGCGCGCGCCTGTTCCACCCGTGGGACGAAGTCGCGCGCATCGAGCGCGAGCAGCAGCTCGCCCTTGCGCACCAGCTGGCCCTCACGCACGTGCACTGCGGCCACGCGTCCTGTGCCGGGCGCGGCCGCCCGCATCAGCTCGGGGCTCTCCACGCGGGCATACAGCCTCAGCACCGGGCTGAGCGTGGCCGGCTGCACCGTCTGCGCTTCGATGCGCCAGACCTGCTCCTGCACCGCAGCAGCGGCCGGTTTGGGGCGTGTGGCCTTGAGCGCTATGAGACCGCCCACGCCCACGGCCAACACCACCAGCGGCAAAAGAAGCCTTTTCATGACAGGGGATACGTCTGGTCGGCGGACACGCCCTTCGTCGGTGACAGACTGCCGCCCGCCACGGCGGGCGAGGCCCCTATTGTCCCGCATACCGGCCGCTCAAGACCAGGGCCGGCAGCTTCGCCCTGCGCACGCGCAGGCCGTGACCCAACCGGGGCCGTCGCCGGACCCGGCCGGTAGGCACCCCGGCCGGCGGGCGCTAAAATCGCAGCATCCGCGTTTCGGTCACCGCCATGTCCGCGCCCCATCGACGCATCCTCGTCACCTCCGCCCTCCCCTACGCCAATGGCGCCATCCACCTGGGCCACCTGGTGGAATACGTGCAGACCGACATCTGGGTGCGTTTCCAGAAGATGCGCGGGCACGAGTGCTGGTATGTGTGCGCCGACGACACGCACGGCACGCCCATCATGTTGCGGGCGGAAAAGGAGGGGATTACGCCCGAACAGCTGATCGCGCGCGTGTGGCACGAGCACAAGCGCGATTTCGACGGCTTCCTGATCGGCTTCGACCACTACGGTAGCACCCATAGCCACGAGACGCGCGCCCGCGCCGAACAGATCTACCACCGGCTGAAGGCCGCCGGGCTGATCGAGGTGCGCGCGATCGAGCAGTTCTACGACCCGGTCAAGCAGATGTTCCTGCCCGACCGCTATCTCAAGGGCGAGTGCCCGCGTTGCCACGCCAAGGACCAGTACGGCGACGCCTGCGAGGTGTGCGGTGCGGCCTACCAGCCCACGGAGCTGATCGAGCCCTATTCGGCGGTCTCGGGGGCCAGACCCGAGCGGCGCAGTTCCGAGCATTACTTCTTCCGCCTATCCGACCCGCGACTGGCCGACTTTCTGCGCGAGTGGACGCGCCCGCCGCGGGTACAGGAGGAGGCGGCCAATAAGCTCAAGGAGTGGCTGCAGGCGGGGCTGACGGACTGGGACATCTCGCGCGACGCGCCCTATTTCGGTTTCGAGATCCCGGATGCCCCCGGCAAGTTCTTCTATGTCTGGCTGGATGCCCCCATCGGCTACCTGGGCAGCTTCGAGGCGCTGTGCGCGCGCGAGGGCCTGGACTTCGACGCCTATTGGGACGCCCAGCGCGCAGCCGACAGCCACACCGAGGTCTATCACTTCATCGGCAAGGACATCCTCTATTTCCATGCCCTGTTTTGGCCGGCGATGCTGCGATTCGCCGGCCTGCGCACACCCAGCGCCGTGTTCTGCCACGGGTTCCTGACCGTCAACGGGCAGAAGATGTCCAAGTCGCGCGGTACCTTCATCACCGCCGAGAGCTATCTGCGCCACCTCGACCCCGAGTGGCTGCGCTATTACTACGCAGCCAAGCTGGGCCCCACGCTGGAGGACATCGACCTCAATCTGGAGGACTTCGTCGCGCGGGTCAATAGCGATCTGGTCGGCAAGTTCGTCAACATCGCCAGCCGCACGGCCGGTTTCATCAGCAAGCGCTTCGACGGGCGGCTCGCCCCGCTGCCGACACTCGCCGACACCCCGCTGCCGGCGATGCAGGCAGCCGCCGAGGGCATCGCCTGGTTGTACGAGACGCGCGAATTCGGCAAGGCGGTGCGCGAGGTGATGGCTTTGGCGGACGCCGCTAACCAGTACCTCGACCAGCACAAACCCTGGGAAATGGCCAAGCAGGCGGGTTGGGAGGCCGAGTTGCAGCGGGTGTGCACGGTGGCGCTCAACGCCTTCCGCCTGCTCACCCTCTACCTCAAACCCGTACTGCCGCGGCTCGCTGCCCAGGTCGAGGCCTTCCTCAACGTCGAGCCCCTGCAGTGGGCCGATGCCGGCCGGCTGCTCGCCGATCACGTCATCCAGCCCTACCGACACCTCATGACGCGGGTGGACCCGCAGGCCATCGCCCGCATGCTGGAGGAAAACCGCGACAGCCTGGTGCCGCCGCCCGCGCCGGTGCGCCACGGCGAACACCAGCAGCACGCCGTCAGCCCCCCGCCGGCCGCGGCCCCGGCGGCGGGGATCGAGACCCTGCCGCTGATCAGCCTGGACGAGTTCATGCGGGTGGACCTACGTGTGGCGCGCATCGCCGCCGCCGAACAGGTGCCTGGTGCGGACAAGCTGTTGCGGCTGACGCTCGACCTGGGCGGCGAGACCCGTACCGTGTTCGCCGGCATCAAGGCGCAATACGCGCCCGAGCAGCTCGTCGGCCGGCTCACCGTCATGGTGGCCAACCTCGCCCCGCGCAAGATGAAGTTCGGCGTCTCCGAGGGCATGGTGCTGGCCGCCTCGGACGAGCGCGGCGGCCCCTACCTGCTCGCGCCGGACAGCGGCGCACAGCCGGGCATGCGCATCAAATGACACGGCCGTGCGTATCACCCGCCACCTGATCATCCGCGGCCGCGTGCAAGGCGTGTGGTACCGCGAGTCCATGCGCCAAGAGGCCGAACGCCTGGGCGTGGCGGGCTGGGTGCGTAACCGCCGCGATGGCTCGGTGGAGGCCATGCTGCAAGGCGAGGCGGAGGCGGTCGAGGCACTCATCGCCTGGGCCTGGAGGGGACCGCCCGCGGCCCAGGTCGCCGACGTCGAGGTGCGCGAAGGCCACGGCAGCTTCGTCGGCTTCGAGCGCCGGCCGACCGAATAACCCTTTGTATATTAAGGGGTTTCCTGTCGCTGCCATTTGACAGCGCCGCGCTGCTGGCATAGGATCGGGCGTTTCCGACCTGCATCCACCATGGCCATCGTCATCAAATCCCCTGCCGAGATCGAGATGATGCGTGTGGCCGGACGCCTGGCCGCCGAGGTGCTGGACTTCATCACCCCCTACGTGCAGCCGGGCATCACCACCGGCGAGCTCGACCGGCTGTGTCACGACTACATGGTCGAGGTGCAGGGCACCATCCCCGCCCCGCTGCATTATGCCCCGCCGGGGCACCGGCCTTTCCCCCGCTCGATCTGCACCTCGGTCAACCACCAGGTCTGCCACGGCGTACCCGGAGACAGGAAGCTCAAAAACGGCGACATCCTCAACATCGACGTCACTGTCATCAAGGACGGCTGGCACGGCGACACATCGCGCATGTTCGTGGTGGGCACCCCGTCCATCCAGGCCAGCCGCCTGATCAGCGTCACCTACGAGTGCATGTGGAAAGGCATCCTCGCCGTGCGGCCCGGTGCGCGCCTGGGCGACGTGGGCCATGCCATCCAGCGCCATGCCGAGGCCCACGGCTATTCCGTGGTGCGTGAGTTCTGTGGCCACGGCATCGGCCGCAAGTTTCACGAAGAACCGCAGGTGCTGCACTACGGCAAACGCGGCGAGGGGGTGGAACTGAAGCCCGGCATGACCTTCACCATCGAGCCCATGATCAACGCCGGCCGGCGCGACATCCGCGTCCTGGGCGACGGCTGGACGGTGGTGACCAAGGACCACTCGCTGTCGGCCCAGTGGGAGCACACGGTGCTGGTCACCGAGGAGGGCTTCGAGGTGCTCACCCTCTCGGCCGGCACCCCGCCGCCGCCCGCCTTCGTCGAGGCCGCGCTGGCCGTCGCGGCATGAGTCTGCAGGCGGCGCAGCTGGCCGCCTGGCGGGCCGAGGCGCAGGCGCAACGGCAAGCGCTGATCGACGCCTATCTGCGGCAGCCCAGGCCGCACGGCCTGCTCAGGGGCCTGGCCCGTGTCGCCGACCGCTTGCTCGCCCGGGTGTGGCAGGCAGCCGACCTGCCCGCCGCGGCCGCCCTGGTGGCGGTGGGCGGCTACGGCCGCGGCGAGCTCTACCCCCACTCGGACGTCGACGTCCTCATCCTGCTCGACGACGGCCTTGCGCCCGCGCAGCTCGCCCGTTTCGAGCCGCTCATCGGCCTGTTCTGGGATTTGGGGTTGGCCGTGGGGCACAGCGTGCGCAGCCTGACGGAGTGCCTGACCGAGGCCGGGCGCGACGTCACCATCCAGACCAATCTGCTGGAGACGCGGCGGGTGGCCGGCAGCCCTGCCCTCTATCGGCGCCTGCGGCAGAACCTGCGCACGGGCCTGGACCCCATCGCCTTCTTCGAGGCCAAATGGCTGGAGCAGCAGGATCGCCACGGGCGGGCCGAGGACCGAGCGCTACGTCTGGAGCCCAACGTAAAGGAGCACCCGGGCGGGCTCAGAGACCTGCACATGGTGGGTTGGATCGCCCGCGCCTGCGGGCTGCCTGCCGGCTTCACTGGGCTGGCCCGTGCGGGCCTCATCGATCGCACCGAGGCCCGC
This sequence comes from Thiobacillaceae bacterium, assembly GCA_025054655.1. Taxonomy (GTDB): domain Bacteria; phylum Pseudomonadota; class Gammaproteobacteria; order Burkholderiales; family Thiobacillaceae; genus JANWZL01. The sequence continues at coordinate 1,796 of JANWZL010000118.1, read as the reverse complement.
CTCCTCACCCGTCATGCCCGCTTCCTGGCCGACCTGCGCATCCGGCTGCACCTGATCAGCGGCCGGCGCGAGGATCGCCTGTTGTTCGAGCTGCAGGAGCCACTGGCCGCCCAGCTCGGCATCGCCGCGCGGCCCCCGCGCCGGGCCTCGGAACGGCTGATGCAGCGCTACTACCAGACCGCGCGCGAGGTGGCCCTGGCCAACGAGTTCCTGCTCGCGGCCCTGCGCTGCCGTCTGCGCCCCCCGCAGGACCGTGCACCGCTGCCCGACACCCCTGGGTTCAGCCGCAACGACGGGCGCCTGGACCTCGACCCGCAGCGGCCGCCCGCCATGCCCGCGGCCCTGTTCGACGCCCTGCTCGCCCTGGCTCGACACCCCGAACTGAGAGGGCCGGCACCTCAGTTGTTGCGCGCCTTGTGGCGCGCGCGCCGCGCGGTGGGACCCGCCTTTCGCCGCGACCCCACGCAACGGACGCGTTTCCTGCAACTGCTGCGCGAGCCGCGCGGGGTGACGCGAGCACTGCGGCTGATGCACAAGCTGGGCATCCTCGGCCGCTATCTGCCCGCCTTCGGGCGGGTGACCGGCCAGCTGCAGCACGACCTCTACCACGTCTTTCCGGTGGACGAGCACACCCTCATGGTCATGCGCAACCTGCGCCGGCTCGCCCAACCCGAGTACGCGCACGAACTGCCGCTGGCCCACCGGCTCATGAGCGCCTTCGACCGGCAGGACCTGCTGCTGCTCGCCGCCCTGTTCCACGACATCGCCAAGGGTCGCGGGGGCGATCATTCCCTCCTGGGCGAGGCCGAGGCGCGGCGCTTCTGCCGCGGGCATGGCCTGACACACGAGGAGACGGAACTCGTCGCCTGGCTGGTGCGCGAGCACCTGCTGCTGTCTTCCACCGCCCAGAAACAGGACCTCAACGACCCCCATGTGATCGAGTCCTTCGCCCGTCGCTGCGGTGGCGTGCGAAGGCTCACCGCGCTGTATCTGCTCACGGTGGCCGACGTCCGCGGTACCAACCCGGCCATCTGGAACGCCTGGAAGGACCACCTGCTGCGCTCGCTGTATCTGGCCGCCCGCCACCGGCTGGAAGGCGGGCAGCCGCAGCTGGATGCGGTGGAACACAAGAAGGAGGCCGCGCGCGCCACCCTGCGGCTGTACGGCTACCCGGAGGGGGCCGAGCAGGCGCTCTGGTCCCGTCTGGACGAGCTGTGGTTCCTGCGTCTGACGGCGCAGGAGATCGCCTGGCAGACCCGGCGCCTGCTGCCGCTAGCCGGTCGCGAGGCGGTCGTCGTGCGCGCACGCCTCGCCCCCATCGGCGAGGGGATCGAGGTCATGGTCTATGCGCCCGACCAGCGTGGCCTGTTCGCCCGCATCTGCGGCTTCTTCGCCGGACTGCGGTTGACCGTGCTGGAGGCCAAGATCCACGCCACCCGCGACGGCCATGCCCTGGACAGCTTCCTGGTCATGGACCCCGACCAGCGCGGCGTGCCCTACCGCGACCTGCTCAGCTACATCGAACACGAGCTGGCTCTGCGCATCAGCCAGAACGCCCCGCTACAGGAGGTGGCGCACGGCCGTCTACCGCGCCAGCTCAGGTCGTTCCCCCTGGAGCCCGATCTGAGCCTCGAGCCGGTCGAGTCCGGCAACGGTTACCTGCTCAGTTTCACCGCCGGCGATCGTCCCGGTCTGCTCTATGCGGTTGCGCGGGTGTTCGAGCGCCACCGCATCAACGTACGCCTGGCGAAGATCGACACCGAGGGCGGCCGGGCGCAGGACGCCTTCGTCCTGGA
>JANWZL010000041.1 GCA_025054655.1 Thiobacillaceae bacterium | reverse complement strand
CGTTGCCAGGTGCGTCCATGTACGTTTGTATCTGCCAGTCCGTGACCGAACGTCAGGTGCGTGAGGCCGCGCGGCAGGGGCTGCGCACGGTCAAGGCGCTCAAGGAGCGCCTGGGCGTGGCCAGCGAGTGCGCCCGTTGCGCTCGCTGCGCCCACGAGATCCTGCGCGAGTGTCATGGCTGTACCGAGGCGGTGCAGTCCACGGCCGAATGCGTCAATTAGGAGACCAAGCAGACCCGTGCGCGCCTGACCCTGCCGCGACCGCCCAAGCGGCCGGCGACCCGGGCCGCCCCAGCAGCGCCGGCAAACGGTGCTGAAGCGGGTCTGTCTTCATCGGCGGCCTTCATTTCCCTGCAATCTTTGCCATAATGATGTGCAGGGTGCGGCAGCACCCGGCCACCCATTAGCCAGACATGCCCGGCGGCGGTCCCGCTGGCGGCATGCAGCCAACGGTCGGCGTTCGTCAACTTTGCGTGGAGAGCGACGACATGAAAGGCGACAAGAAGGTCATCCAGTTGCTAAACAAGGCGTTGACCCTAGAGCTGACCGCCATCAACCAGTATTTTCTGCATGCGCGCATGTACAAGAACTGGGGTTACCACGAGCTGGCGGAACACGAGTACAAGGAGTCCATCGAGGAGATGCGCCACGCCGATCGCCTGATCGAGCGCATCCTCTTCCTCGAGGGGCTGCCCAACCTGCAGGACCTGAACAAGCTGATGATCGGCGAGAACGTGCCCGAGTGCCTGCAGTGCGATCTGAAGCTGGAACTGGCCGGCCGCGCGCACTACCAGGAGGCGATCCAGTACTGCGAATCGGTGCGCGATTTCGTCTCGCGCGAGATCCTGGTGGACATCCAGGAGGACACCGAGGAACACATCGATTTCCTGGAGACGCAGCTACACCTGATCGAGCAGATGGGGGTGCAGAACTACCTGCAGTCGGCCATGGGCGAGATCGAGAAAAGCTGAGCTAACCAAGGTCTGAGGCGGGGGCCGTGCGTAGCCGGCCGTACGGCCTCGCCCGCGGTCAAGTCGGCCACGGACGCGGGTCGGGCGCGCTAGAATATCGGCCTATGGGCAGCCAACCTCGCAGGGGTCCCCGTCCTGGCCATGAGACTGAGCGACAGCACGCGCACCATCATCCGGCAGACCGTGACCGAGCTGTTCGGGCCTGATGCGCGCGTGTTGTTGTATGGCTCGCGCGTGGATGACGCCGCCCGTGGCGGCGACATCGACCTGCTCGTCGTCCTCGATCAGCCGCAGCCCGATGCGGCGCGCAAGGCACTCACCCTGACAGCGCGGCTGCAATTGCGACTGGGCGATCAGCCCATCGACGTGCTGGTCGTGGACCCCAGCACCCGGCTCCAGGCCGTGCACGAGGCCGCCCTGCGACAAGGGGTGCCGGTATGAACCCGGCCCAAGACGAGGCGCTTGCCCGCCTGCTGACCACCCTGGAGGTCGTGCACCGCGCGGCCGTCCAGCTGGCGTACAGCTGGCGACGCATGGTTGCCGAGCCGATCGACCGGGTCTGGGTCGAGGCGCTCCAGCAGCGGCCGGAACTCGCCGAGCGGGTGGAGGCCTTCGCCTCCCGCTATGGCCGCATGCAGGACACGTTGAGCGAAAAGCTTCTGCCCCGTTGGCTGAGCGCTTTGGCGGAAAGGCCGGCCAGCCTGATAGAGAACCTCAACCGGGCCGAGCGCCTGGGCGTGCTGGCGAGCGTCGAGCACTGGCTGGAGGCACGCAAGCTGCGCAATCGTCTGGTGCACGAGTATCTCACCGATGCCGCCGCGTTCGCCGCAGACCTGCGGCTCGCCCTGGAGTACACGGGCATGCTGCTCGCTACATACAACCGGTTGCGCGCAGACGTAGCCGACCGTCTCGGCTGTGATCCCGCGCGTCTGCCGCCGGCCATCGAGCTGCCGGCCGGCGACATCCATAGCACTGACCGATAGCCTCCACCGGCACGGGCTGCTGGCGCCTGATCAACCCAGCGCGGTGTCGAGCACCATCATGAGGGCGAAACCGCCCATCAGGCCCAGGGTGGCGGCGGTCTGATGGCCGTTGCGGTGGGTCTCGGGGATGACCTCGTGCGACACCACGAAGATCATGGCGCCGGCAGCGAGCCCCATGCCGATGGGGTAGGCGAGCGCGAGCCCGCTCGTGAGGCCCACGCCCAGCAGCGCCCCGAGAGGCTCCATGAGCCCGCTCGCCGCGGCGATGGCCACCGCCCGCGGCGGGGAGACGCCGATGGCGCGCAGGGCCATGGCCACCGCCAGCCCCTCGGGGATGTCCTGGATGGCGATGGCGGCGGTCAGCGGCAGCCCCACCGACAGGTCGCCGCGCGAGAAACCCACGCCGATGGCCATGCCCTCGGGCAGGTTGTGCAAGGCGATGGCCAATACGAACAGCCACACACGCCCCACCCGTTCGTTCGCCGGCCCGCACGGTCCGCCGTGCGTGTGCTCGTGCGGGGTGAACTGATCGAGGCCGAGCATGAGCAGGGCACCCAGGGCGAGTCCCAGCACCACGGTGAGGGCGGAGGCCACGCCGTTGCCGGTGACCGTCTCGGCGGCCGCAAGCCCGGGCAGGATGAGGGAAAAGGAGCTGGCTGCCAACATCATGCCGGCGGCGAAGCCCAGCATCACATCCTCGGTGCGCTGGGCCAGGCGCCGCAGGCTGAGCGCCGGTACGGCGCCCAGGGCGGTGGCGGCGAGCCCGACCGCACCGCCCAGCAGCGCCAGGCGTAGCGCCGCCTCGGCCTCGCCGCTGATGATCTGCCACAGGCTGCTCGCCAGCAGAACGACCAGGGCAGCCAGACCGGCGGCCAGTCCCAACGCCGTCCATGGGTGGCTGTGCGCCTGCGCCAGCCAGGCGCCGCGCAAGGAGGTACTGTGTGGAGCGCGTGCGAGTTCCATGCGTTCAGTTCAGGCCCGTCGGGGCGGGCTGGCGGGTGCGGGCGGCGTGGGGCGTTGCGCGGGGCTGCGTCGCGCGCGGCGCTCGGCCGCCCGATCGCGCCGCCAGGCCCTGTAAGTACTGTATAGACTCAAAATCATGATCGTGCTCCTGTCATGCGGGGTTGAGTCATCATCCCAGATTGTCCATTAGGCCGGCCTTGCCTTCGGTGAGGGCACTGCCTATGCCGCTGCAGCCGCGTGCCGACACCGCTTCACCGCCTACGCGGGCCTTGGCTGCCCCTGCTTCGGCCATCTTGCGCGCGAGCCCTCGGCCAGGTGTTTAACCTGGCCTGCGGCCGTCGCGCGCAACCTGCCCTAAACATGGGCTTCGCGCCTGCCCGCGTCCTAATGGACAATCTGGGATCATTCAAACCCAATGAGTGTCATTTTCAAAATGAAATGAGTCGAATGGTTCGATCGACTCAATCGATCGTCCGTCTTGCGCTGCGTCCCCGTGCCGCAACGTTACGGGCTACCATAGCCCGTTTGAGCCGAGGGCGTCCCTGCTGACCGATGTATCGCCTGCTACGCATCTACTGGCCGGAATATCGCCACTATCGCGGCAAGCTCGCGCTGGCGCTCGGCGCCATGCTCATGGTGGCCGCGGCCACCGCCGCCATCGCCTGGATGATGAAGCCGCTGCTGGACGAGGTGTTGATCCGGCGCGACAGCACGATGTTATACGTCCTGCCGGTGCTGATCGTGCTCGCCTATCTCGCCAAGGGGCTGGGCGGCTATGCCCAGCTCTATGCCATGAATTACATCGGCCAGGACATCGTGCGCCGGGTGCGCGACCGGCTGCTCGCGCACATGCTGCAGCTCGATCTCGTTTTCTTCCATCGCCACCACTCGGGCGAGTTGATCAGCCGGGTGACGAACGACATCGCCCGCATCCAGAACGCCGTCTCCACCAGTCTCGCCACCCTGGTGCGCGAGGCGCTCACCGCCACGGCCCTGATCGCCGTCGTCATCCAGCAGAGCCCGCGGCTTGCCTTGCTCACCTTGGTCGTGCTGCCGGCCGCCTACTGGCCGGTGGATCGCCTGAGCCGGCGGCTCAAGCGCATCGCCCACGACGTGCAGGCGCGCAACGCCGAGCTGACGGCCGGCCTGGCGGAGGTGACCGGCAACGTCGAGGCGGTCAAGGCCTATCACACCGAGGCCTTCGAGGCGCGCCGCATCGCCGCGGTCAACCACGCCTTCTTCCGCGCGTCGATGAAGGCCACGCGGGTGAACGCCCTGGTGGTGCCGGTGATGGAGCTGTTTTCGGCGCTGGCGGCCGCCGTGGTGATCACCGTCGGTGGCCTGCAGGTGATCGAGGGGCGTATGAGCGCCGGCGCCTTCGTCTCGTTCATGGCCGCCCTGCTCATGGCGGTGGACCCGATCCGGCGGCTCACTCAGACCTATGCCCAATTCCAGGAGGCGGTGGCCGCCCAGGAGCGCATCGACGCCATCCTGGCCCAGGCGCCCGAGGTGCGCAGCGGCACGCTGGAGCTGCCGGCGGTACAGGAGATCGCCTTCGACGCGGTCGAGCTGCACTACGACGGCCAGCCTGCCTTGCGGGGGGTGAGCCTCGCCGCCCGGCGCGGCGAGGTGGTGGCCCTGGTCGGGCCCAGCGGCGGCGGCAAGAGCTCGCTGGCCAGCCTGCTGCTGCGTTTCTACGACGCCAGCGGCGGGCGCGTGCTCGTCAACGGGCGCGACCTGCGCGAGTACACGCTCGCGAGCGTGCGCCGGCGCATCGCGCTGGTGACGCAGCGCGTGCACGTGTTCAACGACACGGTGGCGGCCAACGTCGCCTATGGCGAGGCGATCGACCAGGCACGCGTGATCGAGGCGCTCAAACAGGCCAATGCCTGGGACTTCGTCCAGGCCCTGCCGGCCGGCATCCACACGCGGCTCAACGAGGGGGGTAGCAACCTCTCCGGCGGCCAGCGCCAGCGCATCGCGCTCGCGCGCGCACTGTACCGCCGGCCGGACGTGCTGATCCTGGACGAGGCCACCAGCGCCCTGGACAGCGCCGCCGAGGCCGCGGTGCTGGCCACACTGCGCACCCTCGCCCCCGGCCTCATCACGCTCATCATCGCGCACCGTTTGCAGAGCATGGACCTCGCCCAGCGCATCTACCTGATCCAGGACGGGCGCGTGGCCTGCGCCGGCAGCCGGGAGGCGCTGCTGCGCGACTGCCCACAATTTCAGGAGCTGTACCGGTGAGATTCGATCTGTCCACCCCCTGGGGCCGCGCCATCGCCTGGCTCTATGCCATGCTGGTGGAGCACAACTTCACCAATGTCTTCCGCCTGAACTTCCACCGGCTGTCGCACGAGGCCTACCGCTCCTCGCAGCCGACGATGTGGCAGCTCGAGCGCATCGTGCGCAAATACGGCATCCGCACCATCATCAACCTCAAGGGCGCGAATCCCGACTCGGCCTACTGGCTGTTCGAGCGCGAGACCTGTGCAAGGCTGGGGGTGAAGCTGATCGACGTGAGCATCGCCTCGCGCAGCATCCCCACCCTGGAGCGGCTCAAGCGGGCGAAAGAGGTGTTCGAAACGGCCGAGTACCCGATCTGGATGCATTGCAAGGCCGGGGCCGACCGCGCCGGCATCTACGCCACCCTATACCAGCACTTCCGCCTCGGTATCCCTCTGGAGCAGACCGACCAGCTCAGGCTGTGGCCCTATGGCCACATCCGCCACTCCAAGGCGGGCAAGTTCGACCACCTGCTCGAGCTCTACGCCGCCTACCACAAGGACCATCCCGAGGTGGGTTTCCTGGACTGGGCGGAACGGGTGGCCGACCTCGAGCGCATCGACCGCGAGTACAAACCGGCCGGGCTCGCCAGCTTCATCAACGACTACGTGCTGCGGCGCGAGTAGTCGGCGCATGGGGCAGTGCGCCGATTCGCCCTCCGGGTGCAACCGCCCTGTGACCCGGTTCAGACCGCGCCTAGCTGCCGATGCCCAGCCAGTCCTCCTCGTCGCCGCCGGCGCTCACCCCCGCCAGCCCCAATCCGAGGCTGGCCAGCGCATTCAGGAGACGCTGCCGCCAGCGCCGCAGCATACACATCATCCGCTCCATCACCTTCGTCACACGCATTCCATCCACTGGACCCTGGCCTGCGGCCGCAGGGCCGTGCACGCTGTCAACATAAACCACGCAGCTGCCTCTGATCCAATGCATTGTCTAAAATGAGTTCATCGATAGGCTCGATCGATCATCATGACCCTGCAGGAACTGCGCTATGTCGTTGCCCTGGCCGACCACGGTCATTTCGGCCGTGCCGCCGAGGCCTGTTTCGTCAGCCAATCGACCTTGTCCACGGGCCTGAAGAAGCTGGAGGACTACCTCGGCATCACCCTGTTCGACCGCTCGCTCAGGCGGGTGACCCCGACCCCCATCGGGCGCGAGATCATCGACAGCGCACGCCTCATCCTGCAGGAGGCCGAACGCATCAAGGAGCTGGCGCGGCTCAGCCGCGACCCGATGGATCGCACGGTGCAGCTGGGCGTCATCCCTACCCTGGGCCCCTACTACCTGCCGCATGCGCTGACCATGGTGCACAAGCTGCACCCGAAGCTGCGTCTGCTGCTTCGGGAGGAGCTCACCCCCCACCTGCTGCAGGACCTCGACGCTGGCCGGCTCGATGGCGCACTGCTGGCGCTGCCGGTGGAGGACCCGGGGCTCGAAGTGGCGCCGCTGTTCGTCGAGCCCTTTCTGGCCGCGCTGCCGGCCAACCACCCGCTGGCGCGCAAGAAGGCCGTCGCCCTGCCTGAGCTGGCCGCAGCCGGGCTGCTGCTGCTGGAAGAGGGCCATTGCCTGCGCGAACAGGCCTTAGAGGCCTGTCAGCTGGAGGGGCTCAAGAACGAAGAAATCCGCGCCACCAGCCTGGAGACCCTGCGCCAGATGGTGGGTCTGGGCCTGGGGGTGACCCTCATGCCGCTGCTGGCCGGGGCGGGGCCCAAGCCCACCCGCGGCCAGGTGGTGCTGCGGCCGCTGGCGGGGGAGGGGGCCGCACGCACGATAGGGCTGGTCTGGCGGCGCCGCTCGGCCGCGGCGCAGACCCTGACCCAGCTCGCGCGCACCCTGGGCGACTATTTGCCTGCGGGGGTGCGGCCGGCGTCGGTGCGCGATGGCGCTAGCTCGTCGGCTGAGGTGCGCAGGGTAGCGGCGGGCGAAGAGAACAGACTCAGCTGACGTCGGGCCGCGGCCCAGGCCTCCTGTGCCATACGCGCGTAGCGCGGTTCCTTGTCGATACCGATGAAACGGCGGCCCATCTCCACCGCAGCGACGGCGGTGGTGCCGCTGCCGACAAATGGATCCATCACCCAGTCACCCGGATCGCTCAGCAGCTGGATCAGACGACGGGGCAGCTCGAGCGGAAACTTGGCCTCGTGGTCATCATTGGCGCGTACCGAAGGTATGCGCCATACCGCACGCGATCCCCATTCGATCCACTCGTCGCGGCTCAGCCGCGAGCGGTCGATCTTGGTGGGACCAGGCTTCCAGAAGATGTAGACATACTCGAACTCGTCCACGGCGCGGTAGCTCATGCTGTGCCAGCGGCTGTTCTCCCAGGCGGCATCCTTCACCCACACCCGCCGGTCATAGAGGTAGAACCCCGCCTCCATGGCAAAGCGCTCCAGCAAGCCGCCCACCAGCAGGACCCGGGTCTGGGTCTGGTATTTGCCGCCGCGGATGTTGTTGCCTTTGAGCCTGCGGTCCACCGTCTGCTCGCTACAGCCGAGCAAGGCGGCGATCTGCCGACGGTTCAGGTCCGGGTGCCGGGCCATCGTCTCCAGCACCTGCTCGCGCGTGATGTCAGCGCGTTTGCGGCGCGAGACGTTCTCGGCCATCAGCCGCGGCATCTCCGGGTCTGGGAAACAGAGGATGTCGGCGATGTTGACCGCGACGAAACCGCCAGGCCGGATCACGCGGCCATGCGATTGCAGGGTGCGGTGCAGCAGGGCCTTCCACTCGGCGAAGGACTGGTCCTTCTCGTAGCTCTTGCCCACATGATAGGGCGGCGACCAGACCGATAAGGCGATGCTGTCGGCCTGGGCATACTGCTCCAGCATACAGGCGTCACCCTGGAACACGCCTTCCTGCATCAGGACCTCCAGCCGAGGGTGTACACGCCCCGGTCGTCGTAGATGATCTCCTGCACGCGCCAAGCCGCCTTCTGGCGCAGGCGGTTGAAGGACAGACGCACGCGGAAATCTTCGCCGTGGCTTGGTGCATCACGCCCGGCGATCCAGATGGTGTCGCTTTGATCGGGATTATAGCGTTCCTGCAACAGACCGTTGGGGATAGCGGCCAGGGTGATCGCCGACAGCCTGTAGCGCGAGGACGGCAGCAGCACAGGCGGCACGACCTGGGGGTCGACCTCACGATAGTGATAATGCACGAGCAGGGTAGTGGTGAGGTAGGACAGGTCCCGATAGACCTGAATCGGGGCCAGACCAGCGGCGACATCGGTGTCGCCGCCACCGCGGGTGTGGCGCACCGCCATGGACAGTTGCGACATCTGCAGGGTGGCGCTGGCGCGGGTCTTCTCTGCCTTGCTGTCGACGAACAGGGCCTGGCGCACCGCCAGGTCGGGATGGATGACGTAGCGGGCCTTGCGGTAGGCCACGTTGCCGTAGATGCGTTGTGGGATGCTGTAACCGCCCAGCCGATCGAGCATCTCTCGAGTGACGTCTTCGGCGATGTAATTGATCTTGTCTGCGCTTTGGCGGAAGTACTCCCAGGCATCGACGGCGAAATCGCGCGCCGCAATCCACAGCGCGCGTAGGGCGGCGCGCTCGATGGCCTCGATCTCGTCCAGGCTCAACTCCTGCGGCTGGCGCTCCATGCGGCGAGCTTAACAAAGCAGGCCAGGGGCGACAAACGCTATAATGGAGCAATGATCGCATCGTTCTTCCATCCGGCGCGCCCCGCCCGCGCGGCAGGGGGCGGCGGTGTCGCGCCGGGCGCATGATCACCCGCCTGCTGCGCAAACTCATCGGCCCCCGCCGCACCAAGGCCCCGCGCATCCTGCCACTGGCCGAGCACGGCATCAGCCGTGAGCACATCTCCCCCTGTGCCCTCAGGGTGGCGCGTCTGCTGCGTGAGGCGGGTTACTCCGCCTTCATCGTCGGCGGGGCGGTGCGCGACCTGCTGCTCGGGCGCGAGCCCAAGGACTTCGACGTGGCCACCAACGCCACGCCGGACGAGATCCGAGCCCTGATCCGCCGCTCGCGGGTGATCGGCCGGCGCTTCCGCATCGTGCACGTCTACTGCGGCGGCGAGACGGTCGAGGTGACCACCTTCCGCGCCGTCAACCCACCGGCCGAGGACGAGGAGGAGGGCGGACGGGTGACCGCCGAGGACGGCCTCATCCTGCGTGACAACGTCTTCGGCACGCACGAAGAGGATGCCCTGCGGCGCGACTTCACCGTCAATGCCCTCTATTACGACCCGGACAGACAGGAGGTGTGGGACTTCCACGGCGGGGTGGAGGACGCCCGCCGGCGCGTGCTGCGCATGATCGGCGACCCCGTCACGCGCTACAAGGAGGACCCGGTGCGCATGCTGCGCGCCGCCCGCTTCGCCGCCAAGCTCGACTTCCACATCGACCCCGCCACCCGTGCCCCCATCGCCCGACTGGCCCCCCTGCTCGCGCGCATTCCGGCGGCACGGCTGTACGACGAGATGATGAAGCTGCTGCTGTCGGGCCATGCCGAGCGGGGGGTGCGGCAGCTGCGGGCGGAGGGCCTGCACCACGGCATCCTGCCCATGCTCGACGCCATCCTCGACGATCCCGCGCGCCAGGCCTTCCTGCACGCGGCCTTGCACGATACGGACGAGCGGGTGCGGCGCGGGCAGAATGCCTCGCCCGCCTTCCTGTTGGCGGCGCTGCTGTGGTTCGACTTCCAGGCCGCCTGGCGGCGCCGTATCGAGGCCGGCGAGCCCAACCACCCGGCCATGCATGCGGCCATGGAGGACACCCTCACGGCGCAGCGCGAGCGCTTCGCCTTCCCGCGCCGGCTCGACGGCATGATCAAGGAGGTGTGGCAACTGCAGCCGCGTTTCGAGCAGCGCAGTGGGGCGCGGCCGTTGCGGCTGCTAGCGCATCCGCGCTTTCGCGCCGGCTACGACTTCCTCGTCATCCGCGCCCGCGGCGGAGATGCCCCGCAGGAGCTGGCCGACTGGTGGACGCGCTTCCAGGACGCCGACGAGGCCACCCGGGCACAGATGCTGCTGCCGGCACAAGGCCAGGGCGGGCGTAGGCGCCGCCGCCGCCGGCGGCGGGCGGCGGCGGCCGAGCCTGCACCGGCGCTGGCGGGCTGATGCCATGCACGCACCGGTCGATGCCTATGTCGCGCTGGGCGCCAACCTGGGCGACCCCGTGCGCCAGATCCTGCAGGCCCTGGACGAGCTGGCCGGCCTGCCGCTCACCCGCCTGACGGCGCGCTCGCCGCTATACCGCAGCCGGCCGGTGGGCGGGCCGGCCCAACCGGATTATGTCAACGCCGTGGCCAGGCTGGCCACCCGGCTCACCCCGCGCGCCCTGCTCGCGCACTGCCTGGCCATCGAGGCCCGGCACGGTCGCCAGCGTCTGCAGAAGAACGCCCCGCGCACGCTGGATCTGGATCTGTTGCTGTTCGACGGCCTAGTGATGGACGAACCGGGCCTGACGCTGCCACACCCGCGCATGCACACGCGCGGTTTCGTCCTGCTGCCGCTGGCGCGGATAGCCCCACAGGCCATCGTCCCCGGCCATGGCCGCGTCATTGATCTGCTCGCCACGGTGGACACGGGCGACCTGCTGCAACTGCCCGAGCTCGACCGACGGGCGGTCGTGCCCGGATGACGCCCGAGCGCTACCGCTACATCGCGGTGGAGGGGCCCATCGGCGCCGGCAAGACCAGCCTGGCGCTGAAGCTCGCTCAGCTGTTCGACGCCGAGCCGCTGCTGGAGGCACCCGAGCAAAACCCCTTCCTGCCCCGTTTCTACGAGGACCGCCGCCGCTATGCCCTGCCCACCCAGCTCGCCTTCCTGCTCGCCCGCCACGAGCAGATGCGCGTGCTCATCCAGGGCGATCTGTTCCGTCGCGCCCACGTGGCCGACTTCCTACCGGACAAGGACCCGCTGTTCGCGCGGCTCACCCTGGACGAGGCGGAGTTCCGGCTCTATCAGAAGATTTGGGCGGATCTGGCGCCGCGGCCACCGGCGCCGGATCTGGTGATCTACCTGCAGGCCCCGCCCGCCACCCTGCTCGAGCGGGTACGCCAGCGCGGCCGCAGCTACGAGCGGGGCATCGATCTGGACTATCTCACCGCCCTGTCGGAGGCCTATGCCCGTTTCTTCTATCATTACGAGGCGGCCCCCGTGCTGATCGTCAACAGCGAGCACCTCGATTTCGTCGGCCGTGCGGAGGATTTCGAGCTGCTGGTGCGCCGCATACATGACATGCGCGGGGCGCGCGAGTTCTTCAACCGGGGGGCCTGATGTATCTGCCGAAGCTGCTGGCCAAGGCCGCACGCGGCGAGAAACTGGTCGCGCTGACCTGTTACGACGCCAGTTTCGCGCGCCTGATGGTGCGCTGCGGCATCGACATCCTGCTGGTGGGCGATTCCCTCGGCATGACCGTCCAGGGCCATGCCAGCACCCTGCCGGTCACCCTGGAGCAGATGGTCTATCACACCGCGGCGGTGGCGCGCGGGGCGGCAGGCGAGGGGTTGATCCTCGCCGACCTGCCCTTCGGCAGCTACCAGGGCTCCGCATCGCAGGCCTTCGACTCGGCGGCGCGACTGCTCGCGGCCGGGGCCAACATGGTCAAACTGGAGGGCGGCCAGGTGATGGCCGCCACGGTCCGTTTTCTGGTCGAGCGTGGAATTCCGGTCTGCGGTCACCTGGGCCTCATGCCGCAGTCGGTCAACCGCACGGGCTATGCCCCCCAAGGACGGGATCCGCCCGCGGCCGAGCGGCTGCTGGAGGATGCGGAACGGCTCGCCGAGGCAGGGGCCCAGCTGCTGGTGCTGGAGAGCATCCCGGCCCAACTGGCGCAGGAGGTGACCCGACGGCTCGCCATCCCCACCATAGGCATCGGCGCTGGCCCGCACTGCGGCGGGCAGGTGTTGGTGCTGCACGACGTGCTGGGCCTCACGCCCAGTCCGCCGCGTTTCGCGCGCGACTTCCTCACCGGCGCCCCCTCGCTGGAGGCGGCCATCGCCGCCTATGCCGAGGCGGTGCGCACAGGCACCTTTCCCGGGCCCGAACATTGCCTCTGAATATGCGGCTCGTGCAGACCGTGTCCGAACTGCGCCAGTGCCTGGACGGCCTGACGCCACCCGTGTTCGTCCCGACCATGGGCAACCTGCATGAGGGCCACCTCGCCCTCACGCGTCAGGCGCGGGCCACCGGTCGGCCGGTGGTGGTGAGCGTGTTCGTCAACCCCCTGCAGTTCGGGCCGGACGAGGATTACGCGCGTTATCCGCGCACGCTGGCGGCGGACTGCGCCCTGCTCGAGCGGGAAGGGGTCGAGCTCGTCTTCGCCCCGGCGGTGCAGGAGCTCTATCCCGAACCCCAGCGCTTCATGGTCCAGCCGCCGCTGGCCGACGAGCTGTGCGGCGCCTTCCGGCCCGGCCACTTCGCCGGGGTGTGCACGGTGGTGTTGAAGCTGTTCAACCTCGTGCGGCCGGCGGTGGCGGTGTTCGGCAAGAAGGACTACCAACAGCTCTTCCTCATCCGCGCCATGGTGCGGCAGTTGAACCTGCCCATCGACATCCTGGCCGGCGAGACCGTGCGGGCGGCCGACGGGCTGGCCCTATCCTCGCGCAATGCCTATCTCAGCCCGGAGCAACGCGCCGAGGCGCCGCGGCTGTATCGGGTGCTACAATGGATCGGGGCGCGGCTGGCGGCGGGAGAGGCCGACCTCGCCGAGTTGGAGGCGGCCGCCCGGCAGTCGCTCGTCGCCCACGACTGGCAGGTCGATTACGTGAGCATCCGCAGCCAGGCCACCCTGCTCGCCCCACAGCCGCATGAGCGGGACCTGGTGGTGCTGGCCGCCGCCCGCTTGGGGCAGACCAGGCTGATCGACAATCTGGAGCTCAGCCTGCCCTGAGCCCCTTGCCGGCAACGCCCAGGCACAGGTAGGAGCGACGAAAGTAGGAGCGACGCAAGTCGCGACCATGGTTCCAAAGCTGGGAGCGACGCAAGCGACAAGGGTTCCTATGTCTCGTCGCGGCATACGCCGCTCCTACACCCCATCGTCGCGGCCAACACCGCGCCTTGACCGCCCGTGGAGTGGGTGAAGGCGCGGAAGCCGGCCGATCCGGGTTAAAATATGGTATCGATGTCTTGCCGACCCCTGGGATCATGCGGCGTACCCTGCTCAAATCCAAACTGCACCGCGTGCGGGTGACCGCTGCGGAGCTTGAGTACGAGGGCTCTTGCGCCATCGACGCGGAGCTCCTGGTGGCGGCCGACATCCGCGCCTACGAGCGCATCGAGGTGTACAACGTCATGAACGGCGAGCGCTTCGCCACCTATGCTATCGCCGCCCCGCGCGCAAGCGGCGTGATCAGCGTCAACGGCGCGGCCGCCCGCAAGGCGGCCGTGGGCGACGTGCTGATCATCGCCAGCTATGCTGACTACGACGAAGCGGAGCTCGCGTCCTACGCCCCGCGGCTGGTGTACGTGGACGAGGCCAACCGCATCATCCGCCTGGGTAGCCAGATGCAGGTGATGACTGCCTGAGGTCCGCCGGTAATCGCCCCCAGTCGAAGGCGGGGCCAGGGTCGGTCTTGCGCCCGGGGGCGATCTCGCTGTGGCCTACCACCGCCTCGATCGGGTAGGCCGCGCGCAGCAGCGCCAGCAACCGGTCGAGGGTGGCGTATTGCGCCTCGGTGTAAGGGGTGTGGTCCGTGCCCTCCAGCTCGATGCCGACGGAGTAGTCGTTGCAG
>JANWZL010000014.1 GCA_025054655.1 Thiobacillaceae bacterium | reverse complement strand
ACCGCGCACCCCGCGCTCGTCCACCTTGCTGGCATCGCACACCGCCAGCACGTCGGGCTGCACCACCGTGTCCACCCGCTCGTCGGCCTCGTCCGCATGCGGCAGCCGCACGTCGAATGGGGCGACGAAGACCTGGCAGGGTCCACCCTTCAGCGCGGTGGCCACCTGGCGGCTGAGCTCGACTACACACAGCTGATGGCTGCGCGTGGGGGCCGGGGCCATGGCATAGGCCACGCCGTCGATCAGCTCGCAGCGCTCATCCTCCGGCCACGTGCAGTAGTCGGCGTAGGTGTAGTGCTGCGGCTTGGATAGGGCGTGACCCATGTGTGTCTGCTGAGTCCGGCAGGTGAGCTCGACGCGCGCGATTATCGCTCAGCTGCGCAGGTTGCGCTGGCCTCCTTGAAGCCCAGCTTTTTGAGGATGGTCACCAGCGGGCAGATGTTGGTGAAGCCGGACTGGAACAGGTTGAGCCCGACGAAGGCGGTGAACCACAGCCAGGACATCTGCGCCAGGTCCACCTGCCCCAGGACGTGGGCCAGCACCAGCGACAACAGGATGAAGAAGCCGGCAACGATGCGGACGATGCGTTCGATGGTCATGACTGCACTCCTTTCACAGAAAAGACAACGACGTAAGACCGGTCAGGCCGCCTGCGGTTGCGCCCGGCGCTGCCACAGGTAGTAGATGAGCGGGATCACCACCAGGGTGAGCGCCGTCGAGGCGAAGGTGCCGAAGATGAGCGAGATGGCCAGGCCTCCGAACACCGGGTCGGTGACCATGATGGCGGAGGCGAGGATGATGGCGAGCGCCGTGAGCAGGATGGGCCGCAGCCGTACCGCACCGGCCTCCATCACCGCCTCCTCGAGGCTGTAGCCGCGGGCGCGGTAGTCGAGGATGAAATCGATCAGCAGCAGCGAGTTGCGCACCACGATGCCAGCGAGCGCGATCACCCCGATCATCGAGGTGGCGGTGAAGGCCTGGCCCATGAGCCAATGGCCGGGGAAGACCCCCACCAGGGTGAGCGGGATGGCACCCATGACCACGATGGGCAGCCCGAAGGACTTGTAATAGCCCGTCAGCAGCAGGTAGATCAGCACCAAGGCGACGATGAAGGCGCTGCCCAGGTCGCGGAAGACGTCTAAGGTGAGCCGCATCTCGCCGCCCCACAGCAGGGTGTATCCGACCACATCTTCCGGCTGGGCCTCGGTGAAGCCCAGGTTGCCGGTGGTGAAGGTGACCCCGCTCTTTTCCAGGCGCTGCTCGTCGAGCATCTGGTCGAGGGCGAGCACGGCGTAGACGGGGCTCGATGTGATCATTTCGCCGCCGACCATGACCATGGGGTGCAGGTCGCGGCCGTAGATGGGTTTGGCCTCGGTCACCTGCTGCACGCGCGCGATCTGCGCCAAGGGGATCTGTGCCCCGTGGGCGTTGCTCACCCGCAGGTCGAGCAGGCTGTGCGCGTGGGCGCGCGCCGCGCGCGGCAGTCGCACGCGGATCTCGATCGGCTCGCGCGCCTGGTCCACGTGCAGGGTGCCGATGCTATGGCCGGCGACGTACTGTCGCAACAGCTCCGCCACCTGCGCCGGGGCGACCCCGGCCAGCATGGCCTTCTCGGCGTCCACCCGCACGTCGTAGCCAACGACGTCGGCCCCTACCGTGTCGTCCACGTTGATCAGGCCGTAGATCGAGCGGAAGGCGGCATTGACCTCGGCCGCCGCCGCGCGCAGCCGCTCGTAGTCCGGGCCGTACAGCTCGGCCAGCACCTGCGAGGGCACCGGCGGGCCCGGCGGGGTCTCGTAGATCTTGATCTTGGCCTGCGGGTGGCGTTGACGCACCGCCTGCAACTGCTCGTTGAGCGTATAGGCGATGTCGTGCGAGGAGACCGAGCGGTCGTGTTTGTCGGTGAAGTTGACCCGGATCTGGGCGAAGTGGGCGCCGCGCTTGAGCAGGTCGCCGCGCACCAGGGCGGCAAAGTCGATCGGTGCGGGCATGCCGACGAAGGCCTGATGATCGATGACCTCGGGGTGGCGCGCCAGCACCGCACCGACCTCACGCGCGACCCGGTCGGTGGCGGCGAGCGCCGTGCCTGCCGGCATGTCGATCTGTATCAACAGGGTGTTGGTGTTGTCGTGCGGCAGCATCTTCAGTTCCACCCCCAGCGGTGAGAGCGGCCCGTTCAGGCCCTGTGGGCGGATGAACTGCCAGGCGGGCATGAGCATGGCCCCGACGAGCAGCAGTACCACCACCAGGAAAAACAGGTTGCGCTTGCCGCGGCTGGCCATGAGCGGGCGGATGACGGCCAGATACATGCGCCGCAGCGGGTCGCCCGCCTGCTGGTCCTTCTCCTCCAGGCTGGGGGTGTCCTGCAGCGCCTTGAACGCCGTGCCTTTGAGCATGCGGCGCGCCGCCCAGGGCACGACCGAGTAGGCGATGAACAGCGAGGCGAGCATGGCCACCGGCACGTTGATGGGGATGGGGCGCATGAACGGGCCCATCATGCCGGTGACGAAGGCCATGGGGATGAAGGCGAGCATCACCGCCAGGGTGGCCACGTTGGTGGGGTTGCCGATCTCGTTGGTGGCCAGGATCAGGGTGCGGCCGAAGTCCTTCAGCTTCTCCTTGCCGTGGTGCAAGTGGCGGTGGATGTTCTCGATCACCACGATGGAGTCGTCCACCAGCAAGCCTAAGGCGAGGATGAGGGCGAACAGGGTGATGCGGTTGATGGTCTGGCCGAACAGATAGCCCACCGCCAGCACGATGAACAGGATCAGCGGGATGGTCATGGTGACGATGGCCGCCTCGCGCCAGCCGAGGAACCACCACATGAGCAGCACCACGGTGACGATGGCGATGCCCAGGTGCTCTACCAGCAGGTTCACGGCCGCGTTGGCCCGCTCGCCGTCGTCGCGGGTCACCGTCACCTCCACCCCTTGCGGCAGGGTGTGGCGCTTGAGGGTCTCCAGCTTGTCCAACACCGCACGCGCCACGGTCACCCCGTTGGTACCGGCCTTCTTGGCGATGGCGATGGTCACCGCGGGGGCCGGCCCGGACTCCCCGCGGCGTGCGATCCAGGAGGTCTCCTCGATCTCCAAGCCGGCGTCCTCGATCTGGGCGACGTCCCTCAGGTACACCGGCCGGCCGGCGTTCACCCCGACCACGATCTCGCCCACCTCCCGCGCCGAGCCGAGGAAATTGGCCAGCCGCAGGGGTTGTACCCGGTTGTCGGTCACCATCTCGCCCAGCGGTGCGGCCGCGTTCACCCCGCGCAGCGCCCGATCGAGCTGGTCCAGCGTCAGCCGCGCCGCCTCCAGCCGCTGCGGGTCGATCCACACGTTGACCGCACGCGGCCGCCCGCCCACCACCTGCGAGAAGGACACGCCGGGCACGCTGCGCAGGTGTTCCAGCAGTCGGTGCGCCAGCTCGCGCAGGAACACGTCGTCGTACACCCGCGAACTGAGGGTGAGGGTGAGGATGGGCACGTCGTCCACATCGATCGGTTTGACCACCGGCTGCATGGCCCCGGGCGGGATGCGGTCCATGTTCTGCATGAGCTGGTTGTACAGCTTGACCAGGCTGTCCTCCTGGTCCTGACCGACCTCGAACTGCACCGTCACCACGCCGTAGTCGTTGGTGGCGAAGCCGAAGGTGTGGTCCACGCCCGACTGCGCGTTCATGATGCGCTCGAGCGGTTTGACGATGAGGTTCGCCACCTCCTCCACCCCCGCCCCGGGCTTGGCCACGATGATGTTGGCCGCCGGCACCACGATCTGCGGGTTGTACTCGCGCGGCGTCATGACCAGGGCGAGCGCCCCGATCATGAACAGGAACAGGATCAGCAGCGGCGTGATCTTGGATTCGAGAAAGGCCGCCGCCAGCCGCCCGGCGATGTTGAGCCCGGCCTGCCCTTCGTGTCTGGTGTCGGTCATATCCGCCCCTGCCCCACGCGCCTCAGCCGCTCACACGGACGCCGTTTTCCAGCCGTTCGGCGCCCTCCACCACCACGCGCTCGCCGGCGGCGAGCCCGGCCTGGATCTCCACCCGGCCCTCGCGCCGCTCGCCCGTACGCACCATGCGGAAATGCGCCAGGCCCTGGGCATCGACCACGAACACCCCCTCGATGCCGGCGCGGGTGACGAGCGCCTGCACCGGCACGGTGAGCGCCTGACGGCTGCCCTGCGGGAACAGAACGCGGGCGAAGCTGCCGCTTTTGAGGCCGTCGGCGGCTACGTCCAGCTTGACCAGGAAGGTGCGGCTGACCGGGTCGGCCGCGGGCGAGATGCGGCTCACCCGCGCCTCGACCGGCCCCGGCCGGCCGTCGATCTCCACCATGACCGTGCGGCCGGGCTGCAAGCCGGCCAGCACCGCCTCGGGCACCTGGGTCTCGACCTGCATGGGGCCGGTGGACTCCAATGTGAGTACGGGCTGGGCGGGGCTCGCCAGGTCGCCGCGATCGGCCAGCTTGCGCGTGACTACGCCGTCGATCGGCGCGGTCACCGTGGCGTAGCGCATCTGCCCGTAGGCCGTGGCCAGTTGCGCGCGCGCCTGGGCAAGCCGCGCCGCCGCCAAGTCGCGGGCGAGCTTTGCTTTGTCGTACTGCTGGCGGGTGACGACCTCCTCCTTGAGCAGGTTGGCGTAGCGATCGTGGTCGGCGACCGCGTCCCGCCAGGCCTCCTCGGCCTGACTCACGGCTGCACGCGCTTGTTCAACCTGACCCTCGACGTCGAGCGGGTCGACCGTGAACAGGCGCTGTCCGCGCCGCACCGCCTGGCCCTCCGCCACCGGGATGTCGCGGATGTAGCCCATCAGCCGCGAGGCCACCTCGACGCGGCTGCGCGCCACCACCGTGGCCGGCGCGGCGTGGTAGACAGGCAGCTCGGTCGGCGCCACGGCCTCCAGTCGCGCCTGGACGCTGCGGACCGACTGCGCCGGCTCCCCACCCTTGTCGTCCCGGCCGCATCCGCTCAGGGACGAGGCCAGGGTCGCCAGCGTGAACAGGATCAGTAGCGGTTTGAATTGTGTGCTCTTCATGCTGTCGTCCTCAGATGCGATCGGCCTCCAACACCCCCACGGCGCGCATGAGTGCGGCGCGCTGCAGGACGAGCTCGTAGCGCGCCACCACCAGCTCGGAGCGGGCGCGGTCGAGCTGGGCCTGCGCGGAGACGAGCTCCAACATGGTGCCCATGGCGTTTTCGTAGCGTTTCCTGACCAAGCGCAGCGACTCCTCGGCCAGCTCCACCGCCAGCTCGCGCGCGCTCACGCGCGCCTCGGCCTCCAGTGCCCGCCGGCGCGCCTCCGCCACCTGCGCCCCGATGGCGTCCTCGGCTTGGCGCAGGCGGGCGGTGAGCTCCAGCCGGGCGGCCTCGGCCCGGTCCACCCGTGCACGGGTGGCCTCGCCGTCGAAGGCCGTCCAGTTGAGCACCGCCGCTGCGGTCTGACTGCTGGCATCCAGCCCGATGCCTTTGTCGTTCCAGTCCTGGCGCAGCATCAGGCTCACCTGCGGGCGCCGCGCGGCGCGCGCAGCGGCGGCCGCCGCCGCCGCCGCCTCGATCTGACGGCGCAGGGCGGCGATCTCCGCATGTGCCGTCAGGGCCTGGCGGCGCAGTTCCTGTTCGCTGCCGGCCAGCAGCGTCGGCATCACCGGCGGGCCCACCTCGAGCGGCTCATCGAGCGCACGGCCGGTGACCAGTTTCAGGCGATCGAGCGCCGCCGCCACGCCATTGTTCGCCTCCGCCAGGCGCAGCCGGGCCTCTTCGAGCTGGACGCGGGCGGAGAGCACATCGCTCTTGAGCGCCATACCCTGCTGGTGCAACCGCTGCGCCACCCGCACGTGCTCCTCGGCCGCCGCCACTGACTGCTCGGCCACGCGCACTTGCGCCCGTGCCGCATGCACCCCCTGGTAGGCGGCGAGCACCTGTTCGATCAGCTGCTGGCGCGCCGCCGCGTCGCCCGCCTGGGCCGCCTCGATGAGGGCGCGCGCCTGCGCCAGGGCGCTGTCCACCTGGCCGCCGGTGTACAGCGGCCACAGCAGCTCCACACGGGTATTCAGATTATTTATGGACTTGGGATCGTTCAGCCGCACGGGGTTGAAGTCCGCCGCCGTGATCCGCTCCTGGGCGAGCTTGAGGCCGAAGGCCGCGAGCGGGTCGTTGGTGTGGGTGGCGGTGAGGCTCAGGTTCAGCCGAGGTAGCCGGCCCGCTTCGGCCTCGCGCAGGGCGGCTTGGGCCTGCTCGATGCGGCTACGCGTGACGGCCAGTTGCGGATTCTGCTTGAGCGCCAGTTCTACACTCTGGCGGAAGTCCACGCCTTGGGCCGCCGCGGTCGAGGCGGCCAGGGCCAGGGCGAGCACCGGCAGGAACCGATGCACTGCGGACAAGGTCATACCCGTACTCCTTTGCATGACACGCGGCGCGAATCCCGATCGGCGCGATGCAGCCGGGGTATCGACGAATGCGCCCCCGTGCGCGGGCAGGGGCGGGCTCGCGGCCGCCGTACAGCGCCACCCACGACCGTACGACGCATCATACCGGGATGCGTGGACGCAGTCTGAGCGGGGCGGCGTATATCAGTAACGGCTAATATACATTATCAAAAATATTTATGCAACCATCAATCGCGGCTTGCCTGCACTCAGGGCTTGCTGAAGCCGCAGAAGACGTCGCGCATCATGCTGATCAGCTGCAGGGTGCGGGTGTCGCTGACGCGGTAATAGACGCGGTTGGCGTCCTTGCGTGTGCGCAACACCCCCTTGTCGCGCAGGATGGCCAGGTGTTGCGAGATGTTGCTCTGCGAGGTGCCCACGCTGTCGACGATCTCCTGCACGCTCACCTCGCGCTCGCCCAGGATGCACAGGATCTTCAGGCGCAGCGGGTGCGACATCGCCTTGAGCGCCCTCGAGGCCTGCTCGATGTGTTCGTCCTTCTCGATCAGTTCACTGGAGATCATGTCCATCCCCTGCCCGGCAAGCGGTGCAAACATACTGCAACAGAGGGCACTGCGCAACGTGTATCCAAATATAGTGATATAGCGATTTAAAGCGGGTCCAGAATCGGATAAAATATACTGATGCCACCCAGCGTCACCCCTGTACTACTCATCATCCTCGACGGCTTCGGCTACCGCGAGGATACGGCGTACAATGCCATCGCCCTGGCCCACAAGCCCAACTGGGACCGGCTGTGGCGCGAGCACCCGCACACCCTCATCCATGCCTCGGAGTCCGCCGTCGGCCTGCCCAGCGGGCAGATGGGCAATTCCGAGGTCGGCCACCTCAACATCGGCGCCGGCCGCGTGGTCTATCAGGACTTCACACGCATCGACCTGGCCATCCAGTCCGGCCACTTTTACGACAACCCGGCCATGCAGGAGGTGATCCGTCGGGTGCAGGCCGCCGGCGGCGCCTTGCACATCTTCGGCCTGTTGTCCGACGGCGGGGTGCACAGCCATGAGACCCACATCCACGCCATGCTGGAGCTGGCCGCGCGTGCGGGGGTCGAGCGGCTGTACGTGCACGCCTTCCTGGACGGGCGCGACACCCCGCCCAAGTGCGCCGAGGTCTATCTGCGCCGCCTGCAGGATAGAATGGACCAGCTCGGGCGCGGGCGCATCGCCTCTCTCGTCGGCCGCTACTACGCCATGGACCGCGACCGCCGCTGGCCGCGGGTGAAAAAGGCCTACGACCTGGTCGTCCTCGGCCGCGGCGAGTACACCGCGGCGAGCGCCCTGGAGGGGCTCGCGGCGGCCTATGCCCGCGGTGAGACCGACGAGTTCGTCAAACCCACCGCCATCCTCGGCGCCGACGGCGCCCCCGTGCGCATGCACGACGGCGACGCCATCGTGTTCATGAACTTCCGTTCCGACCGCGCCCGCCAGCTCACGCGGGCCTTCGTCGCCGCCGACTTCGCCGAGTTCGAACGCGACTTCGTGCCCCGGCTGTCGGCCTATTGCACGCTCACCAGCTACAGCGAGGAGTTCGACGTGCTGGTGGCCTTCCCGCCCGAGCGCATCCGCAACAGTTTCGGCGAATACATCGCCAGCCTGGGCCTGCGTCAGCTGCGCATCGCCGAGACGGAGAAATACCCACACGTGACCTACTTCTTCAACGGCGGGGTGGAGACCGTCTTTCCCGGCGAGGAGCGCATCATGGTGCCCTCGCCACACGTGGCCACCTATGACCTCAAGCCCGAGATGAGCGCCTACGAGGTCACCGACCGGCTTCTCGAGGCCATCGCCTCGCGCCGTTTCGACGCCATCGTCTGCAACTACGCCAACGCCGACATGGTCGGCCATACGGGTGACCTGGACGCGGCACGTCGGGCGATCGAGGCGGTCGACCGCTGCCTGGGGCGCGTGGTGCCGGCCATGCTGGCCATCGGCGGCGAGGTGCTGATCACCGCTGACCATGGCAATGCCGAGTGCATGCTGGACGAGGCCGCGGGTCAGCCGCACACGGCCCACACCACCAATCTGGTGCCCCTCATCTACGTCGGACGACCGGCGCGGGTGGCCGCCGACGGGGCCCTGGAGGACATCGCCCCCACCCTGCTCAAGATGATGGGCCTGCCGCAGCCCATGGAGATGACCGGTCACCCCCTGGTGAGCTTCGCAGACGAGGCGACATGAGCGGCAGGCCCAGGGGCGGCGGCAACCGCGGCGGTCAGGTGTAGTGTCCCGGCGGCTGCGCCTCGTCCTGCTGCTCGTGCTGGCCACCCAGGCCTTCGGCAGCCTGGTCGGCAAGCAGCAGGAACTGAAGGACCTGCGCGCACGCATCGAGCGCCTGCAGCGCGAGATCGAACAGGCCGCCGGCGAGCGCAGCGAGGCGGCCGACGCCCTGAAGCAGTCCGAGCAGCGCATCTCTGCCGTCAACCGCAGCCTGCACGGCCTGCAGGTGCGCATTCGCGCCTTGGACCGCGAGCTGGCCCAGCTCGCCGCGCAAAGCGCACACACCCGTGCCGAGCTCGATGCCCAGCGCCAAGCCCTCGCCGCCCTGCTGCGCGCGCGGCACCAGCAGGGTGAAGCCGATGCCCTGCGCCTGTTGCTCAGCGGCGAGAACCCGGCCGAGGTCGCCCGCCGGCTTACCCATCTGCGCTACCTGGCGCGGGCGCGGCAGGCGGCCATGCGCGACTACCGCGCCACGCTCGCCCGTCTGCAGGCGCTGCAGGCGCAGACCCAGGAGCGCAAGGCGCAGCTGGCGCAGGCGCGCAGCGAGCAGCTCCGGCTCAAAGGCGAGCTGGAGGCGGACAAGCGCGCGCGCCAGGCCCTGCTCGACAAGCTCTCCGCCCAGATCAGCCGGCAACGCCGCGAGGTCGGCACCCTAGTGCAGGACGAACGCCGGCTCGCCCGTCTGGTCGAGCGGCTGGCGCGCTTGAACGCACGGCCCGCCCCTGCGCCCAAGAGGCCGTCCGCACCGGCCCCGCCGGCCGCCCCCGCCCAGACCATCACCGAGGTGGCCGACGCCCGTGTGGCCGGCATCGACTTTGCTCGGCTGCAGGGGCGGCTGGCGCTGCCCGTGGCCGGCGAGATCATCGCTCGCTTCGGCCAGCCCAGGGAGGGTGGGGGTCCGAGTTGGAAAGGGTTGTTCATCCGTGCCCCCGCAGGGCGCGAGGTGCGGGCGGTGGCCAGCGGGCGCGTGGTCTTCGCCGACTGGCTGCGCGGCTTCGGCAACCTCCTGATCCTCGATCACGGCGGCGGCTATCTCAGCCTGTACAGCAACGCCGAAACCCTGTATAAGCAGGTGGGGGAACCCGTGCGTGCCGGCGATGTCATCGCCACAGTGGGTAACACCGGCGGCCAAGAGCAGACCGGGTTGTATTTCGAACTGCGCCGTCAGGGCCGACCCTTCGACCCCTTGAGCTGGGTCCGGAGCGGCCCGTCGGCCGATCGCGGCTGATGTGGTTGACGTGATGATGGGATTGGGCAGACTCAAGCAACTGGGCTTGATCCTCTTGGGCGCGGCCCTGGGCGCCGCGCTCACCCTCAATTTCCCGGCGGTGGCCCAGCGCGAGCGCGAAGGCCTGCCGGTGGAGGATCTGCGCGCCTTCACCGAGATCTTCGGCAAGATCAAGAGCGACTACGTCGAGCCGGTAGACGACAAGAAGCTGCTCACCGAGGCGATCAACGGCATGCTCTCCGGGCTCGACCCGCACTCGGCCTACCTCGATCCGGAGGCCTTCAAGGAGCTGCAGGTCGGTACCCAGGGCGAGTTCGGCGGCTTGGGCATCGAGGTCGGCATGGAGGACGGCTTCGTCAAGGTGATCGCCCCCATCGAGGACACCCCCGCCCACCGGGCCGGCATCCGCAGCGGTGACCTGATCATCAAACTGGACGAGACGCCGGTGAAGGGCATGACGCTGAACGAGGCGGTCAAGCGCATGCGCGGCAAACCGGGCACCTCGATCACCTTGACCATCCTGCGCAAGGGCGAGAACAAGCCCATCGTGGTCACCCTCACACGCGCGGTGATCAAGATCAGGAGCGTCAAACACCAGCTGATCGAACCCGGCTACGGCTATCTGCGCATCACCCAGTTCCAGGAGCAGACCGGCCCCTTACTGGTGGAAGCCTTGCGTGAGCTGGAGGCGCAGAACAAGGGGCCGCTCAAGGGACTGGTGCTCGACCTGCGCAACAACCCAGGGGGGCTGCTCAACACCGCGGTGGGCGTGGCGGGCGCCTTCATCAAGCCGGGCGAACTCATCGTCTACACCGACGGGCGCACGGAGGAGGCGCGCATGCGCCTGACCAATGCGCGCGAGCATTATCTGCGCACGGGTGACAAGGATTATCTGGCGCGCCTGCCGGCCTGGGCGAAGAGCGCCCCGCTGGTGGTGCTGGTCAACGGCGGCTCGGCCTCCGCCTCGGAGATCGTCGCCGGCGCCCTGCAAGACCACAAGCGCGCGCTGGTGCTGGGCACGCAGACCTTCGGCAAGGGCTCGGTGCAGACCATCCTGCCGCTGAACAACGGCGCGGCCATCAAGCTGACCACCGCCCGCTATTACACGCCCAGCGGCCGCTCCATCCAGGCCAAGGGGATCGTCCCCGACATCACGGTCGAGGAAGGCACGGTCACTGCGGCCGAGGGCGGCAGCGGGCTCGCCGTGCGCGAGGCCGATCTCACCCGCCACCTGTCCAACAGCAAGGACGAGCCGGCTAGGACGGACAAGACCCCGAAGGACGACAGGACACGCGACGACAAGGCCGATAAGACGCCGGACAAGCCGGCCGACAAGGGCGAGACGCGCGACGTGTTCGCGCGCAACGACTACCAGCTCAATCAGGCGCTCATCCTGCTCAAGGGGCTCAACCTGCTGCAGACGCGCTGAGGATATCGTCGCCGCGGGTGCGCCGCATGACGCCAGCCGCCGACACCGTCAAGCAGCGCGAGATCGTCTTCCACCCCACGCCGCCTGCGCAGATCGAGCGGGCGCACGCCCTGCTCACGGCGCTGCCGCGGCTTGTCGTGCAGCGCAGCGGCGAGCGTGCGCTCACCGTGCACTACGACCTCAACGACCACTGCCTGGAGGCGTTGGAGGGTTGGCTCACGGCGCAGGGTTTCCACCTGGAGGTGAGCCTGCTGCTCAAGCTCAAGCGCGCCCTCATCTACCACGTCGAGCGCGTGCAGCGCGAAAACCTGCGCGAGCCCGAGCTGAGCACCAAGAACTACAAACCCCACGTCGAGGTGTGGTCCCGTCGCCCGCATGGCGACCACGACGATACACCGCAGGAATGGAGGCAGTACAAATGATGGGCATGGAGGTGGGGAGGGGGAAATGGGAAGAGGGAAAAGAGCGATAGAAGCGGGCTGGGTAAGGGGGTGGGTGGTGTGGCGGATGGGTGATGGTGTGCGGATGTGAGCGCCATGCCGTCCAATTCGCACGACACCGGCTACAAGCTGCTGTTTGCCCACCCGCAGGTGGTGGAGGACCTGCTGCGCGGCTTCATCGCCGAGGACTGGGTGGGGGAGCTCGATTTCTCCACCCTGCAGCGGGTCAATGCGAGCTTCGTGGCCGAGGACCTACGGGCGCGCGAGGACGACGTCATCTGGCGCGTGCGTCTGCGCAGCCGCTGGCTGTATGTCTATCTGCTGATCGAATTCCAAAGCCGCGTGGATCCCTGGATGGCGCTGCGCATGCTGGTGTATGTGGGGCTGTTGTATCAGGACCTCATCCGTGCCGGCGAGGTCAAAACCGGTGATCGTCTGCCGGCGGTGTTTCCGCTCGTGCTCTACAACGGCGGCCGGCGCTGGACGGCGGTGCGCGAGCTGGCGGAGCTGATCGAGCCAGTGCCGGCGGGTCTTGCGTCCTATAGGCCCAATCAACGCTATCATGTACTGGAGGCGTGCGCCTACGAGCCGCAGGCGCTGGCCGAGGACAATGTGGTGGCGGACATCATCCGGCTGGAGACCAGCCGCTATCCGCAGCAGCTGCGGCAGGCGGTGTCCCGGTTGGCGGCGCGGCTGCGTGCGCCGGAGCAGGCGAGCCTGCGGCGGGCGTTCACGGTATGGATCAACCGGGTGGTGCTGCGGCGGCTGATGCCGGGCCAGGACATCCCGGAGGTCGGGGAGCTGAAGGAGATCGAGACGATGTTGGCCGAGACTGTGGAGGAATGGACCGAGCAGTGGAAGCGGCAGGGGTTGGAACAGGGCCGTCTGGAGGGACTGCAGCAGGGACTGGAGCAGGGGTTGCAGCAAGGGTTGCAGGAAGGCGAGGCCCTGTTGCTCGCGCGCCTGCTCACCCGGCGCTTCGGCCCGCTGGACGAGGCGACCCAGCAGCGGCTGCGGTCGGCCACGCGCGCGCAGTTGGAGCGCTGGGCGGAGAACCTTCTGCAGGCAGCTGCGCTGGAGGACGTCTTTCGCACGGACTGATCCCGCGTACCCCCGGTCCCGGATCGCCCGCGGCCGTCGCTGTGCAACCTGGGCCGCAGGGTCTCCCTCACCGCTGGGGGCTTGCGCCAGGGCAGCCCGTAGACCGCCCGGTCTGGTCCCCTTTCCGCACCCCATGAACGATCAGCAACTGCTGCGCTACTCCCGCCACATCCTGCTCGATGAGCTTGGGGTGGCCGGTCAGGAGCGGCTGCTCGCCGCCCACGCCCTCATCGTCGGCGCCGGTGGCCTCGGCTCGGCCGCTGCCCTCTACCTTGCCGCCGCCGGGGTGGGGCGCATCTCGCTAGCCGATGGTGATGCGGTGGAGCTGACCAACCTGCAGCGCCAGATCGCCCACGACATGGCGAGCCTGGGCGAGAACAAGGCCCGTTCCGCCGCCCGACGCATGCAGGCCAT
Source organism: Thiobacillaceae bacterium (assembly GCA_025054655.1). Taxonomy (GTDB): domain Bacteria; phylum Pseudomonadota; class Gammaproteobacteria; order Burkholderiales; family Thiobacillaceae; genus JANWZL01. The sequence continues at coordinate 20,576 of JANWZL010000014.1, read as the reverse complement.
GAACCCCGAGGTGAAGGTGCAGGTCCTGCCCATGCGGCTCGAAGGCGAGGCGCTGCGCACGGCGGTCGCCGGCGCCGACCTGGTGCTCGATTGCAGCGACAACTTCGCCACCCGCCATGCCGTCAACGCCGCCTGTGTGGCCCACCGCCGCCCGCTCGTCTCCGGTGCGGCCGTGCGCTTCGACGGCCAGGTGTGTGTGTTCGACCTGCGCCGGGTGCAGGCCCCCTGCTATGCCTGCCTCTTCCCGCCACAGGTCGCCGAGGAGGAGATGCGCTGCGCCCAGTTCGGCGTCTTCGCCCCCCTGGTGGGTGTGATCGGTGCGCTGCAGGCGGCGGAGGCGATAAAACTGCTCACCGGCGCGGGCGCGAGCCTCAGCGGCCGGCTGCTGCTGTACGACGCCCTCCACGCCCAATGCCGCGAGGTGCGCTTGAAACGCGATCCCGCCTGCCCGTGTTGCGCCACACGGGAGCCGGCGGCGCGCGACGAGGCCACGCTGGGCCGCTGGCCCGCGAACTGAACCGGCGTCTGCGGCGCGGCCGCAATCAAACCGGCAACAGTCGGCTTGCCAACGTCAACAGCAGGATCGCCGCCGCGATGGCCACACCGCCCTTGAACGCGTAGCCCGCCAGCCTGAGCCAGCGCCGGTCGCGGCTGGCGGCGTAGCCAAGCAGGGCGATGATGACCGTCAGTGCGCAGGCGATGACCAGGATGCGCAGGGCGGGCATCAAGTGGGCAGTGGATGCAGGTTCAGGATGGCGCGCGGGGTGGCGGCGGCCTCGGGGAAGACCGCCCACTCCCAGGCGGAGTTGTCGGCGATCAGGGCGCGCAGCAGGCGGTTGTTGAGGCCATGGCCGGATTTATAGGCGGCGTAGGCGCCGATCAGGGGGTGGCCGGCCAGGTAGAGGTCGCCGATGGCGTCCAGCACCTTGTGTTTGACGAATTCGTCGGCGTAGCGCAGGCCTTCCTCGTTGAGCACCCGGTAATCGTCCATGACCACGGCGTTGTCGAGCGTGCCGCCACGGGCCAGGCCTACGCTGCGCAGATGCTCGACGTCGCGCATGAAGCCGAAGGTGCGCGCACGGCTGAGTTCCTTGACGTAGGCGTGCTGGGCGAAATCGATGCTGACCGCGCGCGCCGAGCGGGCGAGCACGGGGTGATCGAAGTCGATGCGAAAGCTCAGCCGGAAGCCCTCGTGCGGGCTGAGCTCGGCCCACTTGTCGCCATCTTCGACCCGCACCGTCCTTTTCACGCGGATGTAGCGTTTGAGCGCCTCCTGCTCCTGCAGCCCGGCCGACTGGAGCAGATAGACGAAGGGTGCGGCGGAGCCGTCGAGGATGGGGACCTCGGGCCCGCTGAGGTCGATGTGGATGTTGTCCACCCCCAGACCGGCCAGCGCGCTCATGAGGTGCTCGACCGTGGCGATCTTCACCCCACCCCGCTCGATGGTGGAACACAGCCGGGTGTCGGTCACCCGCTCGGGGGCCACCGGGATGTCCACTGGCGGCTCCACGTCCAGCCGGTGGAAGACGATGCCGGTGTCGGGCTGGGCAGGGCGCAGGACGAGCTCGACCTTGCAGCCGGTGTGCAGCCCGACCCCCGTGGTGCGTATGAGGGTTTTGATGGTGCGTTGTCGGATCATGGCCCCATTCTAACCCTGCACAGAGGCGATCCCCGCGTTTGCGGGCCGCCGGCCGCGCGGGTGCCTGCCTGGTTGTCGAACGCGGGTCACGCCTGCCACGATCACTCACCCGCCCATGCCATACCCGATCCCTGAACGTCAATCCGCCTGCTTGCGCAGGAAGGCCGGGATGTCGAGGGTGTCGATGCCCTGGGCGGCGGCCGCGTCGAGCGCGGCCGCGTGGCGGCGGGGGTTGACGCGGAAACTGGTGGGGATGTCGTAATCGGTGGCGGCGTCGAAGCTGCGCAGCCCGCCGGCGGGCAGCCCGTCGGTGCCGGTGCCCAGCATCGCGGTGTTCTGCACCACTACGGTCGGTTTGACCTGGGGCTTGGCGACCGGGTTGCCCAGGCCGGTGGCGACCATGGTCACGCGGATGGCGTCGCCGAGGGCGGGGTCGAGGGCGGTGCCGACGATGACGGTGGCCTCCTCGGCGGTGAAGCCCTTAATAGTCTCCATCACCTCGTAGTACTCGTCCAGGGTCAGGCTGTCGTCGGAGGTGATGTTCACCACCACGCCGCGCGCGCCGCGCAGATCGACGTTCTCCAGCAGCGGGCTCTTGACCGCCGCCTCGGCGGCCTGGCGGGCACGCCCCTCGCCTTGGGCCATGGCCGAGCCCATCATGGCCATGCCGACCTCGCTCATGACCGTGCGCACGTCGGCGAAGTCCACGTTGATCATGCCCGGGTTGCTGATGATCTCGGCGATGCCGGCCACGGCCGAATACAGCACGTCGTTGGCGGCGGCGAAGGCGTCGGTGAGCTTGGTGCGCCCGCCCAGCACCTCCCTCAACTTCTCGTTGGGGATGACGATCAGGGAGTCCACGTGCTCGGACAGGGCCTTCAGCCCCTGCTCGGCCGCCCGCGCGCGCTTGGCCTGCTCGAAGGCGAACGGCTTGGTCACCACCGCAACGGCCAGGATGCCCAGATCCTTGGCCACCTCCGCCACCACTGGGGCAGCCCCGGTGCCGGTGCCGCCGCCCATGCCGGCGGCGATGAACAGCATGTCGGCCCCGTCGATCAGCTCGGCGATGCGCTCGCGGTCCTCCAGCGCCGCCTCGCGCCCGACCTCGGGTTTGCCGCCGGCGCCCAGGCCCTTGGTGGCGCTCGTGCCGATCTGTAGCTGCACCGGTGCGCGGTTTCTGCGCAGGGCCTGGGCGTCGGTGTTGATGGCGATGAATTCGACCCCGGTCATGCCCTTGGCGATCATGTGGTCCACCGCGTTACCACCGCAGCCGCCCACGCCCACCACCTTGATGACGGCATCCTGGGTCTGTACGTCTTCCAGTTCGAACAACATGTCACACCTCCTCATAACGCATGAAAACCATGTGAAAAAGACGATCAGCCGGCTGCAGCGAGCCCCCGATCCGCACCCACTGACCACTCATCCTTAGAAGTTCTGCTGAAACCATGCCTTCATCCGCTCGAACACCTGTTTGAACCCCGCCCCCTGCAGCCGGCCGGCTTGCTCCACCTCGTGCTTCTCCAGGCCGGCGAGCAGCAGGCCCACGCTGGTGGCGTAGCGCGGGTTGCGCACCCGCTCCGACAGCCCGCCGATGTAGTCCGGCACCCCCACGCGCACCGGCATGTGGAACACCTCCTCGGCCAGCTCCACCATGCCCCGCATGCCGCTGGAGCCGCCGGTGAGCACCAGGCCGGAGGAGATCTGCTCCTCGAAGCCGCTACGCCGCAGTTCCGCCTGGATCAGGCTGTAGAGCTCCTCCACGCGCGGTTCGATCACCTCGGACAGGGTCTGGATGGACAGCATGCGCGAGCTGCGCTCGCCGATGCCGGGCACCTCGATCATGTCGCGCGGGGCGAGCTGGCGTAGGGCCACACCATGGCGGATCTTCAGGTCCTCGGCCTCGCGCGTGGGGGTGCGCAGGGTCATGGCGATGTCGTTGGTGATCTGCTCGCCGGCGATGGGGATCACCGCCGTGTGCTGGATGGCCCCGCGCGTGAACACGGCGATGTCGGTGGTGCCGTGGCCGATGTCCACCAGGCACACGCCGAGGTCCTTCTCGTCGTCGTTGAGCACGGCCAGGGCCGAGGCGAGCGGCTGCAGGATCAGGTCCCTGACCTCCAGGCCGCAGCGACGCACACACTTGACGATGTTCTGCGCCGCCGAGACCGCCCCAGTGACGATGTGCACCTTCACCTCCAGGCGCACGCCGCTCATGCCTTGCGGCTCGCGCACCCCCTCCTGGCCGTCGATGATGAACTCCTGCGGCAGCACGTGCAGGATCTGCTGGTCGGCGGAGATGTTGACCGCCCGCGCCGTCTCGATCACCCGCTCGATGTCGGCCTGGGTGACCTCGCGGTCGCGGATGGGCACCATGCCGTGCGAGTTGAGCGAGCGCACGTGGCTGCCGCTGATGCCGGCGTAGACCTGGGTGATCTTGCAGTTGGCCATCAACTCGGCCTCTTCCAGCGCACGCTGGATGGCGGCCACGGTGGTCTCGATGTTGACCACCACGCCTTTTTTCAGGCCGCGCGAGGGGGCTGAGCCCATGCCGACGATGTTGATCCCCCCCTCGGGGGTGACCTCGGCCACCAGCGCCACGATCTTGGAGGTGCCGATGTCCAGGCCGACGATCAGATCCTTGTTCTCGCGCATGTCAGATCGTTTGTGACTCCAGTGTGAACAGATGCAGCTGCCGCGCCATACGCCGTCCTCGCTCCTCGGTCCGCAGTCCATTGCGGCCAGTCCGCTGGCCGTTGTCCTCTGGCTTCTGCAGACGTGCCGCGAAGCCGTTGGGGTAGCGCAGGTCGATCTCGGTGAGCCGACCGAGACGGGCGGCGGCCGATGGATAGAAGGCGACGAAGCGGCGGATGCGCTCGATGAGCCGCTCCCGTCCCAGCTCCAGGCGCACGCGGGCGGGCGCGGCCACGTCGCCGCCGTCGGCCGGCGCCTCGACGGTCAGCCGCCAGGCCCCACGCGGGCTCAGCTGCAGGGCGTCGATGCGCCAGCCGGCGGGGGCGAGCAGGGCCTGGAACTCCGCTAGCCGCCGCGCTACCAGCCGCTGGCTGCCCTCGGGGGCGTGGATGCGCGGCAGGCCCGCCCAGGGCCGCACCGGGAACAGCACGCCGTTGACGTCCAGCATCTGCCGCCCGTTCCACGCCGCCACCGGCACGTGCTCGCTCAGCTCCACCGTCAGGCGGTCGGGCCAGATGCGGCGCACCGTGGCCGTGCGCACCCAGGGCAGGCCCTCGAAGCGCTGCCGCACGGCCTCCAGGTCCAGGGTGAAAAAACCGCCCCTGAGGCTGCGCACCACTGCCGGCACGGCCTGGCGGGTGTCGGCCTGGCGTGCGCCCAACACGGTCACCTCGCGCAGGGGCAGGAGGCGCTCGGTCAGGTGGCGGGTGAGCACCACGCCGGCGAACACCCCGGTGGCGATGAGCAGCCACAGGCTCAGGCGGTCCAGACGCTGCGGGTCGTCCCACATGCTCGCCTCATGTATCCAATCGGGCGCTGGCGAGGATGCGCAAGCACAGCTCGTCGAAGCCGATACCGGCCGCACGGGCGGCCATGGGCACGAGGCTGTGGTCGGTCATGCCGGGCGCGGTGTTGATCTCCAGCAGCAGCGGCCCGGCCACCTCGTCGCGCAGGATGTCCACCCGCGCCCAGCCGCGACAGCCCAGCACGCGATAGGCGGCAAGCGCCAGCCGCTGCATGTGCGCCTCCTCCGCGGCGGGCAGACCACAAGGGCACAGATAACGGGTGTCGTCGCGGAAGTACTTGGCCTCGTAGTCGTAGAACTCGGTGGCCGGTTCGATGCGGATGACCGGCAGGGCCTCGGCCGCCTCGCCCTCGCCGAGGATGGCCACGGTGTATTCGCCCCCGGCGACGTAGCGCTCGGCCAGCACCAGGCGGTCGTGGCGCGCGGCGGCCTCGTACGCCGCCTGCAGATCGCCCGGTCGCTTCACCTTGCTCACCCCCACGCTGGAGCCCTCGCAGGCCGGCTTGACGAACAGCGGCAGCCCTAGCGCCTGCTCCACCGCGGCGAAATCGCTGCCCGGCGTGAGCAGGCGATAGTCCGGCACCGGCAGCCCCGCCCCTTGCCAGGCGAGTTTGCAGCGCCATTTGTCCATGCCCAGGGCGCTGGCCAATACCCCGCTGCCGGTGTAGGGGATGCGCATCAGTTCCAACGCCCCCTGCAGGGTGCCGTCCTCGCCGCCGCGCCCGTGCAGGATGACGAACACGCGGTCGAAGCCAGCCCGCTCCAGGGCGGCGATGCCCTGTTCGGCCGGATCGAACGCGTGCACGTCCACCCCTTGGCGTTCGAGCGCCGCCAGCACCGCCGCGCCGCTTTTGAGCGAGATCTCGCGCTCGGCAGACCGCCCGCCCATGACCACGCCGACCCGGCCTAAGGCCCGGATATCGATCCTGTCCATCGCCTTCACACCCGTTCACCCACGATGCGCACCTCGCGCTCCAGGCGCACACCCGTGCGCGCCTCGACCGTCAGCTCGACCTGTTCGATCAGCCGTTCGATGTCCTCCGCCGTGGCACCGCCCAGGTTGACGATGAAGTTGGCATGCTTGTCCGACACCTGGGCGCCGCCGATGCGCAGGCCCTTGAGCCCGCAGGCCTCGATCAGGCGCGCGGCGAAGTCCCCGGGCGGGTTGCGGAACACACTGCCGGCGTTGGGTTGATGGAGCGGCTGGCTGGCGACCCGTCGGGCCAGCAACTCCTTGATGCGTACCCGCGCGGCCTCGCCGTCGCCGCGGGGGAGCAGGAACCAGGCGGCGACGAACCATTCCTCGCGCTGCTCACCAGCGGCCACCTGCCGGTAGCCGACGCGGTAATCGCGCGGCTGCCGGGTGTGCACTTGCCCCTGCCGGTCTATGGTGAGCACCTGGACCACGATCTCCCAGGTCTCATGGCCATAGCAGCCGGCGTTCATGGCCAGTGCGCCGCCCACCGTACCCGGGATGCCGGCCAGAAACTCCGCCCCCACCAGGTCGTGGCGGGCGGCGAAGCGCGCCACCTTGGGGCTCGCCACCCCGGCCTCGGCAAAGATCACGCCGAAGCGCCCGGGGTCCTGCCCACCCCAGGCGGTGCCCTGGCGCCGGCTCTCCAGCCTCAAGGCGCCGAGCGCCTTGTGGGTGAGGATCACGGTGCCGTGGAAGCCGCCGTCGCGGATGAGCAGGTTACTGCCCAGACCGACGAAGAGGATGGGCTCACCGGGTTCCAGGGTCTTCAGGAAGACGGCCAGGTCCTGCAGGTCCGCCGGCACGTAGAGCCGCTCGACCGGCCCGCCCGCGCGCCAGGAGACATGGCGGGACATGTCCACGCGGAAGGCGAGCTCACCGCGCAGGCCCGGGATGCGGCGCTCCAGCTCGCCCAGGGTCATGTCCCCTCTCCCACTGGCTCGCCCAGGGTGAGCAGCTGCTGCGGCAGGCTGCCGATGGAGCCCGCGCCCATCACCAGCACCACGTCGCCGTCGCGCACGCAGTCGAGCAGGGCCTGCGGCAGCGCCTCCAGTTCGGGCACGAACACCGGCTCTACCCGCCCGGCCACGCGCACCGCGCGCGCGAGCGAACGGCCATCGGCGGCGACGATGGGCGCCTCGCCGGCCGGATAGACCTCGGTCAGCAGCAGGGCATCCACTTGCGAGAGCACCTGCACGAAGTCCTCGAACAGGTCGCGCGTGCGCGTGTAGCGATGCGGCTGGAAGACGAGCACCAGCCGGCGCCCGGCATAGGCGCTGCGCGCCGCCTCCAGGGTGGCCGCCATCTCCACGGGATGGTGGCCATAGTCGTCGATCAGACAAAAGCGCCGCCCGTCCGGCAGGCGCAGCTCACCGTGGCGCTGGAAACGCCGACCCACCCCGCGGAAGGCGGCCAACGCCCGCTGTACGGCCGCATCCGGCAGCTGTAGCTCCCAGGCCACGGCGATGGCGGCGAGTGCGTTCAAGACGTTGTGGCGGCCGGGCAGATTGAGCTGCACCTCGATGGCGGCACGCTCGCCGTTGCGCAGGGCGGTGAAGCGCATGCCGCCGCCTTCGGCACGCACCTGCACGGCCTGGATGGCGCAGTCGCCGCTGAAGCCGTAGGTCATCACCGGCCGGTCCACGCGTGGCAGGATGGCGCGCACCCCGGCGTCCTCGGCACACAGCACGGCCATGCCCCAGAAGGGCAGGCGGTGGACGAATTCGACGAAGGCGGTCCTGAGGCGCTCGAGGTCGTGGCCGTAAGTGTCCATGTGGTCCTGGTCGATGTTGGTGACCACGGCGATGACGGGGGTGAGGTGCAGGAAGGAGGCGTCCGACTCGTCCGCCTCCGCCACCAGGTACTCGCCCTGACCCAGGCGCGCGTTGGCCCCGGCGGCGATGAGCTTGCCGCCGATGACGAAGGTGGGGTCGCAGCCCGCCTCCGACAGCACGCTGGCGATCAGGCTGGTGGTGGTGGTCTTGCCATGCGTGCCGGCCACCGCGATGCCCTGTTTGAAGCGCATCAGCTCCGCCAGCATCATCGCCCGCGGCACCACCGGGATGCGTGCGGCGCGGGCGGCGACCACCTCGGGGTTGTCGGCCGGCACGGCGGTGGAGGTCACCAGCACGTCCGCACCCTGGATGTGTTCGGCGGCGTGGCCGCGGTGGATGCGCGCGCCCAGGGCGGCCAGCCGGCGGGTGGCGGCGTTGTCGGCGAGGTCGCTGCCGGAGACGGCGTAACCGAGGTTGAGCAGGACCTCGGCGATGCCGCTCATGCCCGCCCCGCCGATGCCGACGAAATGGATGTGGTGCACCTTGTGCTTCATCGGGCGAGCTCCGCGAGCACGGCGGCCACCTGCGCGGTGGCCTCCGGCTTGGCCAGGCCGCGCGCCTTGATGGCCCGTTCGAGCAGCTCGGCGCGGGAGCGTGCGGCCAGCCAGTCGGCCAGGGCCTCGGGGCCCAGGTCCTGCTGCGGGATGAGCCAGGCCGCGCCGGCATCGGCCAGGAAGCGGGCGTTGGCGCTCTGGTGGTCGTCTACCGCATGCGGATAGGGCACGAACAGGGCGGCCACGCCGGCGGCGGCGATCTCCGCCACGGTGGAGGCCCCCGCGCGGCAGATGACCAGATCGGCCCAGGCATAGGCCGCCGCCATGTCGTCGATGAATTCCGTACACCGGGCCTCGACACCGGCGGCGGCATAGGCCTGCTCCAGCGCCTGCAGCTTGCCGCGGCCGGCCTGGTGATACACCTCGGGCCGGACCTCGGGGGCGAGCCGCGCCAGGGCCTGTGGCAGGCGTTCGTTGAGGGCCTGCGCCCCCAGGCTGCCGCCCACCACCAGCAACCTCAGCCGCCCCTCGCGCGCGCCATAGCGCGTCGCGGGTGCAGGCAGGGCGGCGATCTCGGGCCGCACCGGATTGCCCACCCATTCGGTGTGTACCCGTCCGCAGGGGATGGGCCGGTCGCGGTCCCGGCCGAAGGCGCCGGGCAGCCCCAGCAGCACGCGGTCGGCCAGACAAGCGAGCACCCGGTTGGCCAGACCCGCCACCGCGTTCTGTTCGTGGATGGCCAGCGGCCGGTTGAGCAGCACGGCCATCATGCCGCCGGGGAAGGAGGGATAACCGCCCAGCCCCAGGGCCACGTCCGGCCGCTGGCGCAGGATGGCGCGCACGCTCTGGACAAAAGCGATCAGCAGCCGCAACGGCAGCAGGGCCAGCTTGAGCGGCCCCTTGCCGCGCACCGCCGCGAAACTCAACCATTCGACCGCAAACCCCTCCTGGGGTACGACCCGTGCCTCCAGCCCCGTGCGCGTGGCGAGCCACACCACCCGCCAACCCACCGCGCGCAGATGGCGCGCCACCGCCAGGGCGGGATAGACATGCCCCCCCGTGCCACCGGCCATGATCAAGGCGGTACGGTTCATGACCGGCACCTCCAGGGAGGTAAGGGGTGAGGGGTGAGGGGTAAGGCGTGCGGGGGGAGGGGGGAGGCGTGAGGGGTGAGGCGAAAGGGCTGAGGGGCGCGCCCGCGCTGCGCCAGTCCCATCGACCCGCCAACCCTGCCGCGTTTCCCGTTCCCCATGGTCTTCTCCCCTCTGCCCTTCCCGCCTCACGCCGCCTTGCCCCGCATCAGCCGGCGGTTTTCGTAGTCGATACGCACCAGCAGCCCCAGGGCCAGGCAGTTGGCCACCAGCCCCGAGCCGCCGTAGCTCATCAGCGGCAGCGTGAGCCCCTTGGTGGGCAGCAGGCCCAGGTTGGCGCCCATGTTGATGAAGGCCTGGGCCCCGAGCCACACACCGATGCCCTGGGCGACCAGGGCGGCGAAGTTGCGCTCCATCAGCGCCGCCTGCCAGCCGATGGAGAAGGCGCGCCAGACCAACCAGGCGAAAAGGGCGATGACCGCGAGCACCCCGATGAGGCCCAGCTCCTCGCCGATCACGGCGAGCAGGAAGTCGTTGTGCGCCTCGGGCAGGTAATGCAGCTTCTCCACGCTGTCGCCCAGCCCCACGCCGGTCAGTTCGCCGCGCCCAAAGGCGATCAGGGCGTGGGTGAGCTGGTAGCCCTTGCCGAGCGGGTCCTCCCAGGGGTTGAGATAACCGGCCACCCGCGCCATACGGTAGGGCGACAGGTAGATCAGCAGCACGAAACCCACCGCCAGCAGCAGCACCAGGCCGACGAACAGCCGCCAGTTGAGGCCGCCGAGGAACAGCACGCCTAGGGCGATGGCCACGATCACGGCGAAGGCGCCGAAATCGGGCTGCAGCAGCAGCAGCGTGCCCACCGCCAGCATCACCGCGAACATGGGCAGGAAGCCCTTGCGCACGCTGTCCATGAAGGCGGCCTTGCGCACCGTGTAGTCGGCCGCGTACAGCACCACGGCCAGCTTGACCAGTTCCGAGGGCTGCAGGTTGCCCAATGGCCCCAGGGGGATCCAGCGCTGCGCCCCCTTGACCTCGTAGCCTATGCCCGGGATCAGGACCAGCACCAGCAGCAACACCCCCAACAGGAACAGCGTGGGCGCCAGCCGCTGCCAATGACGGCTGGGGACCTGCGCGGCGGCGTAGGCCAGCGCCAGGCCGAGGATGAGATAGAGGGCATGGCGCAGGAGGTAGTGCTGCGGGTTGCCATGCATGGCCTCGGCGATGGCCACCGAGGCGGAGTACACCATGACCAGCCCGAGACCCAGCAGCGTGAAGGCCGCCCACAGCAGCCCGGTGTCGTAAGGGGTGAGGGCGGAGCGCTGGGTCGCCGCGTTATGGAACATCGCGCCCTCCGCTGTGGGTCGGGCTGCTGAGGGCGCGTACGGCGGCCACATAGACCTCGGCCCGATGCACGTAATTGCGGAACATGTCGAAGCTGGCACAGGCCGGCGACAACAGCACGGCGTCACCGGCCCTAGCCTCGGCATGGGCGAGCGTCACCGCCTCCTCCAGACTGCCGGCGTGCAGACAGCGCGCCGCCCCGGCGATGGCCGCCTCGATGCGCGCGGCGTCGCGGCCGATGAGGATCACGCAACGCACCCGGCCCATCGCCTCGCGCAAGGGGCTGAAGTCCTGCCCCTTGCCGTCGCCGCCGGCGATCAGCACCACCGGGCGGTCGAGGCCGGTGAGCGCCGCCACCGTGGCGCCCACGTTGGTGCCCTTGGAATCGTCGTACCACACCACCCCGTCGATCTCGGCCACCTTCTGCACGCGGTGCGGCAGCCCCTCGAAGGTGGCGAGCCCCTCCAGCAGGGGCGCGTAGGGCAGGTCGATCGCCCGCGCCAGCGCCAGCGCCGCCAGGGCATTGGCGGCGTTGTGCAGGCCCACGAGCGGCAGTTCGCTCAACGGCAGCAGCGGCTGGGTGCCCTCGGCCAGCCACTTCTCGTGGCCGCGTTCGGTCAGCCCCCATTCACCCGCATGCAGACCGAGCCCGAGGCCGAAGGTCCACAGCCGCCAACCGGGCCTGACCATCTTCATCACCAGGGGGTCGTCGCGGTTGAGCACCTGGGTGCGCAGGGGCGCAACGGCGTCGGGTGCGAGGGGTGAGGTGAGCGGGCCAAAGATGCGCGCCTTGGCCGCCGCATACTCGGCCATGCCGGCGTAGCGGTCCATGTGGTCCTCGCTCAGGTTCAGCACCGTCGCCGCGTCCGGGGCGAGGCTGGCGGTGGACTCGAGCTGGAAGCTGGACAGCTCCAGCACCCACACCTCGGGCAGGCTGCCGGCCGCCTCGGCGGCGCTCAGGGCGTCCAGCACCGGATAGCCGATGTTGCCGGCTACCACGGTGGACTTGCCGGCCTGGCGGCAGAGGTGGCCGGTGAGCGCGGTGACGGTGCTCTTGCCATTGCTGCCGGTGATCGCCAGGATGCGTGAGGGGTGAGGCGAGAGGGGGGCGAGCTGTGCCAGGGCGCGGGCGAACAGCTCCACGTCGCCTACCACCTCTTTCCCGGCGGCGGCCGCCTGCGCGATCTCGGGGGTGGTGAGCGGCACGCCGGGGCTCACCACGATCAGGTCCGCCCAGGCGAAATCGCTCGCGTCGAGCGGGCCCAGGGTGATGGCCACCTCGGGATGCTCGGTGCGCAGCCGCTCGGCGTGCGGGGCCTGTGCGCGGGTATCCACCGCGCGCAGCTGCGCCCCATGCCGGAGCAACCAGCGCACGCAGGCGAGCCCCGTATCGCCCAGCCCCACCACCAGCGCCCTGCGCCCTGCGTAATTCACAGCCTCATGCCTCACGCCTCACCCCTCACCGCAGTTTCAAGGTGGACAGGCCGATGAGCACCAGCACGATGCTGATGATCCAGAAGCGCACCACCACCTGGGTCTCCTTCCAGCCCTTCAGTTCGAAGTGGTGGTGCAACGGGGCCATGAGGAAGATGCGCTTGCGCCGCAGTTTGTAGGACCCCACCTGCAGCATGACCGAGATGGTCTCCAGCACGAACACCCCGCCCATGATGAACAGCACGATCTCCTGCCGCACGATCACCGCCACCACGCCCAGCACCGCGCCCAGTGCGAGCGCGCCCACGTCGCCCATGAACACCTCGGCCGGATAGGCGTTGAACCACAGAAAGGCCAGGCCCGCCCCCACCAGCGCCGCGCAGAAGATGGTCAGCTCGCCTGCGCCTGGGATGTAAGGCAGGCCGAGGTATTTGGCGAACACCGCATGTCCGGCCACGTAGGCGAACACCCCCAAGGCGCCGGCCACCATGACCGTGGGCAGGATGGCCAGCCCGTCGGCCCCGTCGGTCAGGTTGACCGCGTTGCTGGTGCCGACGATGACGAAATAGGCCAGCAGCACGAAGCCCGCCGCGCCCAGGGGCATCACCACCTGCTTGAAGAAGGGCACGATCAGCTCGGTCTGGGCGGGCAGCTCGGCGGAATAGGCGAGATAACCCGCCACCAGCAGGGCCACCACCGATTGCCACAGAAATTTCCAGCGCGCCGGCAACCCCTTGGGGTTCTTCTCCACCACCTTGCGCCAATCGTCCACCCAACCGATGGCGCCGAAACCGGCCAGGGTGAACAGCGCCACCCACACATAGGTGTTGGTCAGATCTGTCCACAGCAGGGTGGACAGGGCCAGGCTGATGAGGATCAGGGCCCCGCCCATGGTCGGCGTGCCGGCCTTGCTCAGATGCGTCTGCGGCCCGTCGTCGCGCACCGCCTGGCCGATCTTCAGGGCGGTCAGCCGCCGGATCATCCACGGGCCGATGACGAAGGAGATCGCCAGGGCGGTCAGCGCCGCCAGCACCGCGCGCAGGGTGATGTACTGGAAGACGTTGAAGGCGCGGATGTCGTGCCCCAGCCATTGCGCCAGCATCAGGAGCATAGCTGCCGCTCCTCCACGAACGACTGCACCACCCGCTCCATGCGCATGAAGCGCGAGCCCTTGACTAGCACCGTCACCTCCGGTGCGAGGGCATTCTCGATCTCGGCGAGCAGCTCCTCGATGCGTTCGAAATGCATGCCCCCCGCGCCGAAGGCCTCGACCGCGTAGCAGGTCAGCTCGCCCAGGGCGAGCAGCCGGTCGATGCCGGCGGCGCGCGCACGCGCGCCGATCTCGCGGTGCAGCTCCTCCGCCCCAGGCCCCAGCTCGCCCATGTCGCCCAGCACCAGGATGCGCCGACCCGGCAGCTGGGCCAGCACCTCGATCGCCGCCCCGACCGAATCGGGGTTGGCGTTGTAGCTGTCGTCGATCAGCCGCGCGCCGAGGATGCAGGGATGCACCTGCAGCCGCCCCTTCACCCCCCGGTAGGCCGCCAGGCCCTGGGCGATGGCCGCCGGCGGCACCGACAGGGCGACGGCGGCGGCCGCCGCGGCGGTGGCGTTGCGCACGTTGTGCAGCCCCGGCACGTTGATCTGCGTCTCGACCGGCCCGGCGGGGGTGTGCAGGGTGAGCCGTGCCCCCAACGGCAGCAGTTCGTACTCCGCCCACACGTCGGCCGCGCGCGTGAGCCCGAAGCGCAGCACGCGCCGGTGGCGGTTGAGTTCGAGCCACAGCGCGGCATGCGCATCGTCGATGTTGATGAGTGCCACCCCATCCGCTCGCAGGCCCGCATAGATCTCGCCCTTGGCGCGGGCGATCGCCTCCACCGAGCCCAGGCCCTCCAGGTGGGCGCGCTGGGCGTTGTTGACCAGGGCCGCGTCGGGCTGTGCCAGACGGGTGAGGTAATCGATCTCGCCGGCATGGTTCATACCCATCTCGATCACCCCGTAGCGGTGTGCGGGGGTGAGCCTGAGCAGGGTGAGTGGCACGCCGATGTCGTTGTTGAGGTTGCCCTCGGTGGCGAGCACCGCCGCCTCGCCCGCATGCGCACGCAGGATGGCCGCGCTCATCTCCTTGACCGTAGTCTTGCCGTTGCTGCCGGTTACCGCCAGGATCACCACCGGTAGCCGCGAGCGATGCCAGGCGGCGAGCCGCCCCAGGGCGAGCCGTGTGTCGTCGACCAGCAGTGAGGGGTGGGGCGTGAGGGGTGAGGGGTGGCTTCGCTCCCGCATCACCGCCGCCGCCCCCTTGGCGATCGCTTCGTCGATGAAGGCATGGCCGTCGTAGCGCACACCTTTGAGGGCGACGAACAGGCAGCCGGGGGCAAGCTGCCGGGTGTCGGTCTCGACGCGTGTGAATTCGACGTCGGGCCCCTGGGCCTTACCCCCGATGGCCCGAGCTGCTTCATGCAGCCGCATGGGAGCTCCTTTGTGTGAGGGCCGCGCGCGCCACTTCCAGGTCCGAGAAGGGCAGGCGCGCACCGTGCACTTCCTGGTAGGTCTCGTGCCCCTTGCCGGCGATCAGCACGACGTCCTCGGCGCCGGCCTCCAGCACCGCGGTCCTGATGGCGCTGGCGCGGTCGAGGATGACGTCCTGACCGGGGGGCATGCCGGCGAGGATGTCGGCGGCGATGTGGGCCGGGTCTTCGTTGCGCGGGTTGTCGGCGGTGACGATGACGCGGTCGGCCAGCTGTGCCGCCACCGCCCCCATGAGCGGGCGTTTGCCGCGGTCGCGCCCGCCGCCGGCGCCGAACACGCAGATCAGTCGCCCGCGGGTGAGCCCGCGCAAGGCCTTGAGGGTCTGCTCGAGGGCATCTGGGGTGTGGGCATAGTCCACCACCACCGTGGGGCCGCTGTCCGCCCGCAGGGTCTGCATGCGCCCGGTCACCGGCCGCACCTCGGCAAGCCGCGCCAGGGCGGTGTCCAGATCGACGCCGGCGGCGAGCAGCCCTCCCAGTACCGCGAGCAGGTTGTAGGCATTGAAGGCGCCGAGCACGGGGCTTGCGACCTCCCCGCTGCCCCAGGGGGTGTGTACGCGGAAGGCGAGGCCGGTCGCGCTCACCCGCAGTTGCGCCGCGCGCAGCTCGCCAGCGGCGAAACCGTAGCCCAGACGCTCGACCCGGCTGCCCTGCAGCCGCTCATACAGGCTCAGGCCGAACGCGTCGTCCAGGTTCAACACCGCCCATTTCAGGTCCGGCCAGCCGAACAGCTTGGCCTTGGCGGCGGCGTATGTGGCCATGTCGCCGTGGTAATCCAGATGGTCGCGCGAGAGGTTGGACAGGATGGCCACGTCGAAGTGCACACCCTCCACGCGGCCCTGGTCCAAGGCGTGCGAGGAGACCTCCATGGCCACCGCCTGCGCGCCGGCGGCGCGGTATTCGGCCAACAGCCGCTGCAGAGTGACGCAATCCGGCGTGGTGTGGCTGGCCGGCGCGAGGGTGCCGATCAGGCCGTTGCCCAGGGTGCCGAGGATGGCGGCGCGCCGGCCGCAGGCGTCGAGCGACTGCCCGAGCCAGTGCGCGATCGAGGTCTTGCCGTTGGTACCGGTCACCCCGCTCATCCACAGCGCCTGGCTCGGCTCGCCGTACCAGCGGGCGGCTAGCAGAGGGGCGAGCGCGCGCAGGCCATGCACGGGCAGGTTGGGCAGGTGTACATGCTCCGGCCAGGCGAAACCTTGCGCCTCCCACACCACCGCGGCGGCCCCGGCCGCCGCCGCCTGAGCGATGAAGGCGCGAGCGTCGTGGGCGCGGCCGGGGAAGGCGAGGAAGACGTCGCCGGGCGAGATGCGGCGGCTGTCGGCGCTCAGGTGCGCGGCCTGAGGACACAGGGCGCGCAGCCGCTCGTACAGGGCCGCCGCCTGCTGCTGTCGCTCGCCGTGCGCGCTCATACGTCCTCCCCGATGACGGGGGCCTGGCCGTTCGGAGCGGAGGCCGCCCCCAGGGGGGCGTCCGGCGGCACGGCCATGAGCCTGAGCGCCCCCCCCATCACGCGCGAGAACACCGGTGCGGCCACCAGGCCGCCGTAGTACTGCCGGCCCGACGGCTCGTCGATCATCACCGCCACCACCAGGCGTGGGTCGGAAGCGGGGGCGAGTCCCACGAAGGAGGCGATGTATTTGTCCGGGGCGTAGGCGCCTGCCACGAGCTTGTGGGCGGTGCCGGTCTTGCCCGCCACGCGGTAGCCCATCACCCGCGCCAGCGGCGCCGTGCCGCCGTCCTCGGTGACGCGCTCCAGCATCGCCCGTACCGTGCGGGCAGTCTTGGCCGACATCACCCGCTGCCCCACCACCCGCTCACGCTGCTTGAGGATGGCCAGCGGCGGCACCACGCCGTCGTTGGCGAAGGCGGTATAGGCGCGCGCCAGTTGCAGCAGCGACACCGACAGGCCGTGGCCATAGCCCAGGGTCGCCTTCTCGATCGGCCGCCAGGTGCGCCAGGGCCGCAGCCGGCCGGCCACCTCGCCCGGCAACCCGGCCCCCGGTGCGGTGCCGAAACCGGACTGGGCCAGCAGTCGCCAGAAGTCCTCCGACTTCAGCTCCAGCGCCACGCGCGCCGCGGCCACGTTGCTGGACACCTGCAGGGCCTCGGCGATGCTGAGCACCCCTTTGGGATGCACGTCGGTGATGCGCTTGTCGCCCACGTAGTAGTACCCCTGGCCGGTATCGATGCGGGTGTCGGGGGTGATGATGCCGGCGTCCAGGGCGGCGGCCATGAGGAAGGGTTTGATGGTCGAGCCCGGCTCGAAGGCGTCGGTGGCGGGCCGGTTGCGCGCCCGCTCGGGGCTGTAGGTGGCACGGTTGTTGGGGTTGAAGGAGGGCACGGTGGCCAGCGCCAGGATCTCCCCCGTACGCGCATCCAGCACCACCACCGAGCCGGCGCGGGCGCGGTGCAACTCGACCGCGGCGGCGAGCTCCCGGTAGGCGAGGTATTGGATCTGCAGGTTGATCGACAGGGTGAGGTTGTTGCCCGGTTTGGGCAGCCGGATCAGCTCCAGCTCCTCCACCGCATTGCCCTTGCGGTCGCGGATGACGCGCCGCAGGCCCGGCTCGCCGGCGAGCCAGGTGTCGTAGAGCACCTCCAGGCCTTCGATGCCGCGGTCCTCCACATTGGTCAGGCCCACCACCTGGGCCACCACGTCACCGGCCGGGTAGTAGCGGCGAAACTCCGGCTGCGCGTATACGCCCTTGATGTTCAGGTCCAGGCAGCGTCGCGCCAGGTCGGGCGGCAGCTGGCGTTTCAGATACACGAAGCTGCGCTCCCGCTCGGCGAAGACGCGCGCCAGGCTGGTGGCATCCTCGCCCAGCAGATCGGCCAGGGCCGCGATCTGTTCGGGCGTGGCCTGCGCCTCGCGCGGGTTGACCCATACCGACTCCACCGGTGTGCTGATGGCGAGCGGCTCGCCGCGGCGGTCGAGGATCATGCCGCGGTGGGCGGGGATGGGGATGACGCGGTTGATGCGCTTGTCGCCCTGGCTGTTGAGGAACTCGTTCTGCCAGACCTGCAGATGGGCCGCACGCAGGGCCAGCAGGGCGAAGCCGGCGAAGATCAGGGCGAGCGCGAGCCGCATGCGCCAGCGCTGCAGGTCCAGGCGCAGCAGCGGGTTGGCGTTGCGGGGGGCCAGGCGCAGGCTCTTCATGGCGGCGTGACCTGAGCGGGGGACAGCAGCACGATGCGGGCTGGCTCCGGGGCGGCCATGTGCAGGTGATGGCGCGCCACCAGCTCGATGCGGCTGTGCATGGCCCAGGTGCTCTGCTCCAGCAGCAGCCGCCCCCACTCGATGTCCAGCTCGCGCGCCTCGCGCTGCGCGGCCTGCAGCTCCACGTAGAGCTTGCGCGCCTGATGCCGGGCGGCCACCACGGCAAGGGCGCAGGCGATCAGAAGCAAGGCCAGTATCAGATTGAGTCTCAGGCGCACGCCGCCCCCCCGATCCATTCGGCCACCCGCAGCACAGCGCTGCGCGCACGCGGGTTGGCCGCCACCTCGGCGGCCGTGGGCCGCATCGCCCGCCCCAGCAGCCGCAGCCGGCCCATGGGCAGCTCCTGTGGCCTGAGCGGCAGCTCGGCCGGCAGCGCGCGCCCCTGACACTCGCTTTGGAGAAAGCGCTTCACCCGCCTGTCCTCCAGCGAATGAAAGCTGATCACCGCCAGACGCCCCCCCGGCCCGAGCAGCTCCACCGCCTGCGGCAGCGCCCGATCCAGTTCCTCAAGCTCGCGGTTAACGTGAATCCGAAGCGCCTGGAAGGTGCGCGTGGCCGGGTGTTGTCCGCGCTCGCGTGTGCGCACGGCCCGCGCACACAGCTGCGCGAGTTGACCGGTCGTGCGTATGGGCGCGTGCGCGCGCGCCTGGACAATCGCCCTTGCAATCGCGCGAGCAAACCGCTCCTCGCCATAGTCCCGGACCACGCGGGCGATCTCCTCTTCATCGGCCTGCGCCAGCCATTGCGCCGCGCTCATGCCCTGGGTCGGATCCATGCGCATGTCCAGCGGGGCGTCGAAACGGAAACTGAAACCACGCTCCGGCGCATCCAGCTGCGGGCTGGACACGCCCAGGTCGAACAGGACCCCGTCGGCGGCCGTAATCCCGTGGGCCCGTGCGGTCGCCATCAAGGCGCTGAAGGGGGCGTGCACGATGGTGAAACGCGGGTCGGCCCAACTGCGCCCGCAGGCCACCGCCTCCGGGTCGCGGTCGAGCGCCAACAGGCGACCGGCCGGACCCAGGCGGTCGAGGATGGCGCGGCTGTGGCCGCCGCGGCCGAAGGTCGCGTCCACATAGACCCCGTCCGGGCGCACGGCCAGGGCCTGCAGGACCTCCTCCAGCAACACCGGCCGATGCAGAGCGTTCACAGCGCGAAGTCCCTGAGCTCATCGGGCAGCGTCCCCTTGTTGCGGGCCTCCTCCAGGGCGGCGGTGAAATTGACGGCGGCGTCGTATTCGGCCTGCCACTGGGCCGCGTTCCACAGCTCGAACTTGGCCCCTTGCCCCACCAGCACCACGTCCTTATCCAAGCGCGCCTGTTCACGCAGCGGTGCGGGCACCAGGATGCGTCCGCTGGCGTCCATCTCCACGTCGGTGGCGGAACCGACCAGGATCAGCTTCAGCTGGCGGCTTAAGGGGTGGAAGCTGGACAACTCCATGATCCGACGCTCGATGGGCTCCCAGTCGGGATAAGGGTAGAGCAGCATGCAACGACCCGGGTCGAGGGTGAGCACCAGCCGCCCCCCGCAGCGCTCGTGCAGGGCGTCGCGGTACTTGCTCGGAATGGCCAACCTCCCCTTGCCATCCAGGCTCAGAGGCACGAACCCACGGAACATCGCCGGCGCGGCAGCGGAGGAGTCTCACCACTCCGCTACACTTCCCTCCACTCTCCACCACTTCAACCCACTATAGAGCCCCAGTTCTGCCAGCGTCAAGGGCGTCGAAAAAATTTCACGGACGAACAAAGACTTAGCACGCCCGAGCGGGCGCTCAAGACCAATTGGGAAAAAGGGCTATGAGAAGAAATTAAAGTGACTTCTCAGGATTTGCCCGCCCTTGGCCGGGCGCGGCTGTGCGGGTGGGTGACGGCGGCCGGCACACCCCGAAGCCGTGGAAAACGCAGGGAGCCGGCCGATAAGCCGGGTTCTGTCGTGGACAGCCATTCATCTGGGACGGCGGTCGCCCGCCGCCTCGTGCGGCCTACCCGCAGGCTTCGACGGGCCGCCGACGTCACGTGGACACGCCTGCCTACTTGGCCTTGCTCCGGGTGGGGTTTACCCGCCGCCACCGTTGCCGGTGCGGCCGTGCGCTCTTACCGCACGATTTCACCCTTGCCTGATCCGACCGAATGCGGCCGGCCATCGGCGGTGTGGTTTCTGTGGCACTTTCCGTCGCCTTGGGGCCTTGCGGCCTTGCTGCGCCCAGGCGTTACCTGGCACCCTGCCCTGTGGAGCCCGGACTTTCCTCTGCGCGACCAGGCGCAGCGGCTGTCTGGCCGACTCCCGCCCACACTATAGGGTCGGCCCTCGCCGAGTGCAAGGGGTGGGCAGCAGCCGATTCAGGCCAGGCTCAGGCCGGTGGGCGCCTCATCGGCCGGGCGGCGGACCAGGTTCTTCAGCATCAGGCGCAACTCGTTGTAGGAATCGGCGTAGCGCAGGGCGGTCTGCGGTTCCGCCAGCCCTGCCGCGCACAGGTCGTAGAGGGCCTGGTCGAAGGTGCACATGCCCAGATCACGCGACTTGGCCATCGC
>JANWZL010000064.1 GCA_025054655.1 Thiobacillaceae bacterium | reverse complement strand
TCGTCGCCGGTGTGCACGAGGTGGGGGTGATGATCGACGCGGGCACGGTCACCTTGGCCGACCTGCTGCTGATGTTCCTCTACCTGGAGATCCTCGCCATGGTCGGGGTGTACTACCGCTCGGGCAAGCTGCCGGTGCGCTTCCCCATCTACATCGCCATCGTCGCCCTGGCGCGTTTCATCGTGCTGGACATCAAGAACATGGAACTCGAGCATCTGATCGCGGTGTCGGCCGCGATCCTGCTGCTTGCGCTGGCGGTGCTGGCCATCCGCTACGGCCACGTGCGCTTCCCCTACGGCGAGAACGAATAGGGGACGCTGCGGCCCGCGGCCGGCTTCAGGCCGGCATGTCCGGCATCATGGCGAGCTTGAGGCGCTCGATCTCGTCCTTGATGGCCAGCTTGCGTTTCTTCAGACGCTGGATGCCGAGCTGATCGGGGTAGCCGGTGTCGATCAGGTGCGCGATGGCGCGGTCGAGGTCGCGGTGCTCGGTCTCCAGGGCGAGGATGCGGGCGTTGAGATGGGCGCGTTCTTCCGGGGAAGGCTCGGTCATGGTGCAACTCCTGTGGTTGTCCAATCTAACGCCTGAAATGCACGCAGCGTCAATATCGCAGTCGCCATGTGAGGGTGCGCTCACTTCAGGGCGATGGCTAGCCGCGTGAGGGCCTCGTCCAGACGCGCGCGCGGGAGGGCGTAGTTGAGCCGCACGAAGCCGCTGCCCTCGGGGCCGAACTGTCGGCCTGGGGTGAGGCCCAGCCCGGCCGCGACCAGGCGGCGCATGAGCTCGTCGTCCGTCAGGCCCAGGGCGCGGCAATCGAGCCACAGCAGGAAGCTGGCCTCGGGCGGGTGGGGGCGGACGAGCGGCAGGTGTTGGGCGAGCCAGGCCAGGGTGTGGTCGCGGTTGCCGCGCAGATAGGCGATAAGGGCCTCGAGCCACGGTCCGCCCTCGCGGTAGGCCGCGACCAGGGCCGCGAGGCCGAACAGGTTGGGCCCCTCCAGGCCGTGCGCCTGCATCGCCTGCTGCAGCAGGGCGCGCAGCGCGGCGTCGGGCACGATGGCATAAGCGGTGGCCAGCCCGGCGGTGTTGAAGGTCTTGCCGGGCGAGCCGAGGGTGATGGTGCGGGCGGCGAGCTGCGGTGTCAGGCTGGCGATGGGCTGGTGGCGGTGGCCGGGATAGACGAGGTCGGCGTGGATCTCGTCGCTGATGATGAGCAGGTCGTGTCGCTGGGCCAGCTCGCCCAGGGCGGCGAGCTCCTCGGTTCGCCATACCCGGCCACCGGGGTTGTGCGGGCTGCACAGGACGAGGAGGCGCGTGCCGGGCGTGAGCATGCGCGCCCAGCTTGCGCCGTCCAGCGCCTGTAGGCCGCCCGCCTGGATGAGGGGCAGGCGCAGCACCTGTCGGTCCAGCCGCTGCGGGATCGCGAACAGGGGATCGTATACCGGCGTGGGCAGCGCCACGGTCTCGCCGGCTCGGGTGTAGGCGGTGATGCAGGCCGCATACAGGGGCAGTAGCCCGGGCCCGATCAGCACCCAGTCGGGGTCTATGCACCAGCCGTGGCGGCGCAGCTGCCAGTCGGCCACAGCCTGCACGGCCGACTCCGGCACTATGGTATAGCCGTAGATGGGATGGGCGCAGCGCGCCGTAAGCGCCGAGACCACGCAGGGCGGGGTGGCGAAGTCCATGTCCGCCACCCACAGCGGCAACACGTCCGCCTGTCCGAAGCGCGCTGCACGCCGTTCGTACTTGACGGTGGCGGTGCCGCTGCGGTCGATCGGGGTGTCGAAGTCGAAGGGCATCAGTCCCCCGTGGCGAGGTAGCGCAGCAGCCGGCGCGGCAGCCAGTCGATACGGCCCGGAAAGGGGCCGGTGAGGAAGCCGACGTGACCGCCCTCCGGCGGGTATTCCAGACGCACGCTGGCGGCCGCCTCGGTCGCGCTGGGCAGTGCGCTGGCGGGCAGGAAGGGGTCGTTGCGGGCATTGAGCACCAGGGTGGGCACGGCGATGTGCGCGAGCCATGGCCGGGCGGAGGCGCGCCGCCAGTAGTCGAGGGCGTCGCGGTAGCCGTGCAGGGGGGCGGTCACTCGGTCGTCGAAGGCGCGCATGCTCCAGATGCCGCTCAGGTCGATGTGGTCGAGCCGTGGGGCGAGGGTGCGGCGCTTGTGCCGTAACTTCGGCTTGAGGCTGGCCAGGAAGTGCAAGGTGTAGAGGCGGTTCAGGCCCCGGTCGAGGGCGTACCCAGCGGCGCTGAGGTCGAGCGGGGCGCACACCGCCGCGGCGCGGGCGACCACCGCCTGGGCCGCCTCACCGGCCTCGCCCAGCCATTTGAGCAAGGCGTTGCCGCCGAGCGACACCCCCACGGCATACAGCGGCGCGCGGCCGGCGCGCGGGCGTAGGTGGGCGAGGATCTCACCGATCTCGGTGCTGTCGCCGGCGTGGTAAGCGCGCGGCAGACGGTTCGGTTCGCCCGAGCAGGCGCGAAAATGGGCCACCACCCCGCGCCAGCCGATGTGCCGCAGGGCACGCATGAGGGCGCGCGCGTAGTGGCTGCGGCTGCCGCCCTCCAGCCCGTGGAACAGCACCACCACCGGCGCTTGGGTCGGGCCGTCCAGCCAGTCGAGGTCGGTGAAATCGCCGTCGTCGCGTTCCCAGCGCTCGCGCCGCAGGGGTATGGACGGGGCGCCGATCAGCCAGGGCCAGATGGTCTGCAGATGACCCCCGGGTAGCCACCAGGGGGCACGGTAGGGCGCCGGCGCCTCAGGCGCGGCTGCGGTTGTTCGCCCGCCGCTGCAGGGCCCGCCAGCCGATGTCGCGGCGCATCTGCCGGCCGGCGAATTCGATGTGGTCGGCCACTTCATAGGCGCGCGCCTGGGCGATCTTGATGGTGTCGCCCAGGGCGGTGACAGTGAGCACCCGGCCGCCGGCGGTGACCACCTGGCCATCGCGCACCGCCGTGCCGGCGTGGAAGAGGTGGAAGTCCTCCCCACGCTGGTCCAGACCGCTGATGGGGTCGCCGGTGCGGGGGGCCTCGGGATAACCCGCCGCCGCCAGCACCACCCCCAGGGCGTAGCGGCGGTCCCATTCGGCCTCGACCTGATCCAGCCGCCCCTCCAACGCGGCCTCGATGAGCTGGGCGAGATCGTTCTTGAGCCGCAGCAGGATGGGCTGGGTCTCGGGGTCGCCCAGCCGGCAGTTGAACTCCAGCACCCGTGGGGAGCCATCCGCGCCGATCATCAGCCCGGCGTAGAGGAAACCGGTGTAGGGCATGCCTTCCTGTTTGAGACCCGCTACCGCCGGGCGGATCACCTCGCGCAGGATGCGCGCGTGCAGCTCCGGCGTGACCAGCGGGGCGGGCGAGTAGGCCCCCATGCCGCCGGTGTTGGGCCCGCGGTCGCCCTCCAGCAACCGCTTGTGGTCCTGGCTGGTGGCGAGCGGCAGCACGTGTTCGCCATCGACCATGACGATGAAGCTCGCCTCCTCGCCGTCCAGGCAGTCCTCGATCACCACGCGCCGGCCGGCCTCACCCAGCCGGCCCTCGGCGAGCATCGCTTCCACCGCCGCATGCGCTTCTTCACGGCTCGCCGCCACCACCACGCCCTTGCCGGCGGCCAGCCCGTCGGCCTTCACCACGATGGGGGCGCCGTGCACGTCGATGTAGGCGTGGGCCGCGGCGGCCTCGTCGAACTCGGCGTAAGCGGCGGTGGGGATGCCGTACCGCTGCATGAAGGCCTTGGCGAACGCCTTGGAGGCCTCCAACCGGGCGGCGGCCTGGCTGGGCCCGAAAATCTTGAGCCCCGCGGCGCGGAAGCGGTCGACAATGCCGGCGGCAAGCGGCGCCTCCGGCCCCACCACGGTGAAATCGATCCCCTCGCGCCGGCAGAAATCGATCAGGGCGTCGAACTCGGTGAGTGCGAGGTTTTCCAGTTTCTCCTCGCGTGCCGTACCGGCGTTGCCGGGGGCGACATAGACCTTGTGCACGCGCGGGCTTTGCGCCAGGCGCCAGGCAAGCGCATGCTCGCGCCCACCGGCGCCGATGACCAGCAGTTTCATGTCAGCCTTGTGGGAATGCTCGTGACGTTACACCTATTTTAACCCCTCACCCATCACCCCTCACGCCTCAACCCTCTCTTAGTGCCGGAAATGACGCATGCCGGTGAAGACCATGGCCATGCCGTGTTCATCGGCGGCGGCGATCACCTCTTCGTCGCGTAGGCTGCCACCCGGCTGGATCACGGCGGTGATGCCGGCGGCGGCGGCGGCGTCGATGCCGTCGCGGAAGGGGAAGAAGGCGTCTGAGGCCATGACCGCGCCGGCCACGGCGAGTCCGGCCTGCTCGGCCTTGATGGCGGCGATGCGGGCGGAGTTGACCCGGCTCATCTGCCCGGCGCCCACGCCTATGGTCCTGCCGTCCTTGGCATAGACGATGGCGTTGGACTTGACGAACTTGGCCACCCGCCAGGCGAACAGCAGATCGCGCAGCTCCGCCTCGGTGGGGGCGCGGCGGCTGACGATCCTCAGCTCCCCGTGCAGGGCGAGATCGGCCTGCTGCACCAGCAGCCCGCCGGCCACGCGCTTGTAGTCCCAGCGCGCCGCGGGTGTGGCTGGCCAGACCCCGGTCGCCAGCAGGCGCACGTTCGGCTTGGTGGCGATGACCGCGGCCGCCTGAGCGTCCACCGCCGGGGCGACGATCACCTCGACGAACTGGCGCTCGACGATGGCGCGCGCGGTATCGGCGTCCAGCGTGCCGTTGACGGCGATGATGCCGCCGAAGGCGCTCTCCGGGTCGGTCGCGTAGGCGCGCTCGTAGGCCTCGCGCAGGCTCGCCGCGACGGCGACGCCACAGGGGTTGGCGTGCTTGACGATGACGCAGGCCGGCCCGGCGTCGAACTGCTTGACGCATTCCAGCGCCGCATCAGCATCGGCGATGTTGTTGAACGACAGCGCCTTGCCCTGCAGCTGGCGGGCGGTGGCGATGCTCGCCTCCGGCCATCCCGGCTCGACGTAGAAGGCGGCGGCCTGGTGCGGATTCTCGCCATAGCGCAGGGTTTGCGCGTGGTGAAACTGCAGGGTGAGGGCAGGCGGAAATTCGCTGGCGGTCATCCGCTGGCCCAGGTGGTTGGCGATGGCGGCATCATAGGCCGCGGTGTGGGCGAAGGCCTTGACCGCCAGGGCGAAACGGGTAGCCTCACTCACCGCGCCGGCATGCGTCTCCATTTCGGCGAGCACGCGGGGGTAGTCCGCGGGATCGGTCAGGACGGCGACGAAGGCGTGGTTCTTGGCCGCCGAGCGGATCAGGGCGGGGCCGCCGATGTCGATCTGCTCGATCGCCTCCTCCAGGCTGCAGTCCGGCCGGGCCACCGTCTGCGCGAAGGGGTAGAGGTTGACGCACACCAGGTCGATCGGGGCGATGGCATGCGCCTGCATGGCCGTCACATGCTCGGGCCGGTCGCGGCGGGCGAGGATGCCGCCGTGCACCCTGGGGTGCAGGGTCTTCACGCGACCGTCCAGCAGCTCGGGAAAGCCGGTGTAGTCGGCCACTTCGATCACCGGCAGGCCGGCCGCCCGCAGCGCCTGGGCGGTGCCGCCGGTGGAGATGAGTTCCACCCCGCGTGCGGCGAGGCCACGGGCGAATTCGATCAGACCGGTCTTGTCGGAGACGGAGAGGAGGGCGCGGCGGATCATTGGGGGGTGAGGGGTGAGGAGGGCTGCCTGACGCCTCACGCCTCTCTACTATTTGAGGCCGTATTGCTGCATCTTCTTCCTGAGCGTGTTGCGGTTGATGCCCAGCATCTCGGCGGCACGGCTCTGGTTGCCGGCGGTGTGGTTGAGCACCACCTCCAGGGTGGGCCGCTCCACGCAGCGCATGACCATGTCGTAGATGCCCGTGGCCGCCTCGCCGTCGAGGTCCTTGAGGTATTGCTCCAGCTCGCGCCGCACGCAGGCGGCCAGTTCGTTGTCCTCCAACTGTTTCATCGTGTGTCCTCCCAGTTCAGGCGGCCAGCCGCTGGCAGGGGTGGTGGTCGTCGTATGCCAGGCGGCGGTGGCGTGCGGCGGCGCGCAGGAAGAAGGCGTCCACCGCGGCGAGCTGTGCACGTGCGCTGTCCAGACGGTTCATGGCGTGGCGGAAGGCGGCGGCATCCGCCAGCCCACGGGTATACCAGGCGATGTGTTTGCGCGCCACGCGCACACCGGTGTCCTCGCCGTAGAAGCGGTACAGTTCCTCCAGGTGTTCGCGCAGCAGGGCGTGGATCTCCGCCACCTCGGGCGGGGGCAGTTCCTCTCCGGTGGCGAGGTAATGCGCCACCTCGCGGAAGATCCACGGCCGCCCCTGGGCGGCACGGCCGATCATGATGGCGTCCGCGCCAGTGTACTCCAGCACCTGTTTCGCCTTCTGCGGTGTGGTGATGTCGCCGTTGGCGATGATGGGGATGCTGGCCGCCTGCTTCACCGCGCGGATGGTGTCATACTCGGCCTCGCCCGAGTAACCATCGGCACGCGTGCGGCCGTGGATGGCCAAGGCCTGCACCCCGGACTCCTCCGCAATCCGCAGGATGTTGAGTGCATTGCGGTGGGCGCGGTCCCAGCCGGTGCGGATCTTGAGCGTGACCGGCACCTCCGGCACCGCTGCGACCACCGCCTCCAGGATGCGCGCCACTAGCGCCTCGTCCTTCAGCAGCGCCGAGCCGGCCATCACATTGCACACCTTCTTGGCCGGACAGCCCATGTTGATGTCGATGATCTGCGCCCCGCGATCGACGTTGTAGCGGGCCGCCTCGGCCATCATGCGCGGGTCGGCACCGGCGATCTGCACCGAGATGGGGGCGGTCTCACCCTCGTGATCGGCGCGCCGGCGGGTCTTGGCGGAACCATATAGCAGCGAGTTGGAGGTCACCATCTCGGACACCGCCATACCCGCCCCCAGCCGCTTGCACAGCTGGCGGAAGGGGCGGTCGGTCACCCCCGCCATGGGGGCCAGGACCAGGGGGTTGGGCAGCTCGATGGGACCGATGTGCATGGGGTCATCGCGGCGCAAGGGGGGCATTCTACCCCTTCGCCGGTGCAGGCGGAAGGCGCTGTAGCCGCCGTGCTTTTCCTCGACATAGGCTTTGCGGCATCATCGCCGGGCCTGGCCACGCACGCCATGAACCGCACCACACTCCACCGCCTGCTGCCGCCCGTCCTGGCCTTCGCCTTGGGTGCGGTGGGCGTGTTCGGCTACGCCCCTTTCTACCTCTACCCGTTGCCCATCCTGGCGCTGGCCGGGCTGATCCATCTGGTGCGGGTAAACGGGGCCGCCTTTGGCCTCGCCTACGCCTATGCCCTGGGCGCTTTTCTCGCCGGGGTGTCTTGGGTGTATGTCAGCATGCACGAGGTGGGCGGCATGCCGGCGCCGCTGGCGGGGCTCGCAGTGCTGCTGTTCGCCGCCTATCTCGCGCTGTTCCCGGCCGCGGCCGTGGGGCTAGCGGCGCGCTGGCCGCTGACCGAGGGCTGGCGCTGGCTCACGGCCTTCCCCGCCTTGTGGCTGGTTGCGGAATGGCTGCGGGGGACGCTGCTCACAGGCTTTCCCTGGCTGGCCTTGGGTTATGCCCAGGCGCCGGCGGGCCCCCTGTCCGGTTATGCCCCGGTCTTCGGGGTCTATGGCGTCGGGGCGCTGGCCGCTTTCACCGCCGCGGCCCTTGCCCTGCGCCGCTGGCCGGGTCTTGCCCTGGCCGCCGCGGTGTGGCTGGCGGGCCTGGGGCTTATGCAGCTGCCCTGGACCAGGCCGGTGGGTGAGCCGGTCAGCGTCAGCCTGCTGCAGGGGAACATCGAGCAGTCGCTCAAGTTCCGGCCGGAGCGGCTCGCCGGCACGCTGGCCACCTACCGGGAGCTGGCGCTCGCCAGCCGCGCGCGCCTGATCCTGCTGCCGGAGACCGCCCTGCCCATCTTCCTCGACGACGTGCCGCCGCCGTATCTGGCCGAGCTGGCGGCCCACGCGCGCGCGCAGGGCGGCGACCTGGTCGTCGGCGTGCCGCTGCGGGAGGGCGAGCGTTACTACAACGCCGTGGTCACCCTGGGCAGCGCGCCCGCACAGACCTATCGCAAGGTGCACCTGGTGCCGTTCGGTGAGTTCGTCCCCTGGGGATTTCGTTGGTTCGTGGCGCTGATGGACATCCCCCTGGGCGACTTCGCCCGCGGTCCCCGTGCGCAGCCGCCGCTCGCGGCAGCGGGTCAGCGCCTGGCGGTCAACATCTGCTACGAGGACGTCTTCGGCGAGGAGCTGCTGCATGCCCTGCCGGCCGCCACCTTGATGGTCAACGTCAGCAACGACGCCTGGTTCGGCGATTCGCTCGCCCCCTGGCAACACCTGCAGATCACCCAGATGCGGGCGCTGGAGACCGGCCGCTGGTGGCTGCGCGCCAACAACACGGGTATCACCGCCATCGTCGATGCGCGCGGGCGCGTGCGCGCGCGCCTGCCGCCCTTCACCACCGGCGCCCTGCATGGATCGGCGCAGGGTCACGCCGGCCTCACCCCTTATGCCCGCTGGGGCAACGCCGCCGCCCTCGCCGCGGCGGGTCTCACCCTCGCCCTGACCGGCGCCTTAGGCCGCCGGCAGAGGCCGCCGGGGTAAAATCCCACTATTTGCCCCGTCACGTCATGTCCGTGCGCCTGACCCATCTGTCCCACGGCGGCGGCTGCGGCTGCAAGCTCGCTCCGGGGGTGCTCGCACAGCTGCTGGCCGACACCCCTTATGCGCGCGGCCTCATCGCGCCCGCCACGGCCTTTCCCGACCTCCTGGTCGGCATCGAGACCGGCGACGATGCCGCCGTGTGGCGCCTGAGCGACACGTTGGCGATCGTCGCCACCACCGACTTCTTCATGCCCATCGTCGACGACCCCTACGAGTTCGGCCGCATCGCCGCCACCAACGCCATCTCCGACATCTACGCCATGGGCGCACGCCCGCTGTTCGCGCTTGCGCTGGTGGCCATGCCGGTGGACAAGCTGCCGCCGGAGGTCATCCGCCGCATACTCGCCGGCGGTGAGGCTGCCGCCCAGGCCGCCGGCATCCCCATCGCCGGCGGTCACTCCATCGACGCTGCAGAACCCATCTACGGCCTGGCGGTGATCGGTGTGGCCCACCCCGGACACATCAAACGCAACCGCGACGCCCAAGCGGGCGACGTGCTGGTGCTGGGCAAAGGGCTGGGGGTGGGTATCTACTCGGCCGCGCTCAAGAAGGACGCCCTGCCGCCCGAGGCCTATGCCGCTATGATCGCCACCACCACCCAGCTCAACAGCGCGGGGCCGGAGCTGGCGGCCATCGCGGGCGTGCATGCGATGACCGATGTCACCGGCTTCGGGCTGCTCGGCCACGCCCTGGAGATCGCCCGCGGCTCGAATCTTGCCGCCGAGCTCGAGTTCGCCCGCCTGCCCCTGTTGCCGCAGGCGGATCGACTCGCCCAGGCCGGCTTCGTCACCGGTGCAAGTGGGCGCAACTGGGCCAGCTACGGCCACGAGGTCGAGCTGTTTCCCGGCTGTGCCGACTGGCAGCGGGCGCTGCTGACCGACCCGCAGACCAGCGGTGGCCTGCTAGTGGCTTGCACACCGGCGGTGCTCGACGAGGTGATGCAGGTGATGCACCGGCACGGATTAGCCCGCGCGGCCGTGGTCGGGCGGCTATTGGAAGGCCAGGCACGCGTTGAGGTGCAGCCCTGATCGGCAGGCGCGGCGTGTCGTGATAGGGGGTAGAACCAGGACGGAAGTGGTCGGGGTGAGAGGATTCGAACCTCCGGCCTCCACGTCCCGAACGTGGCGCTCTACCAGGCTAAGCTACACCCCGATGCGCGTGGCGCGCGATGCCTTCAGCGGTCGCGCTCGACCGCGAAGAAGGGCAATTCTAGCAGGGCATCGAGATACGCGCTAGACGGCAGCCCCTGCAGGGCGGCCACTGCCCGTTCGGCCTCGGTGCGGGCCTGGGCGCGGGTGTGTTCGAGCGCCCCGGTGGCGTGGATGGCCTCCAGGATGGCGGGGAAGTCGTCGCTGCCGCCGGCGGCGATGGCCTGGCGCACCAGGGCCGATTGCGCCGGGCTGCCGTGCTGCATGACATAGAGCAGCGGCAGCGTGGGCTTGCCCTCGGCCAGGTCGTCGCCCACGTTCTTGCCGGTGGCGGCGGTGTCGCCGGAGTAGTCGAGCACGTCGTCGATCAACTGGAAGGCGGTGCCCAGGTGCATGCCGTAGATGCCCAGGGCGTCCTCGACCGCGCGGCCCTGGCCGGCGACGATGGCCCCCAGCCGGCCCGCGGCGTCGAACAGGCGTGCCGTCTTGTAGCGGATCACGCGCATATAGGCCTCCAGGGTCACGTCCGGGTCGTGGCAGTTCATCAGCTGCAGCACCTCGCCCTCGGCGATCACGTTGGTGGCATCCGCCAGCACCTGCATCACGCGCATGTCGTCCACCGACACCATCATCTGGAAGGCGCGTGAATAGAGAAAGTCGCCCACCAGCACGCTCGCCGCGTTGCCGAAGCGGGCATTGGCGGTGTCCTGTCCGCGTCTGAGCCGCGAGTCGTCCACCACGTCGTCGTGCAACAGGGTGGCGGTGTGGATGAATTCCACCACCGCGGCGAGCTCGTGGTGATGCCGGCCGGCATAGCCCAGGGCCTTGGCCGCGAGCATCACCACCACCGGCCGCAACCGTTTGCCGCCGCTGCCGATGATGTATTCGGCCACCTGCCGCACCAACACCACCTCCGAGTGCAGCCGGGCGCGGATCACGCGGTCCAGCTCCGCCAGGTCTTCGGCCAGCAGGGCCTTGTAGCGCGGTTCGCGCACCGAGTGCGTATCGGGCGAAGAGGGGTGCGCGGCAGTGCAGGCAGATGGGCTGGGCGTCCGGCTCATGGCAGGATACCGGCACCCGCCGCCAGGCGGGGCCGCGGTGAAGACGGATTGGTGCTGCTGCGCAGACTCGAACTGCGGACCTACTGATTACGAATCAGTTGCTCTACCGGCTGAGCTACAGCAGCGTCGAGGCGAGATTATCGCGAAAATCGCCGCCTAGCGCGAGATGGCCCGCCGCGCCCGGACGGCGCGGGCTAGGCGGTGGCCGGTGATTGCGGACGGATGCGGATGACGATGTCCACCCGCTCGGCCACCATGCCCTCCGGTACGCGGGGCAACCCCATCAGCTGCATGCCGGCCGCGTCGATGTCGATCAACTCGCCGCTTTGCGTGTTGTAGAAGTGGTGGTGCGGTTCGGTGTTGGAGTCGTAGAACACCCGTGCCGGATCGACGATGACCTCGCGGATGAGCCCCTTTTCCAGGAACAGCTTGAGGGTGTTGTACACCGTGGCCTTGGAGGCCTCGCAGTGACGCAGGTTGACCATGCTCATGATCTGATCGGCGCTCAGGTGTTGTTTGCGCGCGAACAGCACGTGCGCGATCTCCAGCCGCTGGTGTGTGGGTGTGATCCCATGCCGACGCAACAAATCGGCCGCTTCTTCACGGGTCAGTGCACCGCTTTGCATACCACGACACGGTCAGGCGAGTAAGATGACGGTTTTATTGTAAGCGAGAATTTATACTCCGTCTAATGCCGGCCGGACGCGCGGGGCGGCTCGGCCGACTTGGCGGCGAGCAGCTCGAGCGCGCGCTCGAGCGTGACCTGCTCGGGGGGGAGGTCCCTGGGCAGGGTGGCGTTGACCTTGCCGTGGCTCACATAGGGCCCGTAGCGCCCCTTTTTCAGCAGCACGGGCTGGCCATCAGCCGGATGCGGCCCTAGCTCGCGTCCGCCGTCTCTACCCCGGCTGGGGCTGCGCGTGTCGAACTCGAAGCCGATCTTGCCGTCCGCCCCACGCACCAGGTAGGCGGAAAATTTGCGCCGGGTGCGGGCGGAGACGAAGCCGTCGAGCAGATCGGTGCGGCCGTCGGTGAGCAGCTTGCGCATCTGCTCGGGTGTGACCTCCTGCGACAGGATCACACGGCTGGCGCGGAAGTCGCAACTGCGGTCAGGCCCCAGGCTGCGCGCACACACATAGGCATTGCCGTGGGCATACACGCCGGCGCCGCACTTGGGGCAGGGCCCCAGGCTCTCCTGGCGGTCGAGATCGGCTGCCGCCTCGGTGTCTGCAATCGTCGGTTCGAACTCGAATTCCGGCAGCTGCTCGGCGTTGAGGCGGACGACGGCCTCGAACGGTCGGCCCTGGCGGCTACGGAAGCCGGCAAGCGGCCCGACGCGGCCCTCGCGCAACAGCTGTTCCATCTCCGCCACCTCGAACTGGCGCCCGGCGACGATCTTCCAAGTGGACCAGTCACAGGACTGACAGGCGAATTTCTTGTAGGTCTCCTTGACCACGCCGCCGCAGCGGGGGCAGGGGGTGGTCAGGGTAGCGAAGTCGCCCGGCACGGTGTCGGACTCGTAGCGTCTGGCCCGCTCCACGATGTCGCGGGCGAGCGCGACGATGTGGGCCATGAATTCGTCGCGGGTCAGTTCCCCGCGTTCCATGCGCGCGAGCTTGTATTCCCACTCCCCGGTCATCTCCGGCGAGGTCAGTTCCTCCACCCCCAGGCCGCGCAGCAGGGTGATGAGCGAGAAGGCCTTGGCGGTGGGCACGAGCTCCTTGCCCTCGCGTACCAGATAGCGCTCGGCGATCAGGTTCTCGATGATCTGGGCGCGGGTGGCCGGCGTGCCCAGGCCGCGACCGGCCATGGCGGCGCGCAGCTCCTCGTCCTCCACCAGCTTGCCGGCGCCCTCCATGGCGGCGAGCAGGGTGGCCTCGGTGAAGCGGGCGGGCGGCCGAGTCTGGCCGGGTTTGAGCTCCACCGCCAGCGTCTGCAGCCGCTCGCCGGGGATGAGCGGTGGCAAGTTGGTCGCCTCCTCGCCCTCGGGCTGGGCCTCGCGTCCATACACGGCGAGCCAGCCGGGATTGACGAGCACCCGTCCCTCGGTCTTGAAGGCGTGTTCGCCCACCCGCGTGATCCGGGTGGTGACCTGATATTCCGCCGCCGGGAAGAACACGGCCAGGAAGCGCCGCGTGACCAGGTCGTAGAGCTTCCACTCCAGCTCGTTGAGCGCCTTGGGCGTCGCCCCGGTGGGGATGATGGCGAAGTGGTCGCTGACCTTGGCGTCGTTGAAGATGCGCTTGTTCGGGCGCACCCAGCCCTGCTCCAGGATAGTACGGGCGTAAGGGGCATACTGCGCTGGCAGCTCGCCGAGCACCTGTCTGACCGTGCCGAGGTAGTCCTCGGGCAGCGCCCGCGCGTCGGTGCGCGGGTAGGTGAGCACCTTGTGCTTCTCGTACAGGGCCTGAGCCAGCGCGAGCGTGGTGCGGGCGGAGAAGCCGAAGCGGGTGTTGGCCTCGCGCTGCAGGCTGGTGAGATCGTACAGCAGGGGCGATAGCTGGCTCGCCGGTTTGACCTCCTCGCTCGCCTGCGCGCCCTGCCCCTCGCAGGCCGCGCGGATGGCCTGTGCCTGGGCCTGGTCCCAGATGCGGTAGGCGGTGGCCTGCTCGTCGTCCTCGCGTCGCTTGAACGCCTCGTCGAACCAGCGGCCGCTGTACTCGCCCTGGCTGCCGCCGAAGCGGGCCTCGATCTCCCAGTAGGGGCGCGGCCGGAAGCGACGGATGCGCTCCTCGCGTTCGACCACGATGGCCAGCGTGGGGGTCTGCACGCGCCCCACGGTGGTGAGGTGAAAGCCGCCGGTCTTGGAATTGAAGGCGGTCATGGCACGCGTGCCGTTGATGCCCACCAGCCAGTCGCTTTCCGCCCGACACACCGCGGCGGTGCGCAGACCCTCTAGCTCGCTGGCCTCGCGCAAGCTGCGGAACCCCGCGCGGATCGCCTCCGGCGTCATCGACTGCAGCCACAGCCGCTTGATCGGCTTCTTCGTGCCGCTGTGCTGGACGATGTAGTTGAAGATCAGCTCGCCCTCGCGCCCGGCATCACAGGCGTTGATGAGCCCATCGACATCCTTGCGTTTGATCAGCCTGACCAGGAGCTTCAAGCGATCGGCGGTCTTGTCGATGGGCTGCAGGGTAAAGCGCGGCGGGATGACCGGCAGGTGCTCGAACGACCACTTGCCGCGCTTGACCTCGTACTCCTCGGGTACGGCCAGCTCCAGCAGATGGCCGATGGCGGAGGACAGCACGTATTGCTCGGATTCGTAATAGTCGCCCTCCTTGCGAAACCCTCCCAAGGCGCGGGCGATGTCCTGGGCCACCGAGGGTTTCTCGGCGATGATGAGCTGCTTACCCACGGCCTGCTAACCTGCTGTGCGCGCTGGCCGGGCGCTGGGATGGGGGCGGGCGTTCATCAGTGCAGGGTGGGCGCCCCGGCCTCGTCCCCGCGCACCAGATCCTCCAGCCACAGCGCGGAGAGCGCGCCGCCCAGCCGCCACAGCGCCAGCAGCGCGATCCATTTGACCTTGTCGGCGGGGACTTCGGGCTCGTCCAGGGCCAGCGCGCGCTCGACCACCCACTCGCGCGCATAGGGCGAGAGCAGCCCCGCGTTCTCCAGGTAGCTCAAGAAACCGCGGCCCTCCGGGGCGATGCGGTTGAGCTCGTCGGCGTTGTAGACGCGCAGTCCGTCATGGGTGAGGCCTGTCTCGGCCTGCGGGTCGAGCGCGGTGAGCCCCTCCAGCCACTCGAGCGCCTGCGCGATCTCGCCCTGGTCGAAGCCCACGGTGGCGAGTTTGCGTGCCAGGGCCTCCTGGTCGGGCAGGTGATCGTCCACCAGGTAGTGATCGTACAGGTATTGCAAGATGTCCAGCATGGTGCGCAGCGGCAAGGCCCCAAGGGGCTTTCAGTACAGTCTCTGATACAGCCCGCCCGGCAGGCAGGCCACACGGCCGTCGAGTTCAAGCGCAAGTAGCATTGCCGAAAGGTCTTCCACCGTCAAGCCGCTGCGCTCGACCAGACGGTCGAGCGGCACCGGGTCCGGCCCCATCAGCTCGAGGAGTCTTTGCCGATGCGCATCCGCAGTGTTGCCGTCCGACGACGGATTGGCGGCGGGCGGGGTCCATTGCCAGCGCAGCTCCTCCAGGACGTCTTCGACGCATTCGACCAGTTTCGCCCCCTCGCGGATGAGCCGGTGGCAGCCTTTGCTCAGCGGCGAGTGGATGGAGCCGGGCAGGGCGAAGACCTCGCGCCCCTGTTCGGCGGCAAGCCGTGCGGTGATGAGCGAGCCGCTGTCCAGCGTGGCCTCCACCACCAGCACGCCTAGGGCGAGCCCGCTGATGATGCGGTTGCGGCGCGGAAACTGTCCCGGACGCGGCGGCGTGCCGAGCGGCAGCTCGGACACCAGGGCCCCTTGGTCGGCGAGGCGATGGGCCAGCTCGCGGTTGCTCGCGGGGTAGACGCGGTCCAGACCGGTGGCCACCACCGCCACGCTCTTGCCGCCCGCCAGCGCCCCCTCGTGCGCGGCGGTGTCTATGCCCGAGGCCAGCCCGCTGACGATGGTGAGCCCCGCTTCGGCCAGGCTGCGGGCGAAGGCCGCGGCGTCGCGGCGGCCCTGGGCAGTGGCGTGGCGGCTGCCGACGATGGCCAGCATGGGGGTGCCGAGCAGGTCGGGCTCGCCCTTGACGTAGAGCCAGGGCGGGGCATCGGCGATGTCGCGCAGACGCGCTGGATAGCGGGGATCGGTGATGGGCAGGAAGTGGTTGCCCGGCTGCGCGAGCCAGTCGAGCATGGCGCGATGTGCCGTGGGTTTGACCGTATGGGGCAGGGCCGCGGCCAGCTCCGCGCCCACCACGCGGGCGAGCAGGGCGCGCGGGGCGGCAAGGGCGGCGCAGGGGTCGCCGAAGGCCTCCAGCAGCCGCTGCACCGACTTCACGCCCAGGCCGGGCACGGCCGCCAGGGCGAGCCAGCAGGGCAGGTGGGCGTCCTGGCCTTCAGGGGTTCTTGGCCATGTCGCGGACGTAGATCGGCTCCTCGCTGCCCAGCACCAGGGCGTAGGCCACTCGGTCGAAGACGCGATAGACGAAGGCCAGCCCCACCCGGCGCTCGGGCAGCCCGGCGCTGTCGTCCTTGTCGGGCACGCAGTCGCTGCGCGCGCCCAACCCCCCGGCCAGGAAGGCGAGTTTTTCGGCGCGCAGGCAGCGCGGGTCGGCCAGTGATCGGCCGGCCTTGTACAGGGCCAGCACATGCCCCACCTGCAGACCGTCGCGCCGGCCCTGGTTGAGCAGCACGGTGGTGTAGGGGCCCGCCCCCTCCACTCCGCCCAGGCTGGCCACCACGCGGGCCTGCACCGGTTTGTCCGGGGCCTGTGGGGCGAGCTGGGGCATCTGGGCCTGCGACAGCGGTACCAGCCGGTCGCGCTCCAGCACCTCCTGTTCGGCTTGGACGATGCGCACGAGCTGGGGGTTGCCCGACTGCAGGGTGCGCGCCTCGCCCACGTGCACGAGCAGTTGGCCCAGGGGTTCGCCGCTGACGGGGTCGGTCAGGAGGGGACCGGGGCGTACGATCTCCCAGGCGGTCTCACCGGTGCCCGAACCCTCCACATAGACCGTGTCGTGGCGCCCGAAGATCACCCGGTCGTCGTGCGTGCCCAGCACACGTGGGGCACGCTTGAGTTCGTCCGCCGCCATCACCCCGCCGCGGTTGAGGAAGGGGGCGATGGCGGCGTAGGGCACACTGGGGATGGCCGTCGGGGCCTCGATGATGGGCTCCGCGCGCACGCCCGGCGTGAGCTTGACGGTGGGGATGTCTTTCTCCTGCACCAGGCGGGGCTGATCGCCGCGGATCAGGCGGATGCGGTCGCCCGGATAGATCAGATGGGGGTTGCGGATCTCCGCCTTGTTCAGCTGCCACACCTCGGGCCACTTCCAGGGGTCCTTGAGGAAACGCGCGGAGATGCCCCACAGGGTGTCGCCCTTGACCACGACGTGTACATCCGGGGCGTTTTCCTGCAGGCGTACCTGCTCGGCCCGCGCGCCCTGGGCCAGGCCCAGGGCGAGCAGCAGGCAGAGGGTGAACGAAATGGGGTAGCGCATGGTCTCACCTGTGAGTTGGCTGCCTTTATAATCGGCTCGGTCCACAGTGTAACTTAATAGAATTCTTGAGATTGTGCATCCTGTCGCATGGCCCTGCTGAAAATCCTGCACTACCCCGACAAGCGCCTGCATACCGTTGCCCGCCCGATCGAGGTGGTGAACGACGAGATCCGCCAGCTCGCCGCTGACATGGCCGAGACCATGTACGCGGCTCCGGGCATCGGCCTGGCCGCCACCCAGGTCGATCGCCACGTGCAGCTGATCGTCGTCGACGTGAGCGAGACGCGCGATGACCTCAAGGTGTTCATCAACCCCGAGATCATCGCCGCCGAGGGTGAGAAGGAGGGCGAGGAGGGCTGCCTGTCCGTACCCGGCATCTACGACAAGGTCAAACGCGCCGAACGCATCCGCGTGCGAGCGCTCGACCTCGACGGCCGCCCATTCGAGCTGGAGGCCACGGGCCTGCTGGCGGTGTGCATCCAACACGAGATCGACCACCTGCGCGGCAAGGTGTTCGTCGAATACCTCTCGCGGCTCAAGCAGGACCGCATCAAACAGAAACTGAGAAAACAGCAGCGGGAGACAATGTGAGGTCAGGGATCAGGTGTCAGGTATCAGGGATCAGGTTACAGAGCACAAGGAGAGGGACGGCGAGCCAGCCCCCTTGCCAAGCTTGCCTGAACCCTGATCCCTGAACCCTGATTCCTGATTCCTGATTCCTGATCCCTGATCCCTGATCCCTGATCCCTGAATGCGCCTGATCTTCGCCGGCACCCCGGAGTTTGCCGCCGCGTCCTTGCGTGCGCTGGCGCAGGCCGGGCATGACATCGCCCTGGTGCTCACCCAACCGGATCGTCCCGCGGGCCGTGGGATGCAGCCCAGGCCGAGCGCGGTCAAGCGACTGGCGCTGGAGCTCGGGTTGCCCCTGCATCAGCCGGCCACGCTCGCGAGCGAGGAGGCGCGTCGTCCCATCGCCGCGGCCGCGGCCGAGGTCATGGTGGTGGCGGCCTATGGGCTCATCCTGCCGCCGGCGGTGCTCGCGCTGCCGCGCCTGGGTTGCGTCAACATCCACGCCTCGCTGCTGCCGCGCTGGCGCGGTGCGGCCCCCATCCAGCGGGCGATCCTGGCCGGGGACGCCGAGACCGGCATCACCCTGATGCAAATGGACGCGGGGCTGGACACCGGCCCCATTCTCGCCATGGCGCGCATCCCCATCGCTGCCGACGACACCGCCGGCAGCTTGCAGGCGCGGCTGGCGGAGCTGGGGGCGCAGGAGATCGTGCACCTGCTGCCGCGGCTGGCGGCGGGCGAGGTGCAGGCCGTGCCGCAGGACGACGCTCGGGCGGTGTACGCCGCCAAGATCGGCAAGGCGGAGGCGCGCATCGATTGGGGCCGGCCGGCCGCCGAGATCGAGCGGCAGGTGCGCGCCTTCGACCCGGTGCCGGGGGCGTGGACCACCTGGCGCGGCGAGGGGCTCAAACTGTGGCGGGCACGCATCGAAACGGGTGCGGGTGTGCCCGGCGAGGTGCTGGCCGTGGATCGCGGCGGGCTGCAGGTCGCCTGCGGCGAGGGGGCCCTGCGCATCCTCGAGCTGCAGCCGGCCGGGGGGCGCCGCATGACGGCGGCCGAGTTCGCGGCCGGCCACCGGCTCGCCCCGGGCGAGCGCTTGAATTCCTGAGGCGCGCACCCAATTGACGCAGCGGTCGGTTGTGGAGGACGGGACGATGCTGCAGAACTGGCTGAAGACCACGCTGCTGATGGCGGCCATCGTCGCCCTGTTCGGCACGGTGGGCCTGGCGCTGGGCGGCGCACAGGGCATGGTGATCGCCCTGCTGCTGGGCGGGGCGATGAATTTGTTCGCCTATTGGAACTCGGACA
Source organism: Thiobacillaceae bacterium (assembly GCA_025054655.1). Classification (GTDB taxonomy): domain Bacteria; phylum Pseudomonadota; class Gammaproteobacteria; order Burkholderiales; family Thiobacillaceae; genus JANWZL01. The sequence goes on along the minus strand of JANWZL010000064.1, from coordinate 39,825 downwards.
AGCTGGTCCTGCGCATGTATCGCGCGCAGGAGGTGGACGCCGCCAGCGGCGGGCAGTATTACGCCATGGTGCGGGAGCTGGCGCAGCGTGCGGGGCTGCCCATGCCGCGCGTCTACATCATCGACGAGGCACAGCCCAACGCCTTCGCCACCGGCCGCGATCCCAAGCACGCCGCCGTGGCCGCCACCACCGGCATCCTGCGGCTGCTGACGGCCAGGGAGTTGCGCGGGGTGATGGCGCACGAGCTGGCGCACGTGAAAAACCGCGACACCCTGATCTCCACCCTGTCGGCCACGGTGGCCGGCGCAATCTCCGCGCTGGCCCAGTTTGGCATGCTGTTCGGCGGCGGGCAGGGGGAGCAGCGCAACCTGCCGCCGGTGGTGCACCTGCTGCTGCTGATCCTGGCGCCGCTGGCGGCCATGCTGATCCAGATGGCGATCTCGCGCACGCGCGAGTTCGGGGCCGACCGCGGCGGGGCCGAGATCTCGGGCGACCCCGAGGCGCTGGCGAGCGCTTTGGCCAAGATCGAGGCCTATGCGCGCGGCACCCCGCTGCCCACCGCCGAGCTGCACCCGGAGACGGCGCAGATGATGATCGTCAACCCGCTCTCCGGCGGCGACCTGGCCGGACTGTTCCGCACCCACCCGGCCACCGAGGAGCGCATCCGCCGGCTGCTTGCCCTGGCGCGTCAGGGGGTCTGAGCTGGGCGGCGGCCACCCGCAGGATGTGCGCCGGCTGGCGGCGCGGGTGCTCGCCGCCGTGCTGGAGCAGGGCCACGGCCTGGACCGGGCGCTGGCCCAGCAGCCGCTGGTGGGGCGCACGCGGGCGGCGGTGATGGATCTGAGCTATGGCGCGCTGCGCCGGCTGGGCCTGATCGACTTCCTGCTCGACCGCCTGCTCACGCACCCCCTGCGCGATGCCGAGCTGCGCCACCTGCTGCGCGTGGGCTTGGGCGAGCTGCTCGCCGGCCAGTCTCCGGCCTATGCCGTGGTCGACCAGACGGTGACGGCGGCGCCGGCGCGCGCGCGCGGGCTCGTCAACGCGGTGCTGCGCAACTTCCTGCGCCGGCGCGAGGCGCTGCTCGTCGCGGCGCAAGACGATGCGGTGGCACGCTGGAACCACCCGCGTTGGTGGATAGAACGCCTGCAGATCGAGTACCCCCAGGACTGGCAGGCGATCCTGGCGGCGGACCAGGCGCATCCGCCCATGACCCTGCGCGTCAACCGCCGGCGCATCGACCCCCAGGCCTATCTGCGCCACCTTAACGCGGCCGGATTGCAGGCCGAGCAGATCGGCGAGTGTGCGCTCAGGCTGGAAAAACCCGTGCCGGTGTCGCGCCTGCCCGGCTTTGCCGCGGGCTGGGTGTCGGTGCAGGACCTCGGCGCGCAGTACGCCGCGCCGCTGCTCGACTGCCGCGACGGCATGCGGGTGCTGGACGCCTGCGCCGCACCGGGCGGCAAGGCCGCGCATCTGCTGGAGCGGCACGACCTCGATCTCACCGCTGTGGACGCGGATGCGCGCAGGCTCGTGCGGGTGCGGGACAACCTCGACCGGCTGGGGCTCGTCGCCCGGCTGGTGGCCGGCGACGCCGGGCGGCCGCAGACGTGGTGGGACGCCCGCCCCTACGACCGCATCCTGCTCGATGCCCCCTGCACCGCCTCCGGCGTGGTGCGGCGGCATCCGGACGGGCTGTGGCTCAAGCGTGCCGAGGATGCAACAGGGCTTGCGCGCCGTCAGGGCGAGCTGCTCGATGCCCTTTGGCCGCTGCTCGCCCCCGGTGGTAAATTGCTCTACGCCACCTGCAGCCTGTTCGCGCAAGAGAATCGGGCCGTGGTCGCCGCCTTCCTCGAGCGTCATCCGCAGGCCATGGAAGAACCGCTCGTGATCCCCGGCGCACGCCATGGACAGCTGCTGCCAGACGCCCATCACGACGGATTCTTCTATGCCCGCCTGGTCAAGACGTAGCTTCCTTGCCGCCGCTGCCGGCGTCGGCCTGGCCTGCGTCCTGCCGCCACGCGCCGCGGCCGAGGGCATCACCCTGCTGCGGGCGGAGCTCAACCTCATGGGAGAGATCTGGTATCTAGCCGGTGGTTACCAGATCGAGCTCTCCCCCACCCTGGAGGACGCCCTGCGGCGCGGGGTGCAGCTGACCTTCGTGCAGACCTTCCGTGCGCAGAGGCCGCGCATCTGGTGGCTGGCGGAGGACATCGCCGAGGTCTCGCGTGTCATCCGCCTGTCCTACAACGCCTTGCTGCGGCAGTATTACGCGACGGTGAGCGGACACACCACGGCGCACGCGAGCCTGGCTGACGCCCTCGATTACATCGGCGACTTCAACGATTGGGCGGTGCTGCACCAGTCCCAGGTCAGCCGCAAGCACCAGTATGTGGTCGGCGTGCGCATGGCCCTGGACGTGACTCAGCTGCCGAAGCCGCTGCAGGTGAGCGCGGTGGCCTCGCAGCGCTGGCAGCTCGACTCCGGCTGGCGGGAATGGAATTTCCGGCCGTAGGTCCCGGCAAACGCTCTGATTTGTGCGTATGGTCTATCTCATCGCCGGCGGGCTGATCCTGGGGGCGGCCCTCATCGCCCTGCTGTCGGCCGCGGCCGAGAACACCGAGCTATTCGCGCAGAACTACCCCCTGCTGCTGTTCGTCAACGCCGCCGCGGTGGGGGTGCTCATCCTACTGGTCGGCTATCAGGTCCTGCTGCTGCGCCGTCGCATCCGTGCCGGCATGTTCGGCGCGAAACTGACCGCCCGGCTGATTCGCATGTTCGCCCTCATGGCCCTGGGGCCGGGGCTGGTCGTGTATGGGGTGTCGGTGCAGTTCCTGATCAAGTCCATCGAGTCCTGGTTCGACGTGCGCATGGAGCGGGCCTTGGAGGGGGGGTTGTCGCTGGGCCAGGCGGCCCTGGAGTATTTGGAGCGGGACCTCATCCGCAAGGCCGAGACCCTGGCCGACCGGCTCTCCGAGCAACCTGCCGCGCTGCAGCTGGAGCGGCTGGACGAGCTGCGGGAGTCGGCCGGCGTGCAGGAGGCGGCCCTGTTCGGCACCGATGGTCGTCTGCTCGCCTACGCCTCGGCCGACAAGGGCACGCTCGCCCCGCCGGTGCTCGACCAGCGGGCCCTGTGGCAGGTGCGCCTGCTGCAGCCTTGGTCGCAGGTCGACTCTATGGGTGAGCACGCACTCATCGTGCGTGTGGCGGCCCCCGTGAGTGTGGCCTCCCCGGTCACGCCGCTACGGGTGTTGCAGATCGCCCAGCCGGTGCCCGGCGCGCTCGCCCAGGCGGCGCTGCAGGTCGAGGCCGCCCGCAGCCAGTATCAAGAGCTGGCGGTCTCGCGCGTAGGGCTCAAACGCCTGTACGGGCTGTCGCTCACCCTGGTGCTGGCCATCGCCCTGTTCACCGCCATCGCCCTTGCCTTCATGCTCTCGCAGCGGCTCGCCGCCCCCCTGCGGGTGCTGGCGCGCGGCACGCGGGCGGTGGCGCGCGGCGACTACAGCCAGGTGCAGGCGATCGCCAGCCGCGACGAGCTGGGCATGCTCACCCAGTCCTTCAACCGCATGACCCAGCAGCTGGCGGAGGCGAGGGCCGCGGCCGAGGCCTATCAGGACGAGCTGCTCGCCGCCAAGGCCTATCTGGAGGGGGTGCTGGCGCGGCTGACCACAGGGGTGGTCACCCTGGACGCGCAGCTCAACGTGCGCATCGTCAACCCGGCCGCGGCGGCCATTCTCGGGCAAGAGCGCCAGGCGCTGGAGGAGCGGCCGCTCGCCAGCTGGGGCGAGGAGGCGAGCCCCCTGCGCGCGCTCGCACTGGCCATCCGTGAGCATTTCGAGCGCATGCCGCACACGAGCTGGCAGGGCCAATGGGAATACGCGCGCGGCGAGTCGGTGCGTGTGCTGATCTTGCGTGGGGCGCCGCTCACTGCACAGGAGGCGCCGGACTACACCCTGGTCATCGACGACATCACCCAGCTGGTACAGGCCCAGCGCGACGCCGCCTGGGGCGAGGTGGCGCGCAGGCTGGCGCACGAGATCAAGAACCCGCTCACCCCCATCCAGCTCTCCGCCGAGCGGCTGCAGGTCAAGCTCGCCGATCGCCTGGACGAGGCGGGGCGGCAGACGCTCAGGCGTGCCACCGACACCATCATCAACCAAGTGGCCGCCCTCAAGGGCCTGGTGGACGCCTTCTCGCAATATGCGAAACTACCGGTTGCGCGCATCGAACGCCTGGACCTCAATGCCCTGATCCGCGAAGTGGCCGTGCTCTACGAAGAGATCCGCACGCCCGTCCTGGACCTCGCGGCCGATCTGCCGCCGGTGGCGGGTGATCCCGCCTTGTTGCGGCAGCTGTTGCACAACCTGCTCAAGAACGCCCACGAGGCCCTGGTCGACGTGCGTGAGCCCGAGATCCGGGTGAGCACCCGTCGGGTCGAGGCCGGGGTGGAGCTGTGCGTGGCCGACAACGGCCCGGGTTTTCCCGAGCAGTTGTTCAGCCGCCTGTTCGAGCCCTATGCCACCACCAAGGCCAAAGGCACCGGGCTGGGGCTGGCGGTGGTGCGCAAGATCGTGGAGGAACACCATGGCACCATCGAGGTGCGCAATCAACCGGGCGGGGGGGCCCAGGTCTGCGTCACCCTGCCCGTGCTGGAGCAGAAGGCATGAGCGAGATCCTGGTGGTTGACGACGAGCCCGGCATCCGCACCCTCGTGCAGGAGATCCTGGAGGAGGAGGGTTACGAGGTGCGGCTGGCGGAAAACGGCGAGGCCGCCCGCCGCGCCATGCAGGAAAAGACGCCCGATCTGGTCCTGCTCGACATCTGGATGCCCGACCTGGACGGCATCAGCCTGCTCAAGGAGTGGGTGGCCAATGGCCAGGCCACCATGCCGGTGGTGATGATGTCGGGCCACGGCACCATACATACCGCGGTGGAGGCCACGCGGCTGGGGGCGTTCGATTTCCTGGAAAAGCCCGTGCCCTACAAGCGCCTGCTGGAGACGGTGGAGCGCGCGCTCAAACAGGCGCGCCGGCCGCCGGCGCTGCCCGACGCGCTGCCCGAGCTGGGCGAGTCCGAACCCATACGGCAGCTAGTGCAGAAACTGCGCCATGCAGCCACGGTCGATGCGCCCATCCTGCTCGCCGGCGAGCCCGGTGCAGGGGCCGAGGCCTGCGCGCACTTTCTGCACCTGCCCAACACCCCCTGGGTGGTGGCGCGCGACAGCGCCCGCCTGGCCGACGCCCCCCTGCAGCTGCTGCAGGAGGCCAAGGGGGGGCTGCTGTTCGTGCCCGAGGTGGGTAACCTCACCCCTTTCCAGCAACGCGGTCTGGAGATGGTGATCGCCCGGCGGCGCGACTACGATCTGCGTCTGCTGTGCGCCAGCTCGGTCAACCTGGCCGAGCGGGCCGCCCAGGGCGCCTATTCGCGCGATCTCTACAACGCGCTCGCCCGCGTGGCCATCCGCATCCCGGCCTTGCGCGAGCATGCCGAGGACATCCCTTTACTGGCGCAACGGTATCTGGACGAGATGAGCCGCGCGCGCGGACTGCCCCCCCGCCGTTTCGACGCCGAGGCCCTGGAAGTGCTCAAGGCCTATGCCTGGCCAGGCAACCTGGATGAGCTCTACAACGTGGTCTCCAGCCTGGCCGTGGCCGGCGGCCAAGAGGTGATCGGAGCGGCCGAGGTGCGCGCACAGCTGGGCCTGACCGAGCCGCCGCAGGCCCTGGCCATGGGCATCCGCCTGGATCAGCCGCTGAAGGAGGCGCGCGACGAGTTCGAACGGGCCTATCTCAACGCCCTGCTGCGCGAATGCGGTTGGGCGGTGAGCAAGGCAGCCGCCCGCGCCGGCATGGAACGCACCGCCTTCTATCGCAAACTGAAGAGCCTCGGCATAGAATTGCCCGCCCGCCACACGGAGGCCTGAGCGCGGCGCACGCCGCGACAGCGGGCCCCAAGCCAGGCAAGACCGCATGCGTCTGATGCAATGAAGATTATCATCCTCGGTGCCGGTCAGGTCGGCTCCAACCTGGCTGCCAGCCTCGTGTCCGAGGCGAACGACATCACCGTGGTCGATCTGGACGCCGAAAAGCTCGCCTCGCTGCAGGAGCGCTACGATCTGCGCACCCTGGTCGGTCACGGTGCGCATCCGTCCGTGCTGCGCGAGGCCGGGGCGGAGGACGCCGACATGCTGGTGGCGGTGACCCAGTCGGACGAGACCAACATGCTCGCCTGCAAACTGGCCGCCACCCTGTTCAACGTCCCCACCAAGATCGCCCGCATCCGCGCCGCCGACTACATGCGACACCCCGAGCTGTTCGCGCCGCACAATCTGGCGGTGGACTACACCATCAGTCCGGAGGAGGAGATCACCACCTACCTGCGCCGGCTGATCGATTACCCCGAGGCGCTGCAAGTGATGGATTTCGCCAATGGCCGCATCCGGCTTGTTGCCGTGCGTGCGCGCGGCGGCTTCCTGGTGGGGCATCAGCTGCGCTATCTGCGCGAACACCTGCACCTGATCATGCGCGAGCGCGCCCAGCTGGACAAGGTCGATGCGCGCGTGGCGGCCATCTACCGGCAGGGGCACACCATCGTGCCCACCGGCAACACCGTGGTGCAGGAGGGCGACGAGGTCTTCTTCCTCGCCGCCACCGAACACATCCGCGCCGTGTTGAAGGAGATCCACCGCGCCGACGAGTCGGTGCGGCGGGTGATGATCGCCGGCGGCGGCAACATCGGCAGCCGGCTCGCCGCGGTGCTGGAGGACGACTACGAGGTCAAGCTGATCGAGCACGACAAACGGCGCGCCGAGCAACTGGCCGAGCGCCTGCGCCAGACCTTGGTGCTGGTGGGTGATGCCACCGACGAGGAGCTGCTCACGCAGGAGAACGCCGACGAGATGGACGTCTTTTGCGCGCTGACCAACGACGACGAGGACAACATCATGTCGGCGCTGCTCGCCAAGCGCATGGGGGCGCGCAAGGTCATCGCGCTCATCAACCGCTCCAGCTATGTCGATCTGCTGCAGGGCGGCGAGATCGACGTGGCGCTTTCGCCCGCCCACGCCACCCTGGGGCCGCTGCTGACCCACATCCGCAAGGGTGACGTGACCGTGGTGCACAGCCTACGCCGCGGCGCGGCCGAGGCCTTGGAGGCGGTGGTGCACGGCGACGAGAAGAGCTCCAAGCTGGTCGGCCGCCGCATCGAACAGGTGCCCCTGCCCGAGGGCGCCAGCATCGGCGCCATCCTGCGCGGCGACGAGGTCATCATCGCCCACCACGACACCGTCATCCGCGCCGAGGACCACCTCATCATCTTCGTGCCGAACAAACGCCAGGTGCCGCAGGTGGAGCGGCTGTTCCAGGTCGGCCTGGGCTACTTCAAATGAGGCCCCCAGCGTGTCCTGTCCCGGCGCTGGGCTCGTCCGCCCGTGCGGTGCGAGCATCGGTGGCGGACAGCCCTCTCGCCTGGTACTGCGGTCCTCATCGGCGTGACCCTGCGCGCGGTCCAGCCGCGCGCATGCCGGCCGTCGATGGCTGTGCGTCCTCCGTCCTCTGATATGCGCCGCCTCGCGCCCATCCTGCACGTGCTGGGGCTCATCGTCATGGTCTTCGGCCTGTCCATGCTGCTGCCCTTGCTTACCTCGCTCGCGCTGGGCGACGACGCGCAGCGCGCCTATGACGGCGCCTTGATCATCACCTTGGGCAGTGGGGCGCTCATGTGGCTCGTCTCGCGCCCTTACTACCGCGAGATGCGCGCGCGCGACGGTTTCCTGCTGGTGGTGCTCGCCTGGTCCATCCTACCGCTGTTCGCCGCCCTGCCACTGCTCTTCTACATCCCCGGCCTGAGCTTCACCGACGCCTATTTCGAGGCCATGTCCGGTCTCACCGCCACCGGGGCGACGGTGCTGTCCGGCCTGGACGACCTGCCCAAGTCCATCAACCTGTGGCGCACCCAGTTGCATTGGATCGGCGGCATGGGGGTGATCGTGCTGGCGGTGGCCATCCTGCCCCTGCTGGGCATCGGCGGGCGCCAGATGTACAAGGCGGAGGTGCCCACGCCCATGAAGGACACCAAGCTCACCCCGCGCATGACCGAGACGGCCAAGGGGTTGTGGCTGGTGTACGTCCTGCTCACCGCCGCCTGCGCCATCGCCTACGTACTGGCCGGCATGCAGCCGCTCGATGCCGTCATCCACGCCTTCAGCACGCTCGCCCTGGGCGGCTTCGCCGCTTACGACGCCAGCTTCGCCCACTTCGACTCGCTCGCCATCGAGACCGTCACCATGGTCTTCGCCCTGCTGGCGGCGATGAACTTCGCCACCCACTTCCTGTTCCTGCGCAACCCCAGCTTCGCGGTCTATCGACGGGACGCCGAGATCCGTATTTTCCTCGGCGTGGTGCTCACCAGCTGCGTCGGCTTGGCGCTGTACCTGTGGGGCAACGACATCTACCTCGACTTCCCCACCGCCCTGCGCTACGCGAGCTTCAACACCATCTCGCTGGCTACCTCGCTCGGCTACGCCAACACCGACTACAACGCCTGGCCCTACTTCGCGGGCCTGTGGATGTTGTTCCTGGGCAGCTTCGCCGCCTGTTCCGGCTCCACCGGCGGCGGCATCAAGATGATGCGGGCGGAGCTGCTCTACAAACAGCTCTACCGCGAACTGGTCAAACTGCTGCACCCCAACGCCCAGGTGCACACCAAGCTGGGCGATCAGGTGGTGCCCAACAAGATCATCTACGCGGTGCTCGCCTTCTTCTTCGTCTATGTGGCCAGCATCGTCGTCTTCACCCTGGTGCTCGCCGCCACCGGCCTGGACATCTTCACCGCCTTCACCGCGGTCTGCGCCACCATCAACAACACCGGTCCCGGCCTGGGGTTGGTGGGGCCGGCCAGCAATTACGCGGTGCTGAACGACTTCCAGACCTGGGTGTGCACGCTGGCCATGCTCATGGGGCGGCTGGAGCTGTTCACCCTGCTGGTGGTGCTCACCCCGGCCTTCTGGAGGAAATGAGCCATGAGCGCACTGGAGAACTTCGAGCGTATGCTGGCCCAGGGCAAGGATAGTGCCCTGCTGCGTTTCTCGCTCGGCAATGAATACCTCAAGGCCGGCCGCGCGCAGGAGGCCATCGCACACCTGCGCGAGGCCCTGCGTCAGCAGCCGCACTACTCCGCCGCCTGGAAGCTGCTGGGCCGGGCGCTGGCGGAGAGCGGGGCGCTGGCCGAGGCGCTGGCGACCTTCCGGCAGGGCATCGCCGCCGCCGAGGCCCACGGCGACCTGCAGGCCGCGCGCGAGATGCAGGTCTTCGCCCGCCGCATCGAGAAGCAGCTCGGGGCGGGCGGGTGACGCCCCGCCCCGCTTGGGCTAAGATCGACGCATCCCATCACATCGGAGAGCGATATGGCACGCATGGTGCAGTGCATCAAACTAGGGCGCGAGGCCGAGGGCCTCGACTTCCCTCCCTTCCCCGGCGAGCTGGGCAAGCGCATCTACGAGCATGTTTCCAAAGAGGCTTGGGCGGGCTGGATCCGGCTGCAAACCATGATCATCAACGAAAACCGCCTAAACCTCGCCGACGCACAGCATCGCAAATACCTCATGGAACAGGCCGAGAAATACTTCTTCGGCGAGGGCGTAGGCACCCCGCCCCAGTACACGCCACGCTGACCGGCATGACTGAACCGACCACCCATTTCGGTTTCCAGACCGTGCCCGAGGGCGAGAAGGCCCGCCGGGTGGCGCAGGTGTTCGACTCCGTGGCCGGGCGCTACGACCTCATGAACGACCTCATGTCGGCCGGCCTGCACCGGCTGTGGAAGCGTTTCATGGTGGAGCAGGCCCTGCTGCGGCCGGGCATGCGCTGTCTGGACATCGCCGGCGGTACCGGCGACATCGCCCGGCTGCTGGCCGAGGGCGTGGGGCCCACGGGCCAGGTGTGGCTCACCGACATCAACGGCGCCATGCTCATCACCGGGCGCGACCGTCTGCTCGACGCGGGCCTCATCCTACCCTGCGTGCAATGCGACGCCGAGCGGCTGCCGTTTCCGGCCGACCATTTCGACCGTGTCACCGTCGCCTTCGGGCTGCGCAACATGACGCACAAGGAGCGGGCCCTGGCCGAGATGCACCGCGTGCTCAAACCGGGCGGCAAGCTGCTGGTGCTGGAGTTCTCGCGCGTGTGGCGGCCGCTCGCCCCCCTGTACGACCTGTACTCCTTCCAGGTCCTGCCCCGGCTGGGCCAGTGGGTGGTCAAAGACGCAGCGAGCTACCGTTACCTGGCCGAATCCATCCGCGTACACCCCGACCAGGAGGCGCTCAAGGCCCTACTGGAGCAGGCCGGCTTCGCCCGCGTCGGCTACCTCAACCTCACCTGCGGCGTGGTGGCCCTGCACACCGGCTATAAGCTCTGATTCAAGGGCCGTGGCGTGCGCGCCACGCCCAGGGCGGTACGGGGTCGGCCTGCGACCACAGGCCCAGCCTGGCCGCACGCGCCCGCGCCTGCGCCTCGGCATAGGCCCGTCGCTGTTCGGGCGGCTGTTCATGGGCATAGCGGCCGTAGTGCCAGGCGAGCCCGAGTCGGATGAGCCGCAGACCGACGTCCTCCCCACACACCTGCACGCGGCCGATCCAGCGCCCAAAGCGGTCACGCTTGTAGGGCTCATAGCGCACGTCCATGCCCAACACCAGGTGTGTCAGGGCCATATGCGCGGCGTGGCCGTGCGGTTGATCCTTCTCGGGGGCGTCTATGCCCGCCAGCCGCACCATCCGCTCGTGCCCGGCCTCATCCCACACCACCACGGTATCGCCGTCGGCCACATGGATCACCCACCCCTGCCGTGTATCTGCCAACGCGCTCGGGTCCGCCAGCAGGCCCAGCAAGGCGATAAGGCGAGCCCACCCGCCGTGCATGCGGTTATACGGACGGTTCATCCGGCCAGTCTATCCGGCGCGAGCCAATGCACGAGGAAATCGACGGCGGCATGCAGATGCCTTCGCGCCGCATCACTCAACGCCGCCCCGGGGGTGAAATCGTACCCACGCATGGCCAGGACATGGGCCGGCGGCGGCTCGCCATACAGCTGCCGGTAGAGGGCGAGCAGCTGTGCCGGTGCCAGGGCGTGGCTCAGGGCGCCGACCCGAGCGGCCGGCCGCAACGGCTCAAAGGCATACGGTGCCGTCCCTTGCAGGGATGCATCGGCGAACACCACCTGGCGCCGTCCCTGCAGATCGAGACAGTGTTCCACCTGCAGCTGGAAGACCTCGAGCAGCTCTACCCCGGCCAGCTCCAGGGCCTGTAACTGCTCGATCAGCGCGGGCCCGAGGGCGTCATCGCCGCGGCCGCGGTTGCCCACACCGATGATCAGGCAGGCGGCGGCACCTGTTGCGCCAGTGGGCAGCAGGGTCTGGCCGGACGAGTCAGGCGTATGCATGCGTCCCATGACGCCATTGTGCACCATGCGCCCGGCTTGCAACCGAGGTGTACAACGGTCTGCTGCCCCATGGGCCGGACCCGACGACATATGATAGTCCTCGCCGTCCATGAGCGAGCCCAACGCCTCCACGAGTAGGCCTACATGCAACCGAGTTGCATATAGGCCTGGCCTGAGGTATGCTGCAGTGAGATGGAATTCAGGGCAGAGCGATGGACTTTCCCGCGCGTGGCAGTGTGATGGAAATCGAGGAAGGCCGGCGGCTGATGCCGCTGTTCGACGAACGCGGCCTGATTCCCGTGGTGGTGCAGGATCACGCCAGCGGCGAGGTGCTGATGCTGGGCTGGATGAACCGCGATGCGCTGGCGCTGACCATCCAGACCGGCTGGGCGCATTACTGGTCGCGCTCCCGACAGCGGTTGTGGCGCAAGGGCGAGCAGTCCGGCCAGGCGCAGCGTGTGCGCCGCATCCTGATCGACGACGACCAGGATTGCCTGCTCCTTGCGGTGGAGTTGACCGGTGGGGCGTCCTGTCATGTCGGCTATCGCTCCTGTTTCTTCCGTGAACTCCACTGGTCGCCCGGGGCAACGGATTTCGGGCTCGTATATCTGGAACAGAGCAAGGTATATGACCCGGCCGTCGCCTACGGCCAGGGTTCGCAAACCGCGGTCAAGGAGGCAGAGGCATGAACGTGCTCTATATCTTCAGCACCCCCAACGCGAGCTACCTCCTCGACAAGATGATCATCCCGCAACTGGAGGCCGGCTCGCATCCGGCCCAGGTGGTGGGCATGTTCTTCTTCGTGGACAACAACTACCTGCTCACCCGCGGCAACCCGACCGCGGCGAAGCTCTCCGCCCTGGCCAAAGAGGGCAAGGTCGGCTTTCTGATGGGCTGCGACCAGTGCTGCTACCAGCGCAACATCGCCGAGATGCTGGAACCGCCGGCCACCATCGGCTGCTTCCCGAACCTGTACGCCGCCGCGCAACAGCGCGGTGTGCAGCAGGTGATCACCCTGTGAGCACTGCACCGGCACTGACTGCGGACGCCATCGAGCGGGCGCGGCAGTGGGTGGCCGAGCGCGGGCGCACGACCCCGGCCCGGGTGCGGGTGCTTGCGCACCTGTTGCAGGCGGGCCGCGCGCTCACCCATGCCGAGCTGGAGGCCGGGCTCGCCCGCGCCGGTGGTCTGGACCGGGTCACCCTGTACCGGGTGCTCGACTGGCTGGTGCAACAGGGCCTGGCCCACCGCATCGCCGGCGAAGACCGGGTGTGGCGGTTCAGCGCCGTGGACAGCGGCGCGGGCGGCCATGACCACGCCCACTTCCGCTGCGACGATTGCGGCCGCGTGTATTGTCTCGATAGCTTGCGGCCGGTGGTGGCGCTCACCCTGCCGGCGGGGTTTCGCTGCCGGGAGGCGGAATTGACCTTGCATGGGCTCTGCCCGCAGTGCGGGGCCTGAGTGGCTGCGCGCTGGCAACGAGGATGGCTTGCCCACAATGTGCAACCGAGTTGTATGAGAGGCGTCGAAGCGCCCACCGTCGGCCGTGCGCACAACCCGTGTGCAGGGCTGCGCACCTCGTGCGCAGGGCTTGAACGTCTGCGCACGAGGTCGGGCGGGCACCGAGCGGGTCGGCGCAGGGGCTGTCGATCCCGACGCCCTGGGCGCGCATAGACACTGCGAGAGAAGGAGGACGCAATGGCGTATGCTGTTGACCGCCGGCTGCCCGTCACCGTGCTGTCGGGTTTCCTGGGCGCCGGCAAGACCACCCTGCTCAACCACATCCTCAACAACCGCGAGGGCCGCCGTGTGGCGGTGATCGTCAACGACATGAGCGAGGTCAACATCGACGCCGAGCTCGTGCGCTCCGGCGGGGCGGCGCTGTCGCGCACCGAGGAGCGGCTCGTGGAGATGACCAACGGCTGTATCTGCTGCACCCTGCGCGAGGACCTGCTGGTGGAGGTGGCACGGCTTGCGCGCGAGGGGCGCTTCGACTACCTGGTGATCGAATCGACCGGCATCTCCGAGCCGCTGCCGGTGGCCGAGACCTTCACCTTCGAGGTAGGCGAGGGGCAGTCGCTCAAGGACATCGCGCGGCTGGATACCCTGGTCACGGTGGTCGATGCACGCGCCTTCCTCGACGACTATGCCAGCGACGACCTGCTCGCCGACCGCGGCCAGTCGCTGGGCGCGGGCGACACCCGCACGGTGGCGCAGCTGCTGGTCGAGCAGATCGAGTTCTGCGACGTGATCGTCATCAACAAGGCCGACCTGGTCAGCCCCGCGGAGCTGGCGCGGCTAGCCTCCATCCTGCACACCCTTAACCCCCGTGCGCGCCTGGAGGTGGCCACCCACGGACGGGTGCCGCTGGATCGAGTGCTCAACACGGGGTTATTCGACTTCGATCAGGCGGCGCAGGCTCCGGGTTGGCTGAGAGAACTGCGCGGTGAGCATGTGCCAGAGACGGTGGAGTACGGGATCGCCAGCTTCGTCTATCGCGCCCGCCGCCCTTTCCACCCGCGGCGCTTCTGGGACTGGATCCATACCGAATGGCCCGGGGTGATCCGCGCCAAGGGCTGGTTCTGGCTGGCCAGCCGCCCCGAGTGGGCGGGGGTGTGGTCGCTCGCCGGCAGCACGCGCGAGCACGGCGCCGCCGGCCTGTGGCCCGAGGGCGAGGACAGCGCCGGCCGGATCGTGCGCGACGGTCGCCAGGAGATCGTGTTGATCGGCATCGGCATGGATCGGGAGGCGCTCACCGAGTGCTTTGATACTTGTCTGCTCACGGACGCGGAGATGGCCTTGGGCGAAGAGGGCTGGCGGCGGTTCGACGACCCCTTTCCACGCTGGGCTCGCAGCGGTTGAGCCGGTGCCGCTGAGGCAGCTTGTGATCCGACCGCCCGCTGGCAATGGCAATGCTAGGGGTACTAACAAGGCAGACAGCAGACGCGCAGCGGTGTTGAAAACGGGGGTAAGGCGATGATCCGGAAGGTGATCCAGCGGGCGACGACAGCCGCGTGGTCTGCCCTGGTGCTCGCCTTGACACCGGGCCATTGGGCCCAGGCCCATGGCGTCCATCAGCACGGCGTGGCCCGGTTGGAGGTGGCGGTGGAGGGGGCGCAGCTCGTCATTCGGCTGGACAGCCCGCTCGACAACCTGCTCGGCTTCGAGCGCGCACCGCGCACCGCGGCCGAGCGCACGGCGGCCGCGGCCTTGATCAAGCGCCTTGAGTCGGCCCAAGGGCTCTTCCTGACCAGCCCCGTCGCCGGCTGCACGCTTGCCTCGGCCGAGGTCGAGGCGCCGGTGCTGCAGGGCGGCAGCGCCCGGGAGCATGCCGATCTCGTGGCCGAGTGGCGCTATACCTGTCGCGCCCCGGAGCGGCTTACCGGTCTGAGGGTGCTGCTATTCAAAGACTACCCCAGGTTGCGCCGCCTCGATGCGGCCGTGGTGGGTCCGCGCGGCCAGCGCGCCGCACAGCTCACAGCCCGGCTGCCGGACCTGGCCTGGTAGGTCCGTACGATCGGTCATGCCTTTGACTCCCGACACCACCGGCGGGCCGGTTAAAATCTGCCGCATGCGTCTGCTGCCCCCCATGGTGATCGTTCTGCTCACCGCCTGCGGCCCGGCCACCGGCCAGGACTACAAGGTGGGCGACAAGATCCGCCAGGAGCCGCCCAAGGCGGCCGCACCGGCGGCCGGGGCGGTGCGCACGCTGACCTGGGACGACTTGCTGCCGCCGGACTGGGACCCGCTGGCGGCGCTCAAGGGGCTCAACATCGCCACCCTGGACGATGCCGACCCGCGCGCGCAGAAGGCCCTGGAGGACTTGAAGCGCGCCTGGGAGAACGCGCCGCCCAACCGGCAGTTGCACGGCCAGCGCATCCGCATCCCCGGCTTCGTCGTCTCGCTCGACGGCGGCCCCAAAGAGCTGCGCGAATTTCTGCTCGTGCCCTATTTCGGCGCCTGCATCCACGTGCCGCCGCCGCCGCCCAACCAGGTGATCCACGCCGTGGCGCGCGCCCCGGTCAAGGGGGTGCAGACCATGGACGCGGTGTGGACCACGGGGCGGCTCACCGTGCTGCGCTCCGACACCCCGTTCGGCGCCGCCACCTATGTGCTGGAGGTGGAGCGGGTGGAACCCTACAGGGGTAAATAGGGCATGCGGGCGATCTGGCGCACGTGGCTGCTCGCCCTGGCCCTGCTGTGGGCACAGACGGCCGCCGCCCAGCACGCCCTGAGCCATCTGCAGGCCGACCACGACGACGGGCACCCCGCCTGCGAGTGGTGCACCGCCTACGGCAGCGTGCAACTGGGCGCGGCGCCGAGCCTGCCGCCCGCTGCTGACCCCGAGGCCGTCCCTGCGCCGCTTCCCGCCCACGTGCCGGCCGCCGCGGCCGCGGCCCCATGGCGGCCTTATCGCAGCCGCGCACCGCCCCTGACCCTCGTCTGACCCGTGGGCCCGCCGCCCATGGTCGGTGGCGGGGAGCGATCGTTTCACTCTTCAGACGAGGTTTTGCATGCACACCAGGTTCAAAGCCCTGGCCGGTGCCCTACTGTGCGCCGGCCTCATCACCCCTGCCCACGCCAACCCTGAGCTCGAGGCCCTGCGCGCCGAGATCGCGCAGATGAAACGCCAGTACGAGGCGCGGCTCAAAGAGCTGGAGGAACGCCTCAAGGCCGCCGAGGGCCAGGCCGCGGTACCGCCGGCGGCCGGCGCTACCCCCCAGGCCGGTGCCGACCGGCTGGGGGCGCTCAGCTCCGGCAGCGCCTTCAACCCGCAGATCTCGGTCATCTTCGACGGCGTCTATTACCGCGACAACAAGCGGGGCGAAGGCCCGCACCTGTACGAACACCTGGACGGCATCAACCACAGCCACGGTCATGCCCATGCACATGGCATCGAGCGCGGCTTCAACCTGCGGTCCACGGAACTCGTCTTCGCCGCCACGGTGGACCCCTGGTTCGACGCCCAACTGATGCTGACCGTGGACGCGCATGGGGGCGTCGAGCTGGAGCAGGCCTATTTCGACACCCGCAGCCTGCCGGCGGGGCTGAAGCTGCGCGGCGGCAAATTCCTCTCCGGCATCGGCTATTTGAACGACAAGCACCCGCACGAATGGGACTTCGTCGATCAGAACCTGCCCTACCGCACGCTGCTGGGCGAGCACGGCCTCAAGGACACCGGGCTGCAGCTGACCTGGCGGCCCAAGACCGGCCGCCTCTACACCCTGCTGGGGGTGGAGACCCTGCAGGGGCAGGACCAGCCCTATGCCTCGGCCGGCCTCACGGTCCCGGCCGTTCGCGCCGACGGGCTGCCCACTGCAGCGGGCAACGGCGGCACGCTGGATGGACAGAAGGCGGGGCCGCGGCTGTGGACCGCCTTCGCCAAGCTCGCCCCCAGCCTGGGCGACCACCACGCCCTGCAGCTGGGGGCCTGGGGCGGCTGGGCGAGCCAGCATCAGGAGGTGCACGACCACAGCGACGAGAATCCGGGCGTGGCCTGCGGCCTGCCCGGCGGTAAGTGCCTGCACGCCTTGCAGGGCAAGAGCCGGCTGTGGGGGCTCAATGCGGTGTACAAGTTCGACGCCGCGGGCGCCTATGGCGCGGGCGACCTCGCCCTCATGGCCGAATATCTGCACGAGGTCAAGGACCTCAAGATCGCCTTCCATGAGCGGCCCACCGTACCGGTCGGTGCCAAGCGGCGTTTCACCCAGGACGGCTTCTACGTGCAGGGCGTCTATGGCCTCGCCCCGCGCTGGCAGCTCGGGCTGCGCTACGACGTGACGGGGCTGACCAACAGGGTCGATGGCCCGGCGGGGCGGCTCAGAAGCTGGGACGATTCCAGCCGCTGGACGCTCGCCCTCACCCACCACTTCAGCGAGTTCTCGCGCCTGAGGCTGCAGGCCTCGCGTGCCCGCCTGGCGGTGGATGGGCAGCGCGAACGGCCCAACGAGTTGTGGATCCAGTACCAGCACAGCCTGGGCGCCCACGGCGCGCACAAGTTCTGAGGGGGCGCATGATGGGCCGTTTACTGGTTGCGCTGTTGCTCGGTCTGTGCGCCTCCCTGGCCTGGGCGCTGGAGGTGGTGGCCACCACCGCCAGCATGGGCATGCTCGTGCGCACGGTGGGCGGGCCGCAGGTGCGGGTGACGGTGCTCGCCCCCCCCGACCGCGACCCGCACCAGCTGCAGGCCAAACCGTCCATGATGCGGGCGCTGCGCGATGCCGACCTGCTCGTGGCGGTGGGCGCGGAGCTGGAGGCGGGCTGGCTGCCCGCCGCCCTGGACGGCGCCGCCAACCCCAGGCTGCTGCCGGGGCGCATCGGCTACTTCGAGGCGGCGGCGCAGGTGCCGCTCATCGACGCGGGCCAGCCGGCCGACCGTGCGCGCGGCGACGTGCACCCGGCGGGCAATCCGCACGTGCACCTGGACCCCGTGCGCATGTCGACCATCGCCCGCGCCTTGGCCGAGCGGCTGGCGCGCCTGGAGCCCGCGCGCGCGGCCGAATACCGCGCCCGCGCGGAGGCCTTCGCCCGCACGGTGCAGGCGCGGCTGCCGGCCTGGCGGGCGCAGGTGGCCGGCAGCGCAGGGGCGGTGTTGTATCACAAGGACGGCGTCTATCTGCTCGAGCGGCTGGGCCTGCCCCTGCTCGGCACACTCGAACCCATCCCCGGCGTGCCGCCCACCGCCCGTCATCTACAGGGGCTTATCGAGCGGCTGCAGGGCAGAAAAGGGGTGGTGCTGTATCACGCCTATCAGCCGGCGCAGGGCCCGCAACGGGTGGCCGAGGCGCTGGGCTGGCCGGTGCAGGTGGTGCCCATGGAGCCGCCGGCCGATGCCGATGCCGACGGCTATCTGCGCCTGATCGACCAGTGGGTGGCGGCGCTCGCGCT
This sequence comes from Thiobacillaceae bacterium, assembly GCA_025054655.1. Taxonomy (GTDB): domain Bacteria; phylum Pseudomonadota; class Gammaproteobacteria; order Burkholderiales; family Thiobacillaceae; genus JANWZL01. Next base: position 21,510 of record JANWZL010000064.1, on the reverse strand, counting down.
GGCCAGATGAGCGCGTGGCTGCGCCTGACTGGGGTGGTCGCCGGCTATGACGGGCCGGTGGTGGGGCCGGTCAGCCTTACTCTGGCGCGCGGCGAGGTGTTGGGGATCGCCGGTCCGAACGGGGTGGGCAAGTCCACCCTGATCGGCGCTATCCTGGGCGAGGCGCGGCTGTATGCCGGCGAGATCTGGCGGGCGCCGGGTCTGCGGCTTGCGCACCTGCCCCAGCGCCTCGTGCGCCCGCGCGAGCTGCCGCTGACGGGCCGGGAGTGGCTGGCCTGCCTGCAGGCCAGCACGCAGGCGCTGCCGCGCGCGCTGGCGCGGATCGAGACGCAGCGCCTCGACCGGCTGTCGGGCGGCGAATACCAGCTGCTGCACCTGTGGGGCGTGCTCAGCGGTCCGGCCGGGCTGGTGCTGCTGGACGAGCCGACTAACCACCTGGACCCGGTACACGTGCACCTCGCCGCCGAGGCCATCGCCGCCCGGCGCACAGAAGGTGCGGTCATGGTGGTCAGTCATGAGCGCGATTTCCTGCATCAGGTCTGCGACCGCATCTATGACCTCGCGCCGGGTGCGGGGGGGTGATCGCCATGGACCCGCACCTGATCATCCCCTTCCTGGCCGGCCTGCCGCTGGCGCTCACGCTGCCCCTGCTGGGCAACCTGCTGCGGCTGCGCGAGGAGTGGCTGGCCACTCTGGGCCTGGCCCATCTGGCCGGGGCTACCGCCCTGGCCGGCCTGGGCCTGGGGGTGCCCGCGCTCCTGGGTGCGCCGGCAGGCGCCGTGCTGGGTGCCGGCCTCAAGGCGCTCAGCCGTCTGCGCGACAACGACGCCTATGCCGTCATGATCCTGGCCGGCTGGGCACTCATGCTGCTGATCGCCGCCAACTCGACCCTGGGCCATGCCCTGGCCCAGGCCATGGTCGATGGCCAGTTGTATTTCGCCAGCTGGCGCGAGGCGTCGGTGGCAGTCCTGCTCGCCCTGCTCACCCTGCCCGCCCTGGCCCGGCTCGCGCCAGCGCTCATGCGCGCACGGCTGTTGCCCAGCCACGAACGCGCCAACCGCCTGCCCGCCTGGCGCTGGCACTTCGGTTTCGACCTGCTGGTGGCGTTGAACGTGGCGGCGGCCACCGCCAGCCTGGGCCTGCTGGCCGGCTTCGCCCTGGTCTTCGCGCCCGCCCGGCTGGCCTTTCTCTACGCCGGCAGCTGGCGTACGGCCGCACGCTTGAGCGCGGGTGTCGGCCTGGCCGCCTATGTCTTGGCCTATGCGCTCGCCCTGGGCCTGGACCAGCCCTTCGGCCCCGTGCTGGTGGCCCTGCTGGTGGTGGCGCTCGTCCTCGGCGGCGCCCTGGCGCGCCTTGCCCCGCCCTGGCGTGGACGCGCACTTGCGATCGACCGTCGCGCAGAATAGTATCGCAGCAGCTAGCGACGAGTGCTGCCGTGGCCCTGTTCAACCTCTTCCGCAAGGACAAGCCCGAAGACCTCATGGCCTTCCTCAAGCAGGGCGTGCCCGGCGGCGGGGAGGGGCCGGAGGCGCGCGTGCGCCAGACGGCCCAGGCGCAGGCGCAGGCCGCCATCGAGGTGGAGGAGACGGGCGGCGGCCTCGCCCCCGAGCTGGAGGAGGCCGCGGTGCTCTATGCCAACGGCAAGACGGGCGACGCGGCGGCGCTGCTCAACCGGTATCTGCTCGATCACCCCGACCTGCGCGACCCCCAGCCCTGGTACATGCTGTTCGACCTGTACGAGGCGACCGGTCAGAGCGCCCCTTTCGAGGACGCGGCGGTGGAGTTCGCCGTGCGTTTCGAGCGCTCGCCGCCGACCTGGTCGCCGCGGGTGCTGCAGTCTGGCGGCGAGGAGGCGGCCATGCCCTACATGGGCTTCGGCGCCCAGTTCGGGCCGGCCGACCGCGAGCGGCTCAAGCGTTTCCTGCAGGAGGCGCAGGCGCGGCCGGCCGTGCGCGTCGACGTCGGCCGCACCCCGGCACCGGACGAGGACTATGCCCGCGTCATCCTGGAGTGTCTGACGCGGCTGCAGGAGGAGGGCAAGGCCATCCAGCTGACCGGGGCGCCCAGCCTCATCGCCCATCTGCAGGCCCAACGGGATGCGGATCGATTGAGCGAGCCGGGTTGGCTGCTGTTGCTCACCCTCCTGCAGCTGAGCGCGGACGAGGCGCGCTTCGAGGAGCTGGCCCTGGACTACGCGGTGCGCTTCGAGGTCTCGCCGCCGTCCTACACGCCGCCCAAGGCCCCGGCCCAGCCCGACCCACGGTCGGGCGTGCCGCGGCCGGAACCCAGCGGGCTCAGCTTCCCGTTGTATGGGGTGGTGGGCGCCCGGGGGGATGACCAGCTCGCCCGCCTGCGCGCCTTTGCCGAGGACAAACCGCAGGTGGAGATCGATCTGAGCCGGGTCAGCCGCATCGAATTCGCCTCGGTGGGCTTGCTGCTGGAGACCCTCATCGCCCTGCAGGAGAAAGGCTGCAAGGTCTTGTTCAAGGAGGGTAACGAGCTGGTTAACGTGCTCCTGCAGCTCATCGGTGCGGCCCAGTACGCCGTCATCCTGGGGCGCACCCGGGTCTGAAGACAGAGGACGGAGGACCGAAGACCGAGGACAGTACTCCCCCGCGCGCTTAGCGCGCGCAGCCCGACAGTGCTTTAGGAGTCGGCCTGCTGTCCCTTCGACCGGCTGCTGCCAGATGATGCCCAGCGATCCTGCGAACACCACCGCCTTGGCCCTGCATTGGCACGGCACCACCATCCTGTGCGTGCGCCGGGCCGGCGCGGTCGCCATGGCTGGTGACGGCCAGGTCACGCTGGGCCAGGTGGTGGTCAAGGCCGGCGCGCGCAAGGTGCGGCGGCTGTACAAAGACCGGGTGTTGGCCGGTTTCGCCGGTGCCACGGCCGATGCCTTCACCCTGTTCGAGCGCTTCGAGGCCAAGCTGGACAAGCACCAGGGGCATCTGACCCGCAGCGCGGTGGAGCTGGCCAAGGACTGGCGCACCGATCGCATGCTGCGGCGCCTGGAGGCGATGCTGGTGGTGGCGGATCGCGAGGCCACCCTCATCCTGTCGGGCGCGGGCGACGTGCTGGAGCCGGAGCTGGGCATCGCCGCCATTGGCAGCGGCGGGCCTTACGCCCAGGCCGCTGCACGTGCCCTGCTCGCTCACACCGAACTGAGTGCGGAGCGCATCGTCACCGAGGCCATGGCCATCGCCGCCGACCTCTGCATCTACACCAACCGCAACCTGGTGGTGGAGACGCTAGGGGATGTGGGTGGTGAGGAGAGGGGTGAGGAGTGAGGCGTGAGGGGGGAGTAGTAGGGGAGGGGTGAGGGGAATCAGTCCCGCACCGGCCGTTTGGCCAGTTTGCGCTGTAGCGTCCGGCGGTGCATCTTCAGCGCCCGGGCGGTGGCCGAGAGGTTGCCGCCGTGCTGGGCCAGCACGCGCTGCAGGTGTTCCCACTCCAGGCGGTCCACCGACAGGGGGCGTTCGGCCACGGGCGTGCCCGCGTCGCCCTGCGTGCGCCCCAGGGCGGTGAGGATGTCGTCCACCGTGGCCGGTTTGGGCAGGTAGTGGGTGGCGCCCAGCTTGATCGCCTCCACTGCGGTGGCGATGCTCGCGTAGCCGGTCAGCAGCAAAATGCGCGCCTGCGGGCAGAGGGCGCGGATGGGCTCGATGAGCGCCAGGCCCGAGGCGGTGGCCAGGCGCAGGTCGAGGATGACGGCGTCGGCCGGCGTCTGCCGCAACAGTGCGAGCGCCTCGCCGGCCTCGCCCGCACAGCGCACGCTGTGGCCGCGTCGGGCGAGCGCCTGCGCCAGCGTGCGCGCATACACCGCATCGTCGTCCACCACCAGGATGTGCCAGGGCTCGCTCATACGCCCTCCACCAGGGGGATGCGGGCGCGCGCCAGGGTGCCGCCACCCGGCCGGGCAGCCAGGTGCAGTTGCCCGCCGATGCGCTCTAGTGCAGCGCTGGCCAGCTCCAACCCCACACCCCAGCCGGCGGACTTGCCGCCCAGACCCGGACCGGCATCGGCCACCTCCAGGCACAGGGCCGCGCCATCCACGCGGGCGCTCACCTGCACCCGACCTGGCGAGGCCTCCTGCGCGTTGTCGAGCAGGGTGGTCAGCACCGCCTCCAGCATGGGGTCGTCCTCGATCGGCGGCAGGCCGTCGGGCAGGTCGAGCGCCACCCTGGCCTGCGGATGCAGCAGGCCCCAGCGTTCGACCACGCGGGCGATCCAGCGCTGCGAGGGCAGCGCCGGGCCCGCGCTGCGCCCGCGCGTGCGCGCGGCGGTGCGGAGTCGGTCGAGCACCGCCTCGGCCCGCGTGAGTTGAGCGTGCATCAGTTCGAGGGCGGGGGAGAGCTCCTCATCGCCGCGATAGTCGGCGCGCAGCTCATCCAGGGTGAGCCGCGCCGAGGCGAGCGGCGTGGCCAGCTCGTGCGCGGCGCCGGCGGCCTGCAGCCCCAGGGCGAAGAGCTGTTCGTCGCGCAGCCTGCGCTCGCGCGCGTGGGCAAGCTCCTGCTCGCGCTGCCGCAGGGCGTTGGCCAGGGCGCCGGCGAAGGCGGCCACCAGCGCCGCAGTGAACAGAAAGTTGAGCCACATCCCCTCGAGATGCAGGTCCACCGCCGCCGCATCGCTCAGCTCCAGCCCGAGGGGCCGATAATGCCGCATGAGCAAGGTATAGAGCACCGCCACCCACAGGGCGAGCGCCCAGCTCAGGCGGCTGGGCAGCAGCACCGCGCCCAGCACCAGCGGTAGGAGCAGCAGCGAGATGAAGGGGTTGGCATAGCCGCCGGTGAAATAGACCAGGGCGCCGATGAGGGCGGCGTCCAGGGCGAGCTGCAAAGCGGTGTCGGTCAGGGTGGGCGGATGACGGCGCAGGCCCAGGCCCACCGCCAGCAGGGCGAGGTGCAGGCCGAGCAGGGCGGCGAGCGCCGCCCACGGCAGATGGGCGCCAAGCCACAACTCGGCCAGGGCGAGCAGGGCGGCCTCGCCGGCGATCAGTGCGGCACGCCCCCACAACAACAGGCGCCAGGCCCCCGGCGGCGGACCGGCGCGCGCCCCGGCGCCGGCAGGCGATGTCGGCATGGGGCCGGTGTGCATAGCCGCATTTTACCGCTGCGCAGGCAGTGGGGGCTGCGACACTCTGTCGCATGGCGCAATGGCGCCCATAGCGCTAGCCTTACACGGCTTCCATACGCGCAGGTTTACCACGCGTGTGTCCGGCCCAGCGATGGGCCGTTTTTTTCGGGCCGGCGGCAAGCCGGTGCCATGCTAGTATGGTCAACGTTCGTTCGCTACGGGAGATCGCCATGAAAAGACATGCCACCACCGCCCTTCTCGGACTACTCTTCGCCGTTCACGCCTGGGCCGCTCAGGTCCAGGTCGCCCAGCCCTGGGCGCGCGCCACCGCGCCGGGACAGAGGACGGCGGCCGGGTTCATGGACCTCACCGCCGCGGCCGATCTGAAGCTAGTGGGCGCCAGCAGCCCCGTCTCGGCCAAGATGGAGTTACACACCATGCGCATGGAGGGGGGCATGATGGTCATGCGTCAGGTGGAGGACATTGCCCTGCCCAAGGGCCAGACGGTGAACCTCAAGCCCGGCGGGCTGCATCTGATGTTTATCGACCTCAAAAAGCCCATGAAGGCCGGGGACAAGGTGCCTGTCACCCTGGTGTTCAAGGACGGCGCCGGCAAGGAGCACAAGCTCGATGTCCAACTCGATGTGCGCGCCGACGGCAAGCCGATGTCTCATGGGCATTGAGCTGTGCTTCCTAAGCAGGGTTTGGGGCCGATACGCCGGGGCATGAACGTCACGCTTGCCCCATGATCCTTGCCCCGAGGACGAGGGGCACGTCGTGACTCGATCACACGACGTGCCAACGATCATGGTGGTAGCTACCCCCCTTGGAGACGAGAGGGGTTTTTGCCCGGAGGGAGCGCAGCGGAATCCCGCGTCATCTGCATCATCCGCCCCTCGGATTCCGGCCTGCGGGCCTACATCCGGGCTATGATTTGCTGCAAGGCCCGAGAACATGCAACTTGCATTTTCCCGGGTCGCGGCTTACACCGCTCCTACAGCCGTGGCCCGGGTGGAGCGCAGCCAAATCCGGGTTTCATCACACCCCAGATTCCCAGTTTCCGGCCCTTGAGGGACTGCATCCGGGCTACGTGACTGCGGCCGTCGCCGACCGGACCGGGTGTTGCCCCTCAGGGGCGAACCGCCGCCGGCGCCCTGCTCACTGCACCTCCTTCTCCAGCTCTTCCAGCGAGGTGTGGCGCACGTCCTTACCCTTGACCATGAACACCACGTACTCGGAGATGTTCTTGGCGTGGTCGCCGATGCGCTCGATGGCCTTGACCACGAACATGAGGTCGATGAAGGTGGAGATGGTGCGCGGGTCCTCCATCATGTAGGTGATGAGGTGGCGCGTGATGAGGTGGAATTCCTCGTCCACCTCGATGTCCTGACGGGCCACTGCCGCCGCGGCGCTCGCGTCCAGCCGGGCGAAGGCGTCGAGCGACTCGCGCAGCATCTTGAGCGTAAGCCCCGCCATGTATTTGATCTCGCCATAGCGCGGGGTGACGATGCGGTCGCTGTCATGGACGCGCAGGGCGGTGCGGGCGATCTTGGCCGCCTCGTCGCCGATGCGCTCCAGGTCGGTGATGGTCTTGATGATGGTGAGGATCATGCGCAGGTCCACCGCCGCCGGCTGACGCAGGGCGATGATCTGGGTGCAGGCCTCATCGGTGGAGACCTCCAGGGCGTTGACCTTGTGGTCGTTGGCGACCACCTCTTCGGCCGCCTTCAGGTCGGCGTTGACCAGGGCGTCGATGGCCCGGTTGACCTGCTCCTCGACCAGCCCCCCCATCTCCAGCACGCGGCCCCGTACCTGCTCGAGGTCCGCATCGAACTGCTTGTAGGTGTGTTCAGCCATCTCGTCAGCTCCTTGTCCACGGGCCCTGCGTCCCAGGCGATTATAGAGGGCCCCGTGGTGGGAATTATTACAATTGCATGATTATTACAACTCCATGATCACGGTTGCGTCACGAACGGCACCCTCACCTTCAGACCGTCGATCTCCAGCGTCATCACCCAGTCGCGGCGGCCGGACACGCACACCGGCAGGGTGATGCGGGCGCGGTGCACACCCGAGTTATCGGCGCGCAGGGTGTAGAGGTTGAACCCCATGTCCATGCCCTCCATGGTGAAGCTGGCCTGCACCCGCCGCGCCCAGGGGGCGCGCACCCACAGCTCGAAGGGGTGCAACACCTTGAGCTGCCCCACCACCCCTAGGCCGACCTCGCGCCCATCGAAGCGGGTGAGGCAGCCGGCGACGAGGTCGGCGCAGTGCAGGGTGTGCGCCGGTGCCCCGGTCCGATCCTGCCCCTGCTGCAGGTACACCACCAGGGCGAGCAACAGCAGGATGGCCAGCGGGGCAAGGCGGTAGAAATGGCTGCGGGCGCTGGTCATGTCCACAAGGCCTGTTTGACGGCGATGCCATGCGCACCGGCGGCGCGGGCGGTAGCGAGCAGGCCGCCGTGCAGGCCGCCGATGGCATAGACGGGCAGGGGGCGGGCGGCGGCCAGGGCCTGGAAGCCTGCCCAGCCCAGGGTGGGGGCGCCCGGATGCGAGGCGGTGGGCAGCACCGGCCCCAGCACGACGAAGTCCACTCCCAGCGCCTGCGCCCGTTCGAGTTCGCGCGCATCGTGGCAGGAGGCTGCCACCCAGGGGACGCCGGGTCTGCGCGTCATCTGCATAAGGCGCGCTGCCGGCAGGTGCACGCCGAGGCCGAGCCGTTCGGCCAGGTCGAGGTCGTCGTTGACGAGCAGGGTGGCGTCATACCGGCGGCAGAGCTCGGCCACTTGGCCGGCGAGGGCGGCGCGTTCGGCCGGCGGCAGGGCCTTTTCGCGCAGCTGGATGAGCCGCAGCCCCTCGGCGAGCCGCCGTTCGAGCCGTGCGAGGAAGGCCTCGGCCCCCAGCTCGCTGGCGGCGGAGACGCCGTACACCAGCGGTAGGGCAAGCGCGCGCAGGATGGGCCCATTGGCGGGCAGGATGGGGGCGACCGCGGGCCGGTCTGCCCGCACCCAGGCGAGGTCCTGGCCCTCGTGCGGCCGCGGCGTGCCGCGCCAGCCGGGGACGCGGAAGAAATTGAGCCGCACGCGGGCGTGGGCGTAGTCGTGGTCGAGCGTGAGCCAGGGGTGGGCACACTCGACGGTGAGCCCCAGCTCCTCCTGCAGCTCGCGCACCAAGGCCTGGTGCGGGCTCTCGCCCGGCTCCAGCTTGCCGCCGGGGAACTCCCACCAGCCGGCATAGGCCTTGCCGGCCGGCCGGCGGGCCATGAGGAAGGCGCCGTCGGGGCGTTCGACGACGGCGGCGGCCACCTGCACGCGCGCGTTCATCGAACCCCGAGGCGCTGCTGGCCCACCCAGTCGGCGGCGAACTGACGCGCCACCCGTCCCGAGCGCCCGCCGCGGGCGATCGCCCACTGCAGGGCGGCGGCGCGCATGTCCGCGCTGACCCGGCCACCCAGGGCGCGCACCCAGGCGGCGACGATGTCCAGATAGTCGTCCTGATCGAAGGGGTAAAAGGTCAGCACCAGCCCGAAACGGTCGGCCAGCGACAGCTTCTCCTCGATGCCCTCGCCGGGCCGCACCTCGCCGCCCAGATGGCGGGTCTCGGCGTTCTCGGCGAAGAACTCGGGCATCAGGTGGCGGCGGTTGGAGGTGGCGTAAATCAGCACATTGTCGGGCAGCCCGGCCAGCGAGCCGTCCAGGGCGGCCTTGAGCGCCTTGTAGGCGGGTTCGTGTGCGTCGAACGAGAGGTCGTCGGCGAACAGGATGAAGCGCCAGGGTGCACGCGGCAGCCGCGCGATGAGGTGCGGCAGGTCGATGAGGTCCACCTTGTCCACCTCCACCATGCGCAGCCCCTGCCGGGCATGGCGGGCGAGCAGTGCGCGCACCAGGGAGGACTTGCCGCAGCCGCGGCTGCCGGCAAGCAGCGCATGGTTGGCCGGCAGGCCGGCGACGAACTGGCGTGTGTTGCGCTCCAGGGCCTGCTTTTGCGCCTCGATGCGGCGCAGCGCCGACCAGGGCGGGCAGTCGGGCGCGGGCACCGGTTCCAGCCAGCCGCCAAAGCCGCCGCGCCGCCAGCGGGCGGCCAGGGTCTGCCGCCAGTCCAGCGCGGGTGAGGCCGGGGGCAGCAGCGGTTCGAGCCGGTCGAGCAAGGCCTGGGCGCGGGCCAGGAAGGCATCCAGGGCGGCGGTCACGTGCGATACTCGGCGTTGATTTTCACGTAGTCGTAGGACAGGTCGCAGGTCCACACGGTGGCGCGGGCACTGCCGCGGCCGAGGTCGATGCGCACCGCGATCTCGGGCGCGGCCATCACCCGGCGGCCGTCCTCCTCGCGGTAGCCGCTGGCGCGTCCGCCGCCCTCGGCCACCAGCACCTCCCCCAGGTGCAGCCGCACGCGAGCGACGTCCAGGTCGTCCACGCCGGCATAGCCGACGGCGGCGAGGATGCGGCCCAGGTTGGGGTCGGAGGCGAAGAAGGCGGTCTTGACCAGGGGCGAGCGCGCCACGGCGTAGGCGATCCGCTTGCATTCGGCCTCGTCGCGCCCGCCGCTGACCTCGACGCTGATGAACTTGGTCGCCCCCTCGCCGTCGCGCACGATGGCCTGCGCGAGCCAGACCATCACCTCGGTCACCGCATCGCGCAGGGGGGCGAAGCGCGGGTCGGCGTCGTCCATGATCACCGGCGCGACGGTGGCGCCGGTGGCGATCAGCATGCAGGCGTCGTTGGTCGAGGTGTCGCCATCGACCGTGATGCAGTTGAAGGAACGGGCCACGGCGTATCTCAGCATGGCCTCCAGGGCCTCGCAGGACACCGGCGCGTCGGTGGCGACGAAGGCGAGCATGGTGGCCATGTTCGGGTGGATCATGCCCGAGCCCTTGGCGATGCCGGTGAGGGTGAAGCGCACGCCGTCCAGCTCCACCTGCCGCGAGACGGCCTTGGGCACGATGTCGGTGGTCATGATGGCCGCGGCCGCCGCCGCCCAGTTGTCGGGGCGCAGGTCGGCCACGGCCGCGGGCAGGGCGGCGATGATCCGCTCGTGCGGCAGCGGCTCCAGGATCACCCCGGTGGAGAAGGGCAGCACCTGCTCGGGCTGGACCCCGAGCTGCGCGGCCAGGGCCGCGCAGACGGCACGGGCGCGGGCGATGCCCTCCTCGCCCGTGCCGGCGTTGGCGTTGCCGGTATTGACCACCAGCGCCCGCACACCGCCATCGGCCGCCAGGTGCTCACGGGCGACGATGACCGGCGCGGCGCAGAAGCGATTCTGGGTGAACACGCCCACCACCTCGCTGTCCGGGACGAGACTCAGCACCAACACGTCCTTGCGGCCGGGTTTCTTGATGCCGGCGCTGGCCGTGCCCAGGCTGAGGCCAGGCACGGGCAGCAGGCTCGAGGGGTCGGGTGGGGCGAGGTTGACGGGCATGGCGGGCTCCGGACGTCAGATCACGGCATTTTACCGGAGGCAGGCGCCCTGAGCGGCCCGACTACGATCGGGTAGCCGTACAGACGGCAGGCGAGCGGCCCGTTGTACAGCGGGATGCGCCGCTGCGCGCGCAGGCCGATGGTCTTCGGCAGCAGCGGGTCGGCCGACAGCAACCACGCGCTCCAGCCGGCGAAACGGCGCTTGAGGGCATCGCCCAGCGCGCGGTAGAAGGCCTCCGGCGCCTGCCGTGGCAGGCGCACGCCATAGGGCGGGTTGCTCACCAGCACGCCATGGGCGGCCGGGGGGTCGAGCGTGAGCACGTCGGCCTGTTTGAGTTGTACGCACTTTTCCAGCCCCGCCGCGCGCAGATTGGCGCGCGCCGCCTCGACCATGGCCGGGTCGAGGTCGGCCCCGAAGATGGGCAGGTGCACGGGCGGCCGCGCCCGTGCCTGCGCCTGCTCGCGCAAGGCCTGCCAGCGTGGGGCGTCGAAGCAGGCCAGATGCTCGAAGGCGAAGCGGCGCCTGAGCCCAGGCGCGATGTCCAGCGCCATGAGGGTGGCCTCCAGCAGTAGGGTGCCGCCGCCCATCATGGGGTCGAGCAGGGGCTCGCCCGGCTGCCAGCCCGCCAGCCGCAGCACGCCGGCGGCCAGGTTTTCGTTCAGCGGCGCGGCCGCCGCGCGCACGCGATAGCCGCGGCGGTTGAGCGGCTCGCCCGTGAGGTCGATGTACAGGGCATAGCGGTCGCGTTCCAGGTAGAGCACCAGCGGCACCTCGGGCGCGCGGGTGTGCACGCTGGGGCGCACGCCGCAGGCGGCGCGGAAGCGGTCGCACACCGCGTCCTTGATGCGCAGCGTGACGTAGTTGAGGCTCCTGAGCGGACAGGCGCGCGCCACCGTACTGACCGCCAGGGTGCGCCGCGGGTCGAACCACTCGGGCCAGGCCAGGGCGTGTGCAGCGGCGTAGAGGTCGTCCTCGTGGCGATAGCGGCCGCCGTCCACCCGCAGGAGGACGCGCACCGCCAGCCGCGACCAGAGGTTGACGCGCCAGCCCAGTTCCAAATCGCCCGTGCAGGCCACCCCGCCCGCGCCAGGCTGCACCGCGGCAGCGCCCAGGTCGGTCAGCTCGCGCGCGAGTTCGGCCTCCAGCCCGCGCGGACAGGGGGCGAAGTAGTCGAAGGCGGCGCTCGCTTGCATCCAACCGCGCGCTCGGGTTTGATGTGCGTCCTCACGCACAATACCATCCATGCCGATGTCGCCGCAGGCTCTGCTCAACCGCTTCAGGCCCAGGCCGGTCACCCTGATCCTGCTCGGGCTGGTGGTCTATCTGTGGTTCCGGCCGCCGGCCTGGGTCGATGCGCTCGACCAACCGGCCCCCGACGTACCGATCGGCGAGGACCGGCGCCTGGCCGACTGGCGCGGCCGGGTGGTGCTGGTCAACTTCTGGGCGACCTGGTGCCCCTACTGCCGGCACGAGATGCCGGCCATGCAGTCCTACTACCAAGACCACCGGCACTGCGGGTTCGACATCCTGGCCCTGAGCCTGGACGACGACCCACAGGTGGTGGCGCGCTACATGCGCGAACAGGGCTATACCTTCCCCGCCACGCTGGCGCTGCCCGGTGTCGCTGCCGCCTTCGGCGGGGTGGATCGCCTGCCGACCTCGTTCGTCATCGATCGCGCCGGCCGTATCCGCCACAAGGTGAGCGGCCAGGTGCACTATGCCCGCCTGGAGCGCCTGGTCAGCCCGCTGTTGGGTTCCTGCCCTCGCCCTGCCGCAGCTCGTTGAGCAGCCGCTCCATCTCGCGGCGGTAGACAGAGAAGGCCAGCTGCGGGTAGGGCGCCCCCAGACGGCAGGCGGCGGCGATGACCTGGCCGCGGCAGTGGGCGGCATGGGTGAAGAGGTGGGTGAGCAGGTCGCGCGCCCACATCGGCTGGGGGCGGCCGTCGGCGCCGTTGACCGCGATCTCGCGCTCGAAGAAATCCTCCTCCTGTTCCTGCAGCCAGGTCTGCAGCCGCCGCGTGTCGTGCCGCAGGGCGGACTGCAGCTCGCCCCAGTCGGTGTGGTGCAGCTGCCAATGGTTGAGCCGCTGGCACTCCCCCTGCAGGCAGGCCATGCCCTCCTTGAGGACGGTGAGCATGTGGTCCACGGTGTGGTGGATGCTCCTGAAGTACAGGCCCTGGTCGCTCGTGAGGCTGTCGGGCGTCAGGTGTCCCAGACTGGCCAGCATGGCCTCGTTGGCCCAGTGCTGGTAGTCCGCCTGGATGACGAAGTGGCTTTTCCAGCCGTACATGCCTGCCTCCTGCTGCGCTCTCACCGCCCGTGCTAGTTTGCCGCAAACCGCGCGCCAGGTCATCCGTCCGGCAGCGGCGGCGGGGGCGGACCTTCCCAGCGCAGCCGGCGGGCCAGCGGCGCGGTGAGCCCCACGCGCCCCTGGGCGTCGATCAGCAGGGCGTGGCTGACGCCCAGACGGGCGGCCATGGTGCGCCAGGCCGCGGGGCCGGCGATGAACAGCGGCTTGCTCGCCACATCGGACACCACCCCGGCCCGCGGGCCGGCGGCCAGCACGGTGACCGCCTGCACCCCCTGCACGGGCCAGCCGTTGCGCGGGTCGATGAGGTGGCAATAGCGGCGGCCGGCGAGCTCGAAATAGCGTTGATAGTCGCCCGAGGTGCCGATGGCCTCGCCGTCGTGCAGATCGAGCGTGGCCAACGCCCCGACGCGGCGCGGGTGCTGGATGCCCACCCGCCAGGGCCGCCCCCCTTTGCTGCCGAGGGCGATGACGTTGCCGCCGATGTTGACCAGCGCGTTGCGAATACCGGCCGCGCGCAGGATGGCGGCTGCGCGGTCGAGGGCGAGGCCCTTGGCGTAACCGCCCAGGTCGATGCGCACGGCCGGGTTGCGGCTGGCCACGGTGCCCGGCCCGAACACGAGGTCGTCCATGCGTGGCGCAGCGGCCACCAGCCGCTCGATCGCGGCCGCCGGCGGCAGGCGGGCGGCATAGGTGTCGGCGTGGAAACCCCACAGCCGCACCAGATTGCCGATGGCAGGGTTGAACAGCCCCCCGGAGCGGCGCGACCACTCGGCCGCATCGCGCAGGACCGCGGCCAGATCCGGCGCCACCGGCACGGGCCGGGCACCGCGGGCGAAGGCCGCGTTCAGCCGCTCCAGCTCGCTGTCGGCCTGCCAGGCGTGCAGCCGCCGGTGCATGCGGTCGAACTCGCGCAGCACCGCCGCCGCCGCCTGGCGCGCGCGCTGCGGCGGTTCGCCGTGGATGCTCACCTCCACCAAGGTGCCGAACACATAGGCCTGTTCCTTGTATGGCGGCGGCGGGCCACAGCCCGTGAGCGCCATCAGGGTGACGAGCAGCCCGCCCAGGGTGAAAAGCCGGCGCAGGCACTGCATACTGCGTGTGTCTCGAAACGCAAGGGTAATCGCCATGAACGGCTGGATCGTGCCTGCAGCCATCGCCTTTGTCACCTGGGGGTTGTGGGCCTTCGTCCCCAAGCTCACCACCCGCCACCTCGACCCGCGCAGCGTGCTGTTCTTCCAGACGCTGGGCGCCTTCGTCGTGGGGTTGGCGGTGCTGGCGAGCCTCAATTTCCGTCCCGCGCTGCATGGCCCCGCCGTCGGGCTCGCCCTGCTCACGGGGGCCCTGGGCGCCATCGGCGGGCTGGCCTACGTGTGGGCCATCGCCCGCGGGCCGGCTAGCCTGGTGGCGGTGCTCACTGCGCTCTACCCTTTGCTGACGATCTTGCTCGCCCTCGCCTTTCTGGGCGAGACGCTGTCGGCCCGGCAATGGTCGGGTATCATCCTCGCGCTCGTCGCCCTCGCCCTCATCGTCGGCTGAATCGACGCGCGCCTGCCGTGGAGGAGCACACCATGCACGTCACCCTGGTCCATGTCCGCGTCAAACCGGAGGCGGTCGCCGCCTTCATCGAGGCCACCCGCGCCAACCACCTGGCCTCCATATGCGAGCCGGGCAACCGCCGCTTCGACCTGTTGCAGTCGCCCGAGGACCCCACGCGCTTCATCCTCTACGAGGCCTATGTGACTGCCGAGGACGCCGCGGCGCACAAGGCCACGGCGCATTACCTCGCCTGGCGCGATGCGGTGGCCGACATGATGGCCGAACCGCGGCGCGGTGAGCCCTGGCTGGGGCTGTTGCCCGACGGCTGAGACTCAGTCCCCGCGCGGCCGCGCGAACCAGGCGATGGGCAAGACCACCGCCGCCACTGCCAGGGGCAGCCAGTACACCGTGCCATCGGCGAAACCGTCGTAATGCCGCAGGCGCTGGTCGAAGTAGAGCCAGGCGTTGACCGCCAACAGCGCCAGACCCGGCAGGAGCAGGGCAGCCCCACGCAATGACTCGGTCAGCGCGCCATAGACGACGAAGGGGGTGAGCATCGCCAGCAACACCCCCACCTCCAGGCGGTAACCGATGGCATACTGGGGCACCAGGGCGGTGAGACCCGCCAGGGCCACCCCTGCCAGGATGAGGACATAGGCCACAGGGCGGCAATCGCAGCTCGTCATCGCGCAGCTCCTCTCGTTTCTTGGTCATTGGTGGCGCCCATTATATTGGGCGCTGGGGCCGACGGCGTAGCGGTCAGTCGATCGGTTCCAGGCGCAACAGCCGGCCGTCGGGCTCGTCGGTGAGCAGGTAGACCAGACCGTCGGGGCCGACGCGCACGTCGCGGATGCGGCCTATGCCTTCCAGCATACGTTCCTCCTCCACCACGCGCTCGCCCGCCAGGCGCAGCCTGACCAGCATGCGGTGCCGCAGCGCCCCCACCAGCAGATCGCCGCGCCAGCGTGGAAAACGGTCGCCGGTGTAGAAGGCCGCCCCGGAGGGGGCGATAGAGGGCGTCCAGTGCTTGAGCGGCTGTACCATGCCGGGCTTGTGCGTGCCCTCGCCGATGGGTGCGCCGGTGCCGTATTCCGTCCCATAGGTGATCACCGGCCAGCCGTAGTTGAGGCCCGGATAGAGCACGTTCACTTCGTCGCCGCCCTGCGGACCGTGCTCGACCACCCACACGCGCCCGCTGTGCGGATGGAGTGCTGCGCCCTGGATGTTGCGGTGTCCGTAGGAATAGATCTCCGGCAGCACCCCCTCCTGGCCGATGAAGGGGTTGTCGGGTGGGACGCGGCCATCGTCGAGGATGCGCACCACCGCACCGACATGGTCGTCCAGCCTCTGGGCGCGCGCCTGCTCGCCGCGGTCGCCGAGGGTGACGTAGAGCCGTCCGTCGCGGTCGAACACCAGGCGCGAACCGAAGTGGAAACCGCTGGCAAGCTTGGGCTGCATGCGAAAGATCACCTGCACGTCGATCAGCCGCCCCCCCTTCAGCCGGCCGCGCAGGACCTCGGTCCCCCAGGCCTGACCCGACTGCCCGGCATAGCTGAGATAGAGCCAACCGTTCTCGGCATGGCGCGGATGCAGGGCCACGTCGAGCAGACCGCCCTGGCCATGCTGGCGGATGGGCGGCAGCCCCTGCACCGGCTGGGGGTCGAGTCGCCCCTGCGCGACGATGCGCAACCGCCCCGGCCGCTCGGTCACCAGTAGGCGACCGTCGGGCAGGAAGGCGAGCCCCCAGGGGTGTTCCAGCCCGCGCACCAGGGTGACCACGCGGAAGCGGTGTAGCTGGCTGTCGAAGCGCGCGTATTCGGCCGCCCGGGCGCCAAGGTCGGGTACAGGCGGCAGGGCGAGATACAGGCTCGCGGCCAGCACGAGGCCGCAGCCACCACGACTGCACCACCGCTTCACGTCTGCCGACCCGCCTCGTATAGCGAGGGTGTGACCCGGGCACGGGCCAGGAATTCGCGCAGGTGTTTCACGTCCTGCCGGCCGAGCACGTTGCTGTGGTGTGGGTGGTGCAGCACCCCCTCATGGCCGTTCAGGATCACCCGGAAACGCGCCCCGTGGATGGGCTCGATCCGCGCCCCCAGGTGGTGGAGCAGCGATTCCACCTCGCGCCAATGGATATTGCCGCTCACCGGGTCCTGGAAGATCGCGCGCAGGAGGCTAGCGTGCTTGTGGCTCATGGCGGTGCTCCGGGCTGCCCTAGCAGGGATGCATGCTGTCATTGTAGGGCAAGCCGCGAAAGCTGCAGCCCGCGCCGCAGGCACACCTCCGTGCGGGCTTGACCGCCGGGCGGGCAGACAGTAGTGTTAAATACTTTGTGTCGCCGTGAAGAGCCATGTCCGATCCCGAACTGACCGGTGCCGAGATCGTCGTCCGCTGTCTGCAGGCGGAAGGGGTGAAGTACGTGTTCGGTTATCCGGGCGGGGCGGTGCTCAACATCTACGACGAGATCTACAAACAGAGCGAGTTCAAGCACGTGCTGGTGCGGCACGAGCAGGCCGCGGTGCACGCCGCCGACGCCTATGCGCGCGCCACCGGCAAGGTCGGGGTGGCGCTCGTGACCTCAGGGCCCGGTGCGACCAACGCAGTCACCGGCATCGCCACCGCCTACATGGACTCCATCCCGCTGGTGGTGCTCACCGGCCAGGTGCCCACCGCCGCTATCGGCATGGATGCGTTCCAGGAAGTGGACACCGTGGGCATCACCCGGCCCTGTGTGAAGCACAACTTCTTGGTCAAGGACGTGCGCGAGCTGGCCATCACGCTGAAGAAGGCCTTCTACATCGCCGCCACCGGACGGCCCGGTCCGGTGGTGGTGGACATCCCCAAGGACGTCACCCAGCAGTGCGCCCCTTTCCACTACCCGGCCGAGATCCGGCTGCGCTCCTACAACCCCACCTACAAGGGACACGCCGGTCAGATCCGGCGCGCGGTGCAGATGCTGCTGGAGGCCAAGCGGCCCATGATCTACACCGGCGGCGGGGTGATCCTGGGCGATGCGGCCGAACCGGTGACGGAACTCGCCCGTCTGCTCGGATTCCCCGTCACCAACACGCTCATGGGTCTGGGCGGTTATCCGGCGCCCGATCCGCTGTTCCTGGGCATGCTGGGCATGCACGGCACCTTCGAGGCGAACATGGCCATGCAGCACTGCGACGTGCTGCTGGCGGTGGGGGCGCGCTTCGACGACCGGGTGATCGGCAACCCCAAGCATTTCGCCAAGGAGGCGCGGCGCATCATCCACATCGACGTGGACCCCTCCTCCATCTCCAAGCGGGTGAAGGTGGACGTGCCCATCGTAGGCGACGTCAAACAGGTGCTGGAGGAGCTGATCCGTATCCTGCGCTCCGGCACCGAGCGGCCTGACGCGGCGGCGCTCAAGGCCTGGTGGGCGCAGATCGAGCTGTGGCGGTCGCAGAACTGCCTCAAATACGAGCGCTCGGACACGGTGATCAAGCCCCAGTACGTGATCGAGAAGCTCTATGAAGTGACCGAGGGTGATGCCTATGTCACCTCCGATGTGGGGCAGCACCAGATGTGGGCGGCGCAGTATTACCATTTCCGCAAGCCGCGTCGATGGATCAATTCCGGCGGCCTGGGCACCATGGGCGTGGGCCTGCCCTACGCCATGGGCGTGCAGCTGGCCTACCCGCAGGCCAAGGTGGTGTGCGTCACCGGCGAGGGCAGCATCCAGATGAACATCCAGGAGCTGTCCACCTGCCTGCAGGAGCGGCTGCCGATCAAGATCGTGCTGCTCAACAACCGCTATCTGGGCATGGTGCGGCAGTGGCAGGAGTTCTTCTACGAGGAGCGCTACGCCGAGTCCTACATCGATGCCCTGCCCGATTTTGTCAAACTGGCCGAGGCCTATGGCCACGTGGGCATGACCATCGAGCGCCCGCAGGACGTGGAACCCGCCTTGCGTGACGCCTTCGGCAAATACAGCGACCGCCTGGTGTTCATGAACTTCGTCACCGACCCGCACGAGAACGTCTATCCCATGATCCCGGCCGGCAAGGGCCTATCGGAGATGATCCTGGTGTGAGCCGGGCACGTGCCACCCGAGCCGACACTCCGCCCTGCTCTAGTGTCTGCCTTCCCCCTTTCCCTGATCCCTGTCGCCTGAAACCTGACTCCTGACATGCGCCACATCATCTCGCTCCTGATGGAAAACGAAGCCGGTGCGCTGTCGCGTGTGGCCGGCCTGTTCTCCGCCCGCGGCTACAACATCGAGTCGCTCACCGTGGCCCCTACCGAGGATCCGACCCTATCGCGCATGACCATCGTCACGCGCGGCTCAGACGACGTGATCGAGCAGATCACCAAACAGCTGAACAAGCTCATCGACGTGGTCAAGGTGCAGGACCTCACCGACGGCAGCCACATCGAGCGCGAGCTGATGCTGGTCAAGGTGCGTGCCACGGGTGAGCTGCGCGAGGAGATGAAGCGTCTGGCCGACATCTTTCGCGGCCGCATCATCGATGTCACCGACAAGACCTATACCATCGAGCTCACTGGCACGGGCAGCAAACTTAACGCCTTTCTGGAGGCGTTGGAACCGGAGGCCATCCTGGAGACGGTGCGCACTGGCGCCTCGGGCATCGGGCGCGGCGAGCGCATCATGCGGGTGTGAGTGGGGTGAGGGGGTGAGGCGTGAGGGGTGAGGTGTGAGACGGGGTACTCAAGATCCGCCTCACACCTCACTCCTGACCTATCGAGAAAGGACCATCATGAAGGTTTATTACGAAAAAGACGCCGATCTGTCGTTGATCAAGAAGCGCAGGGTCACCATCGTCGGCTATGGCTCGCAGGGTCACGCGCATGCCAACAACCTTAAGGACTCGGGGGTGAAGGTCACCGTCGGCTTGCGCAAGGGTGGGGCCTCGTGGGACAAGGCGAAGAAGGCC
The DNA here is from genome assembly GCA_025054655.1 of Thiobacillaceae bacterium. Classification (GTDB taxonomy): domain Bacteria; phylum Pseudomonadota; class Gammaproteobacteria; order Burkholderiales; family Thiobacillaceae; genus JANWZL01. The sequence continues at coordinate 2,251 of JANWZL010000064.1, read as the reverse complement.
GGCCTCGCGGTGAAGGAGATCGCCGCGGCGGTGAAGGAGGCCGACGTAGTGATGCTGCTCATCCCCGACGAACAGCAGCCGGACATCTACCGCTACGAGATCGAGCCGCACCTGAAGGAGGGGGCGGCGCTCGCCTTCGCGCACGGCTTCAACATCCACTACGGCCAGATCAAGCCGCGGGCGGACATCGACGTGATCATGATCGCCCCCAAGGGGCCGGGGCATCTGGTGCGCTCGACCTATGTCGAGGGCGGCGGCGTGCCCTCGCTCATCGCCGTGTACCAAGACGTCACCGGCCAGGCGCGCGACCTCGCCCTGTCCTATGCGGCGGCCAACGGCGGCGCGCGCGCTGGGGTGATCGAAACCACCTTCCGCGAGGAGACCGAGACCGACCTGTTCGGCGAGCAAACCGTGCTCTGCGGCGGTGTGGTGGAGTTGGTCAAGGCGGGCTTCGAGACCCTGGTGGAGGCCGGCTATGCGCCCGAGATGGCCTACTTCGAGTGTCTGCACGAGCTGAAGCTGATCGTGGACCTCATGTACGAGGGTGGCATCGCCAACATGAACTACTCCATCTCCAACAACGCCGAATACGGCGAATACGTCACCGGCCCCAAGGTGATCAACGAGTCCAGCCGTGCCGCCATGCGCGCCGCCCTGGCCGAGATCCAGAACGGCAGCTACGCCAAGCGCTTCATCCTCGAGGGCCGCATGGGCTACCCCGAGATGACCGCCCAGCGCCGTCTCATCGCCGAGCACCCGATCGAGGTGGTGGGGGCGCGGCTCAGAGAGATGATGCCCTGGATCAAGGCCAAGCAGTTGGTGGACAAGTCGCGCAACTGATCAAGGGGTGAGCGTGAGGGCCGAGGCGCAGCCGCTCATCGCGCGCGAGGGTTGGGCCCATGTCGGCCTCAGCCTGCTGGCCGCGGTGGCGGTGACCTTGGGCCTCGACAACCCCTGGGTGAGCCTGCCCTTTTGGCTGGCGGCCGCCTTCGTGCTGCAGTTCTTCCGCGACCCGCCGCGCACGCCGGTCACGGGGCCCGGTCTGGTCCTCTCGCCCGCGGACGGGCGGGTGGTGGCGGTGGAGACCACGGACGATCCCTGGCTTGAGCGCCGCGCGCTGAAGATCAGCGTGTTCATGCACGTGTTCAACGTGCACTCCAACCGCAGCCCGGTCGATGGCGTGGTGCGGCAGCAGTGGTATCACCACGGTGCCTTCCTCAACGCCGTGCTGGACAAGGCCTCGCGCGAGAACGAGCGCAACGCCTTGTGGCTGACCACCGACGACGGTCAGGACGTCACCTGCGTGCAGGTGGCGGGCCTGGTGGCGCGGCGCATCCTCTCCTACGTCCAGCCCGGTCAGCGGCTCGCCCGTGGCGAGCGCTACGGCTTCATCCGCTTCGGCTCACGCCTGGATGTCTATCTGCCTTTGGCCGCCCGGCCACGCGTGGGCCTGGGCGACAAGGTGCGCGCCGCCGAGAGCGTGCTGGCCGAATTGCCCCGGTGAACGAGCCCCGGCTGCCTGAACTGCGCGGGCGCTTCGCCCGCCAGGGCATCTACCTGCTGCCCAACCTGTTCACCACCGGGGCGCTGTTCGCCGGTTTCTACGCCATCGTGCAGGCCATGAACGGCCGCTTCGAGCATGCCGCCGTCGGCATCTTCGTGGCCATGGTGCTCGACGGCCTGGACGGGCGGGTGGCGCGCCTGACCCGCACGCAGAGCGCCTTCGGCGCCGAGTACGACTCGCTGTCGGACATGGTCGCCTTCGGCGTGGCCCCCGCCTTGGTGATCTACAGCTTTGCCCTGCAGGGCCTGGGCAAACTGGGCTGGATCGCCGCCTTCATCTACTGCGCCGGTGCCGCCCTGCGGCTGGCGCGCTTCAATACCCTGCTCATGGTGCAGGACAAGCGCTGGTTCCAGGGCCTGCCCAGCCCCTCGGCGGCGGCCTTGATCGGCGCGCTGGTGTGGGTGGCGCACGACTACGGCTTGAGCGGCCAGGAGCTGCGCTGGTTCGCCTGGGCGCTCACCGTGTTCGCCGGCATCACCATGGTCAGCAACCTGCGCTACTACAGCGGCAAGGACATCAACCTGCGCCGCAGCGTGCCCTTCATCGTGGTGGTGCTGATCGCGCTCGGTTTCGTGCTGATCGCGCTCGACCCGCCGAGCGTGCTGTTCGCCCTGTTCCTGGGCTATGCCCTGTCGGGCTATGCGGTGAGCGCTTGGCGCTGGTACAAGGCCCGGCGCACGCGGGGCT
>JANWZL010000027.1 GCA_025054655.1 Thiobacillaceae bacterium | reverse complement strand
CCCGTGTACGCCTCTTCAAACCGCATCTTGCGCCTCTCCTGTAGCCACTGGGTCCGTCTCATCTGGCACCTCCTCAAGCACCAGTGAAACCGGACATATCTCGTGCTACAAGTCCGGACAGTTTATTTGCTCGCTACACCGGGACATGAAGGACTCTTTACAATCGCGGCGGCGGACGATATCATCCTTGTCTCTCTTGTGGGGGTATAGCTCAGCTGGGAGAGCGCTTGCATGGCATGCAAGAGGTCAGCGGTTCGATCCCGCTTACCTCCACCAATCACCCGAAGCGCGTGCCAACGCGCTTAATTTATAGGTCCCCTTCGTCTAGAGGCCTAGGACACCGCCCTTTCACGGCGGTAACAGGGGTTCGAATCCCCTAGGGGACGCCATCCGATGACAAGGGACTGTCAAGGCAAGGGTTCGGTTCAGGGCCGCACCCCAGACTGCAGCCCAAGCGCAGACCCAGCAGTCTGTTCGTCCCGACGTAAAGCAGGGACGTTTTGCCCTGGTCCCGCCTGACCACAGGTCTGCAGTGTCCCCCACGACGCGCGCAATGGATCGCGGACGCCTTATGCCCGTGAGGCGAGGCTGTGCGCGCGTGCCCCGCTCGGCTGTCCTGCACCGCCGTCTGGCCCTGAGGGCCGGCGCTGTGTGCATGCCGGGGATGCGAACGACGGCACGCGCGCAGTCTGCTACCGGGCGACGGCGCAGGACGGGATCAAGGGTGTGAAAGATGGAAGCGGCTGAGATCGGCCAGCATACGCCGATGATGCAGCAGTATCTGCGCATCAAGGCGCAGTATCCGCAGATGCTGCTGTTCTACCGCATGGGGGACTTCTACGAGCTGTTCTATGACGACGCCGAGCGGGCAGCGCGGCTGCTGGACATCACGTTGACCACGCGCGGGGTGTCGGCCGGGGCGCCGATCCGCATGGCCGGGGTGCCGGTGGCAGCGGTGGAACAGTATCTGGCGCGCCTGGTCCGGCTAGGCGAGTCGGTGGCGATCTGCGAGCAGGTGGGCGACCCCAAGACCGCCAAAGGGCCGGTGGAGCGGCGGGTGGTGAGGATCGTCACCCCAGGCACACTCACCGACGAGGCGCTGCTGGAGGCCACACGCGATGCGCCCCTGCTGGCGATCGTTCCCGGGCGCCAGTCGCTGGCGCTGGCCTGGCTCATCTTGGCGAGCGGGGATTTCCGCGCCGCCGAGGTGAGGCCGGAACGGTTGGCGGAGGTGCTGGCACGGCTGGCGCCGGCGGAGCTGCTGCTGCCCGAGGGCTTCGAACATCCCGCCCTGGATGGCCTGGCGGCGGCCATCACCCGGCGGCCCGATTGGCAGTTCGATGCGCAGCGCGGCCGGCGCTTGTTGTGCGAGCATTTCGGTGTGCGAGAGCTGGCCGCCTTTGGTGTGGAGAACCAGCCGGGCCTGCTCGCAGCGGCGGGCCTGCTGTTGGAATATGCGGGCCAGACCCAGCAGCAAGCGCTGACGCACGTCACGCGGCTGCTGCTGGAGCGCGACGACCAGTACGTCGGCCTGGACGCCGCCGCGCGGCGCACCCTGGAGCTGACCGAGACGCTGCGCGGGGAGCGCGCGCCGACCTTGTTCTCGGAGCTGAACCAGTGCGTGACCGGCATGGGTGGGCGACTACTGCGCCAGTGGTTACACCATCCATTGCGCCAGGTGGGCGAGCGACTGCGCCGGCTGGCGGTGATCGGGGCGTTGCTGGAGGATGCGCCGCTGCGCCGTTCGGTGCGCGATCGGCTCAAGGACTTGGCCGACGTCGAGCGCATCGCCGCGCGCGTGGCGCTCAGGAGCGCGCGCCCGCGTGACCTGGCGGCCCTGCGCGACACCCTGGCGCGGCTGCCGGAGCTCGTGCAGCGACTGGCCGATACCCCGCAGCCGCTGTCCGATCTGGCCGTGCGTCTGCAGGTGCCGCCGGAGGTGGGCGCAGGGCTCGAGCGCGCGCTGCTGCCCGAGCCGGCGGCGCAGTTGCGCGACGGCGGGGTGATCAACGACGGTTACGACGCCGAGCTGGACGAGCTGAGGCAGTTGCAATCGGGCTGCGGCGCCTTCCTCGTCGAGCTGGAGGCGCGTGAGCGCGCCCGCACCGGGATTGCCAACCTGCGGGTGGAATACAACCGGGTGGCCGGCTTTTACATCGAGATCACCCGTGCCCAGGCCGGGCGCGTGCCGGCGGATTACCACCGGCGGCAGACGCTGAAGAACGTGGAGCGCTACGTCACGCCGGAGCTGAAGGCCTTCGAGGAGCGCTACCTGTCCGCCGGCGAGCGTGCGCTCGCACGTGAGCGCCAGCTCTACGAGGCCCTGCTGGAATGGCTGGCGCCGCACGTGGCGCGGCTGCTCGCGGTGGCCGCGGCCCTCGCCGAGCTGGATGTGCTGGCCGGACAGGCCGAGCTGGCCGCGCAGCGCCGTTACGTCGCGCCGGAATATTCCGAGCAGTGGGGCATCCGCATCCGCGCCGGGCGGCATCCCGTGGTGGAAACCCGTGTCGAGGCCTACATCCCCAACGACGTGGAGATAAACCCCGCGCGCCGCATGCTGGTGATCACGGGGCCCAACATGGGCGGCAAGTCCACCTACATGCGCGCCACCGCCCTAATCGTCTTGATGGCCTGCTGCGGCCTCTACGTGCCAGCGGATGCGGCGGTGATCGGGCCAGTGGACCAGATCTTCACCCGCATCGGCTCTTCGGACGACCTGGCCGGGGGCCGCTCGACCTTCATGGTCGAGATGACCGAGACCGCGGCCATCCTCAACCATGCCACCGAATCGAGCCTGGTCCTGCTCGACGAGATCGGGCGCGGCACCTCGACCTTCGACGGCGTGTCCATCGCCTGGGCCTGCGCGCGGCATCTGGCGGAGAAGACGCGCTGCATGACCCTGTTCGCCACTCATTATTTCGAACTGACCCAGCTGGCGCACGAATACCGCATCATCGCCAACGTGCATCTGGATGCGGTGGACACCGGTGGCTCGCTCACCTTTCTGCACGCCGTGCAGGAAGGACCGGCGAGCCAGAGCTATGGCCTGCAGGTGGCCCGACTGGCAGGGGTGCCGGCGACGGTGGTGGCTGCGGCACGGCGTAAGCTCGAAGAGCTGGAAAACCGCCACGTGCAGGTAGGCGTTCAGGGCGATCTGTTCGCCGGGCCAGCGGCTGCCCCGCAGCCGCATCCCGTGCTCGAACGCCTGGCCCAGATCGACCCTGATGACCTCAGCCCGCGGGCGGCGCTGGAGCTGATCTACGCGCTGAAGGCCGCGCTGGATGCCGACCCGCCG
>JANWZL010000017.1 GCA_025054655.1 Thiobacillaceae bacterium | reverse complement strand
CACCCAGGCCGCCTGCCGCACCTACAACATCCTGGCGGCGGAGGGCCGGCGGGTGGCCGCGGCGCTGATCATCGACACCTGATCCCCAGGCAAGCCGTCCCAGGGGCCGGGTAGGCGCGACGAAAGTCGCGACTGCACAATTCCCCACGCCACCCAAGGGCGAACGCCCAGAGGTCGCGGCTTTCGCCGCTCCTACGAACCGTGCAGACGAAGAATCCGGGCTATCCCCAGCCTCCCCGCGCCCCAGACGCATACGCTCCGGGTCGAGCAGATGGATGCGGTGCTCGTGCACCTCGATCAGGCCCTGGTCCGCGAGTTTGTGCAGCAGGCGCGAGAAGGTCTCCGGCTTGATGCCCAGGCGCGAGGCGATGACCTGTTTGGGCGCCCCCAGCTCCACCACCTGGCGGCCCTCCTCGTCTGGATTGGCGTGGTCGAGCAGATATTGCAGCAGGCGGTCGGTGCCCTTCATGAGGGTGAGCTGCTCGATGTCGCTCACCAGCTTGTGCATGCGTGCACTCATGGCCGCCATGAGCCGGAAACAGCGCCAGGTGTCCTGGGCGAGCCAGGCGCGGAAGTGCGCCCCGTCGATGGCGATGAGCCGCGAGGCGGCGAGCGCAGCGGCGCACACGGGGTAGTTGCCGCCCATGAACAGGACGGCCTCGGCGAAGGAGCGGCCGGGACCGATCAGATCGATCACCTTTTCCTCCCCCTGGGGGGAGACGCGGAAGAGTCGGATCATCCCCTCCACCACCCAGTAGATGGCGGTAAACGGTGTATCCTGCTAGAACAGGGTCTGGCCGGCAGCGAGCTGCAGGGGTTGCGCGCGCTCGACCACCTCGCGGTAGTCGGCCTCGTCCATGCCGGCAAACAGGTAGCAGCGTTTGAGCAGCCTCAGGTCCTGTTCCGCCAGCGGCATACGCCTGCCTCAATGCACGGGCATGAGCTCGCCGAAACGCCTGATCGCCCTGAACGCGCCCACGTCCCTCTCGGGCTGGCGCGTGTCGGGCCTGTACACCCCCAGCAGATGGGCGATGCCATAGGCCTGGGCCGAGGACAACACGGGGAGGCTGTCGTCCACCAGCAAGGTGCGTGCGGGGTCGAAGGGCTCTTGAGCGCGCAGCCGGTCCCAGAAGCCCGCGTTCTCCTTGGCCAGGCCGTAGCCATGTGCGCTGTGGATGGCGTCAAAGTGCACGTCGATGCGCGTGCGCGCAAGCTTGAGCGCGAGCGTCTTGTGATGGGCGTTGGTCACCAGCACCACCCGTTTGCCGGCAGCCCTCAGCGCCTGCAGGAATTCGGGCACCTCCGGATGCACGGCGATCAGGTGCGCCACCTCCTCTTTGAGCCGCAGGATGTCCAGATCCAGCTCGCGTGCCCAGTAGTCCACGCAGTACCAGTTGAGGGTGCCGGCCTGGGCCTCGTAGCGGCGGAAGCACTCCGCACGCGCTTGCGCCTCGGTGAGACCGTGCCGCTCGGCATACTTCACCGGCACGACCTCGCGCCAGAAATGGTTGTCGTAATGCAGATCGAGCAGGGTGCCGTCCATGTCCAGCAGCACGGTGTCGATCTCGGGCCAGGGGAACATGATGAAGGTGAGGGGTGAGGCGTAAAGGGTGAGGGGTGAGGCGTGAGGGGTCAGTCGAGGAGATGGGAGGCCAGGCCGTCGGCCAGCTTGGGCTCGAACCAGGTGGATTTGGGCGGCATGACCTGGCCGGTGTCGGCCACCGCCATGAGGTCTTCCATGCGGGTGGGGAAGAGGCTGAAGGCGGCGGCCATCTCGCCGCGATCCACTCGACGTTCCAACTCTTCAAGACCGCGGATGCCACCGACGAAATCGATGCGGCGGTCGCGGCGGGGGTCCTCGATCCCCAGGATGGGGCCGATCACGTGCGCCTGCAGCAGGCTGACGTCCAGCCGGGCCACGGGGTCGGCGGGGATCAGCCGCGGGTCGATGCGCAGCCGGTGCCAGCGGCCGGCCAGATACAGGCCGAATTCGCCCGGCTGGGCTGGACGCACCGGGGCCTGGGCCGGCTCGACCGTGAATTTCTCGCCCAGCTTCTGCAGCAAGGCCTCGGCGCTCAGACCGTTCAAGTCGCGCACCACACGGTTGTAGTCGAGGATGCGCATCTGCCAGGCGGGGAAGATGACTGCGAGGAAATAGTTGTAGGCCTCCGCGCCGCTGTGGTGCGGCTCGGCGGCGCGGCGCGCGGCGGCCACCCGGCTGGCGGCGGCCGAGCGGTGGTGACCGTCGGCGATGTAGAGCGCCGGCATGGCGTCGAACAGGGCGGTCAGCCGTGCGATCGTCTCCGCATCACGGATCACCCATAGACTGTGGCGCACGCCGGATTCCGACACCGCGTCCGCCTCGGGCTCGCCGCGCGTGGCCGCGGCGAGCAGCTCATCGACCAGTGGGGCGTGTGGGTAGGCGAGCAGCACTGGGCCGGTCTGGGCGTTGAGCGCCGTGATCTGGCGCACCCGGTCGTCCTCCTTGTCGGGCCGGGTGAACTCGTGCCGGCGGATGCGGTTGGCGTCGTAGGCCGCCACACTCGCCGCCGCCACCAATCCGGTCTGCACGTGCTCGCCCATGACCAGCCGGTAGGCGTAATAGTAGGGTGCCGGATCCTGTCTGAGCACCCCGGCGGCGAGCATGTGGCGCAGGTTCTCCGCCGCCTTGGCATAGACCTCGGGGGCGTAGGGGTCGGTGCCGGGCGGCAGGTCGATCTCGGGCTTGGAGATGTGCAGGAAGCTCCACGGACGTCCCTGTGCGAGCGTGCGCGCCTCCTCGGTGTCGAGCACGTCATAGGGCGGGGCGATCACCTCCTGGGCGCGGCCCGCGGCCGGGCGCAGGGCGGGGAAGGGGCGGATGAGCGGCATGCGTGTCTGAGCGTGCGGTTGAGACTGCTATTGTAGCGCGCTCCCCCTTGCGCGGCCGATTGTGTCTTCACCCGCCTGCCTGTAACTTAGCCGCATGCAGCTCCGTAATCGGCTGGACTGGCTCCTGCAGGTGGTCTACACCACCGCGCGTCTGTATGCGCGCAACGGTCTGGCCAACCATGCCGCCGCCACTTCGTTCTATTTCCTGCTCTCGGCCACGCCGCTGCTGCTGCTGCTGACCTATGCCGCCCAGTGGCTGACCACGCTGGCCGAGGGTTCGATCCCCGCTGCCATCCTGCTCGCCGCTTTGTACGAGCAGTACCATCTCGACCGCCTGGCGGCGATGGGCTTCATCCCCAGCCAGGCCCTGCTGGGCGCCGGCGGCATCGGGCTCGTGACCTTGTTGCTGTTTTCGCGCAAGCTGGTGCATGCCATCGAACAGGCCTTCAACGTCATCTTTCCCGAGGAGGGCAAGCGGCGCCTGATCGTCTCCTGGGCCTTGCCCTTCGTCGTCCTGCCGATCGCCTTCGCCCTGGTGGTGCTGGCGGTGGTGGTGCAAGGGGCCATCCAGTTCCTGGTACAGGCCGAACTGCTCGGCGCCACCCGCGGCCTGCTGCTCAAGCTGCTCAACCTCCTGCTGCTTTTCGGCACGGTGTGGCTGCTGGTGGCGATCGCCTATTGGCGCCTGCCGCTCAGACACCCCAGGCTGCGCCAGGCGGCCGCTCTCGCCCTGCTCACCACCCTCGCCCTCTACCTGCTGTTCGCCCTATTCGAGTACTTTTTCCGCATCGAACAATATCGCAGCGTCTATGGGGCGCTCGGGGGGGTGGTGCTGACCCTGGTGGCGGCCTATGCCGCCTTCCTCGCCTTCTATCTGGGGGCGCAATGCTTGTACGCCCTGTCCAAGGTGGACGTGGCCGCCCTGGAGAGGCTCATGCTCGCCAGCGGCGAGGGCGCGGGCCGATTGGAGCGGCTGGTGTTCGGACGCGCCCGGCGTCTGCTCGACAAATACGGTCGCGTGCATCCGCCGGGCGCCACCTTGATCCGCGAAGGAGAGCGCGGCGAGGAGGCCTATTTCCTCTACTCCGGCCGCGTCGGCCTGTACAAGCAGGCCAATGGGCAGCAGGTGCGTCTGGGCGAGCTGGGCGAAGGTCAGTTGTTCGGCGAGATGGCCTATCTGCTGGGTGAGGCGCGCACCGCCACCGTGGTGGCCGAGACCGAGGTGGTGGTGCTGGTGCTGCCACCGGCACTGCTAGAGGAACTCATGCGCCACTCGGCGCCGCTCGCCCGCCAGATCATCACCACCCTGGCCGAGCGGCTCATGCGCATGAATGCGGTGCTGCGCGCCTGAGGCCCTACTTCCCAAATCCGCACTGCTGGCGATAATGCGCAACTTTGCTCGCCTCAGCACATGAGTGCCGTCATCGAACTTCCGCCCCCAGGCCAGCGTTTGCGGCTCACCCTGCCGCCCGGCTCGGCCGACAGCCTGATGGCCGCCCGTCTGGCCAGCAGCCGGCGCCTGCTCATCCTCACCGCCACCGCCCAGGACGCGGCACGCATCGCCGAGGAGTCGGCCTGGTTCGCGCCGGGGCTCATCGTGCGGCCGTTCCCGGACTGGGAGACCCTACCCTACGACCCCATCTCGCCGCATCCGGACCTCGTCTCCGAGCGTCTCGAGGCCTTGTGGTTGGCCCACACGGGACGGCTGGACCTGCTCGTCGCCCCGGCTGCCACCGCCTGCCAGCGGCTAGCCCCGCCCGAGTATCTGGCCGCCCACGCCTTCCTGCTCAAGCTGGGCGAGCGCCTAAACCTGCACGCCTTGCGCGAGCGCCTAGTCCGCGCCGGCTACAGTGCGGTCAGCCAGGTGCTCTCGCCGGGCGAGTTCGCCGTGCGCGGGGGGCTCATAGACCTCTACCCCATGGGGGCGGCCCTGCCCTACCGCATCGAGCTGCTGGACGACGCAGTGGAGAGCCTGCGCACCTTCGACCCCGACACCCAGCGCACCCTGTACAAGGTCAATGAGATCCGGCTGCTGCCGGCGCGCGAGGTGCCGCTCGACGAGGCTGGCATCACCCGCTTCCGGCAGAACTTCCGCGAGCATTTCGAGGGCGACCCTTCCAAGAGCCGCATCTACAAGGACGTGTCCAACCGGCTCGCCCCCGCCGGCATCGAATACTACCTGCCGCTGTTTTTCGACCGCACCGCCACCCTGTTCGACTACCTACCCCAGGATATCGCGGTGGTCCTGCACGGTGAGGTCGCCCAGGCGGTGGAGGGCTTCTGGGCCGACACCCGCAGCCGCCACCGGCTGCTCGCCGGCGAGCGCGACCGCCCTCTACTCCCGCCAGAACGCTTGTTCCTGGCGCCCGAGGAATTTTTCGGCCGGCTCAAGCCTTACGCCCGCGTCGAGCTGAAGGCCGAGGCGGGGCCCTCGGTCCAGGGCCTGCCCTATGCCCCGCCGCCGGAGGTGGCGGTGGACCGCCGTGCGGTAGATCCCTATGCCCGGCTCAAGGCGCATCTGGCTGCCTTCGACGGCGCCACCCTGCTGCTGGCCGAGAGCCTCGGCCGGCGCGAAACCATGGCCCAGGCCCTGGCCGAATACGGCCTCAAACCGGAATTGGCCGAGGGTTGCCCCGGTCAGGGGTCAGGAATCAGGGATCAGGGGTCAGGAGCGGTCGGCCGGGACCTGATGCCTGCTGCCCGATTCCTGCTCACCACCGGCCCGCTTGCCGCCGGCTTCATCGACCTCGAGCACCGGCTCGCGGTGCTCACCGAGACCGAACTGTACGCCCGCAGTCCCGGCGCGCGTGCCGCCCGCCAGGCACGCCCCACCCCTGTGGAGGGGCTGCTGCGCGACCTGTCGGAGCTGAAACTCGGCGACCCGGTGGTGCATGCCCAGCACGGCATCGGCCGCTATCAAGGCCTCACGACCCTGGACCTGGGCGAGGGGGAGACCGAGTTCCTCACCCTGGAATACGCCGGCGGCGACCGGCTGTACGTACCGGTGGCACAGCTCAATCTGATCACCCGCTACCTCGGCGGCGACCCGGACGGCGCGCCGCTGCACCGCCTGGGCAGCGGTCAGTGGGAAAAGGCCAAGCGGCGCGCGATGCAGAAGGCGCGCGACACCGCCGCCGAGCTGCTTGCCCTCTACGCCCAGCGCGCCGCCCGCCAGGGCCATGCGTTCAGCCTCAACAGCCACGACCTGGAGGCCTTCGCCGCCGGATTCGGTTTCGAGGAGACCCCCGACCAGCTCGCCGCCATCGAGGCGGTCATCGCCGACCTGCGCTCGGGCCGTCCCATGGACCGTCTGGTCTGTGGCGACGTGGGCTTCGGCAAGACCGAGGTGGCCCTGCGCGCGGCCTTCGTGGCCGTGGCCGACGGGCGCCAGGTGGCAGTGCTATGTCCGACGACGCTGCTGGCGGAACAGCACTATCAGACCTTCCGCGACCGTTTCGCCGAATTCCCCGTGCGCATCGCCGAACTGTCGCGCTTTCGCACCGCCCGCGAGACCGCCGCCGCCCTGGAGGGGCTCAGAAACGGCGCGATCGACATCGTCATCGGCACCCATAGGCTGCTACAGAAGGACGTGGTGTTCAAGGACCTGGGGCTGGTCATCATCGACGAGGAGCATCGCTTCGGGGTGCGCCAGAAGGAGCGGCTGAAGCAACTGCGCGCCGAGGTGGACGTGCTCACCCTCACCGCCACGCCCATCCCGCGCACGCTGGCCATGGCCCTGGAGGGTATCCGCGACTTCTCGGTGATCGCCACCGCGCCGCAGAAGCGGCTGGCCATCAAGACCTTCGTCGCCCCTTACTCCGAGGGCCTGATCCGCGAGGCGGTGCTGAGGGAATTGAAACGCGGCGGCCAGATCTACTTCCTGCACAACGAGGTGGAGACCATCGAGACGATGCGCGAGCGGCTGACCCGGCTGCTGCCCGAGGCGCGCATCCAGGTCGCCCATGGCCAGATGCACGAGCGCGAGCTGGAGCACGTCATGCGCGACTTCTACCATCAGCGCTTCAACCTGCTGCTGTGCACCACCATCATCGAGACCGGCATCAACGTCCCCACCGCCAACACCATCCTCATCAACCGCGCCGACAAGTTTGGTCTCGCCCAGCTGCACCAGCTGCGCGGCCGGGTCGGCCGCTCGCATCACCAGGCCTATGCCTATCTGCTCACCCCGCCGGGCGCCGCCATCACCCCGGCGGCGCAGAAACGCCTGGAAGCCATCCAGGCCATGGAGGAGCTGGGTGCGGGTTTCTATCTCGCCATGCACGACCTGGAGATCCGCGGCGCGGGCGAGGTGCTGGGCGAGGCGCAGAGCGGCGAGATCGAGGAGGTGGGCTTCTCCCTCTACAACGACATGCTGGCGGCGGCCGTGAAATCGCTCAAGGAAGGGCGCGAGCCCGACCTGGAGGCCCCGCTCGCGGTCACCGCCGAGATCAACCTGCACGCCCCGGCCCTGCTGCCGGAAGACTACTGCCCCGACGTACACGAGCGGCTGGTGCTGTACAAGCGGTTGGCCAACTGCACGAGCGAAGCGGAACTGAAGGCCATGGAGGAGGAGCTGATCGACCGCTTCGGGCTGCCCCCGGAGCCGGCCCGCACCCTGCTGGAGGTACACCGGCTGCGCATCCGCACCCAACCGCTCGGCATCGCCCGGCTGGAGGCCTCAACCCAGGCGGTGACGGTGCAGTTCCTGCCCAATCCGCCCATAGACCCGGGTCGGTTGATCCAGCTCATCCAAACCCGCCGCGAATACAAACTGGCCGGTCCCGACCGACTGCGCATCGAACGCGGCGGATCGAGCGTGGGTGAGCGGTTGCGCCTGATCAGTGAATTCCTCGGGCAGATCGCCTGAGGGACAAACCCTGGCTCAATCCGCCGCAGCCGCCTGCCAGCCCACGATCTGGCGCGTGATGCGCGAGAACTCCACCCCCAGCTCCACCACCTTCACCCCAGGGGCGCGGTACTTGTCCGCATAGCCGCGCGCCCTCACCTGCGCCAGCGCCTCACCCGTGCCCGTCTGCCCGTCAATCACCTTGAACTCGATCACGTACACCCAGCCCCCATGCCTTACCGTCAGATCGCAGCGGCCCAGCTGGCTGACGTCCTCCGCCACCAGGTCCAGCCCCAGCGCCGCCAGGTGACTGTAGAACACGCTGGCGTAATAGCCCTCGTATTGGGCAATCGGGTTGTGCCGATACCACTCGTGCGGTATGCCCGCATACAGCCGCTCGAAATGCCCCCGCACCGCCTCCAGCTCCCCACGCGCCAGCCACTCGTACAGCTGCAGCCCCGCCTGCCGCGCCTGCACATAGCCATCCGGCAGCCAGGCCGCCAGCAGCGCACGGTTGAGCGCCATGCGCACCTCGTGGTTGGGCACCCCAAGCTCATAGGCCGGTCCCATCGGCGTGTCGCGCACCCGGCGTATGGTCAAATACCCCGTCTGCCACAGCATCGCCTCCGGCCGAATCAGGTCCACGTCAAACGCCGACAACAGGTCCTCGTCCGCATAGCTCGCCTCCAGCCACGGCGTGTGATAGCCCCGCGCCTTGAGCCACTCGACCAGAAACGTCGGCGTGCCGGTCTCAAACCACCACGCCCGATATTGCCGCTGCCGAAACAGCAGCAACACGTCGAACGGGTTGTACACCGCCGCCTCACCCCAGAAATACCCGTTGTACCAGCGCCGGATCTCCTGCCGGTCCAACCCCGCCAGCTCCGGCGCGAACACCGTCTCCAGGTCCGCCTCGGTATAGCCGCAGATCGCGCCGAAATCGGGTTCCAAGGTCAGGTCCACCAGATTGTTCAACCCCGAGAAGATCGACACCTTGCTGAACTTGCTCACCCCGGTGAGGAACACGAAGCGCAGCTCCGCATCCCGCCCCTTGAGCACCGAATACAGGTTGCGCAAGCCCTCGCGGAGCTCCAGCGCAACTTGCGGCCGCGTCAGATTGTCCACAATGGGCTTGTCGTACTCGTCCACCAGCACCACCGCCGCCGACCCGTGCCGCTCGGCCGCCCGCTCGATGAGGGTGTCAAACCGCACCGCAACCCCCTCCTCACGCCCCGGCAGCTCCACCCCCAGCCGCTCGGCATTGCGCTCCAGCTGCACATGAATGGCGTGATCCAGCCCCGCACGGCTGTCTAGCACGCCCGCGGCGAAACTGAGCCGGACGACCGGATGCCGCCGCCCCCAGTCCCAGTGCTCGTCCAGGTACAGACCCTCGAACAGCGCCCGGTTACCCGCAAACGCCTCCGCCAACGTGTCCAAAAACAAACTCTTGCCAAAACGCCGCGGACGCGACAGGAAATAGTACTTGCCCTCCTCCGCCAGCCGCGCGACGAAGGGCGTTTTGTCCACGTAGTAATACCCCTGCTCGCGCATCTCGCGCAGGTTCTGGATGCCTATGGGTAGCTTCAGGCCCGTCTTCATGCCGGTGCCGATGAGCGAGCGCAGGGCGTATGGAGGTTGTCGGGTGTGGCGCTAGCGGGCGGTGGTGGCGGGGGCCTCGTCCACCTCGTCCGCGAGTCGGATGCCCAGCTCCTCGGCCACCTCCAGCCAGTAGGGTTCGGCCGCACAGCTACAGCAGTCGCACCAGGCGGCCACCCCCTCATGCATGCTGATGCGCCGCGGCGGAGTCTCAGCCGGTGGCGGTTGGATGTCCTGCGTCATTGGGTCTTGCCGGTCTTCCATGTCAGGCCTCTCGGATGTCCACCTCAGTATAGACCGGCACCAGGTCGAACAGCTCGATCACATCGGCATTGCGCATGCGGATACAGCCGTGCGAGCGCGGGGCCTGCTCGAAGCCCTCGTCGGGCGTGCCGTGGATGTAGATGTAGCGCCGCATGGTGTCGCGGCTGCCCAGGCGGTTGAAACCGACCTCCTTACCCGACAGCCAGAGGATACGCGACAGGATCCAATCCCGCTGTGGCACGGCCGCCCCCAGCTCGGGGGTGTAGATCTCACCCGTGGGCCGCCGAGCGCGCAACACCGCCCCTGCCGGCAGTCCAGCCCCGATCTTGGCGCGGATGATATGGCGGCCGCGCGGGGTGCAGTGGCTGCCCGCCTCCTCGCCCGGCCCATTGGCAGCAGTGGACACCGGCCACACGCGCAGCACCCGTCCGGCGTCATCGAACAGGGTCAGGGTCTGCCGGGCCAGGCTGATCTCTATCCGCATCGACGATCGTTGTACGACGCTTGAGGGCAAAAAAATCGGTCAACAGACGAGCGCATTCCTCCACCAATATCCCCCCCCTCACCTCGGTATGATGGTTGAGGCGGCGGTCGGCGTACAGGTCGAGCACGCTGCCGGCCACCCCCGTCTTGGGATCGGCCGCCCCGAACACCACCCGCGCCAGCCGCGCGTGAAAGATCGCCCCGCTGCACATGGCGCAGGGCTCCAGGGTCACGTACAGGGTGCAACCCGGCAAGCGGTAATTGCCCATCCTGCGGGCAGCGGCGCGCAAGGCGACGACCTCGGCGTGCGCCGTGGGGTCCTGGCTGGAGATGGGCTGATTGTACCCCGCCCCCACCACCTCGCCCGCACACACCACCACCGCCCCCACCGGCACCTCGCCCGCAGCCCACGCCAGCCGTGCCTGCTCGAGCGCCAGCCGCATGAACCCTTCATCCCCCTCACACCTCACCCCTCACCCCCAACAGACAGCCCGCCAGTTCCAGGTCCTCGGGAAAGGTCACCTTGAGGTTGCTGCGCGCCCCTTCCACCAGCCGCGGGGCGTGGCCCAGGGCCTCCACCGCCGACGCCTCGTCGGTCACGGCCCCGCCCGCCTGGGCCAGGGCAGCGGTGAGCAACCCGTAGCGGAACATCTGCGGCGTTTGCGCCGCCCATAACCCCGAGCGGTCCACCGTGGCGGCGATGCGCGCGTCCGCGCCGGCCCGCTTGACCGTGTCGGCCAGCGGCACGGCCAGCAATCCGCCCACCGGATCTTCGCGCAAGGCCTCGATCAGCCGGTCGATGAGCGCCGCGGTGAGACAGGGGCGCGCCGCGTCGTGCACCAGCACCCAATCCTGCCCGGCGACCTCGCCAGCCATGGCGGCCAGCCCCGCCCGCACGCTGTCCGCCCGCGTGGCCCCGCCGCAGCTGAGCACCATGAGCTTGTCGCCGCCGTCCCAGTCATAGCGTCCCCACCACGCATCATCCGGCGCGAGCACCACGTACACGCGCGCGATGCGCGGATGGCGGCAGAGGGTGTGCAGGGCATACCACAGCAGGGGCCGGCCGGCCAGCTCCAGGTACTGCTTGGGCCGCGCGGCGCCCATGCGGGTGCCCGCCCCGGCCGCGGGCACCAAGGCATGATAACGGGTCACAGGATTGTCATCGGCTGCGTTTGCCCTACATTGTAAGAGAGATACGCAGATGAAACTGGAGGGGCCATGACCGTCACCGTCCGACCGGCCGCGGTGGCCGGCATGTTCTATCCCGCCGGCCGCGCCGAATTGAGCCGCATGCTGCAGGACATGCTGCAGGCGGCGCATCCGCCTAGCCTGAGACCCAAGGCCCTCATCGCCCCGCACGCCGGCTACGTCTATTCCGGTCCGGTGGCGGCGCACGCCTATGCGTTGCTCAAGGACCGGCGCGGCGAGATCGAACGGGTGGTGCTGCTGGGTCCGGTGCACCGGGTGTGGGTGAAGGGGCTCGCCCTGCCCGCGGTGGACGCCTTCGAGACGCCGCTTGGGCGCGTGCCGCTGGACGAGGCGGCCGAGGCCGAGTTGCTGCGGCTGCCCTATGTCGAGGTGAACGAGGCGGCCCACGCCTGGGAGCATTCGCTCGAGGTGCATCTGCCCTTCCTGCAGGCCTTGCTGGGCAGCTTCAGCTTGGTGCCGCTCGCCGTGGGGGGGGCGAGCCCTGAACAAGTGGCCGAGGCACTCGAAGTGGTGTGGGGAGGGGACGAGACCCTGATCGTGGTCAGTTCCGACCTCTCCCACTACCTGCCCTACGACGAGGCCAAGCGGGTGGACGCCGCCACCGCCCGTGCCATCCTCGAGCTGCGCACCGATCTCGTCGGCGAACAGGCCTGTGGCGCCCACCCGATCAACGGTTTGCTGCTCGCTGCGCGCCGGCGCGGGCTCACACCGCACCTGCTCGACCTGCGCAACTCCGGCGACACCGCCGGCGACAAGTCCCGCGTGGTGGGCTATGCCGCCTTCGCCCTGACGGAGGAGACCCATGCCGCAACCGTGCAATGAAGAACGCGGCCGGGTGTTGACCCGGCTCGCCCGCGCCCGCATCGCCCGCGACCTCGGCCTGCCGGCGGAAGAGCCCGAGCGACCGGCTTGGCTCAAGCAGCCCGGCGCGGCCTTTGTCACCCTCACCCGGGACGGGCGGCTGCGCGGCTGCATCGGCTCGCTCAGCGCGCGGCGCAGCCTGGAGGAAGACGTGGAGGAGAACGCACGCCTGGCCGCCTTCGCCGACCCGCGCTTCGCCCCCCTCACCCCCGAGGAGTTCGCCGACACCGAGGTGGAGGTGTCAGTACTCTCCCCCACGGAACCGATCTATTTCACCGACGAGGCGGACGCGCTGCGGCAACTCAGGCCCGGCATCGACGGCGTGATCCTGGAATACGGGCGCCAGCGCGCCACCTTCCTGCCCCAGGTTTGGGCACAACTGCCGGAACCGCGCGACTTCCTCGCCCATCTAAAACGCAAGGCCGGGCTGCCGGCGGATTTCTGGCACCCGGACCTTAAGCTCTACCGCTACACGGTGGAGAAATACACGGAGGCGCCCGACCATGCCCACGCCTGAATACGACACTACCCCGAGGGTGCCTGAATCGCACCACCCCGCACGCTGGTGGCACAAGCTGCCCGACGGGCGCATCCAGTGCGACCTCTGCCCGCGTGACTGCAAGCTGCACGAAGGGCAGCGGGGCTTGTGTTTCGTGCGCAAGATGGAAGGCGGGCGTATGGTGCTCACCACCTATGGGCGCAGTTCCGGCTTCTGCGTCGACCCCATCGAGAAGAAGCCGCTCAACCACTTCTACCCCGGCACCTCGGTGTTCTCTTTCGGCACCGCCGGCTGCAACCTAGCCTGCAAGTTCTGCCAGAACTGGGACATCTCCAAGAGCCGCGAGATGGACACCCTGATGGACGCCGCCAGCCCGGTTGAGATCGCCCGTGCCGCACAGCGGCTGGGCTGCAGCAGTGTCGCCTACACCTACAACGACCCGGTGATCTTCGCCGAATACGCCATCGACACCGCGCTTGAATGCCGCAAGCTGGGACTCAAGAACGTGGCCGTCACCGCCGGCTACATACACCCCGAGCCGGCGCGCGAGTTCTACGCCGTGATGGACGCCGCCAACGTCGACCTCAAGGCCTTCACCGACTCGTTCTATGTCAAATACTGCGGCGGCCATCTGCAACCGGTGCTCGACACCCTGAAGTACCTGGTGCACGAGACCACAGTGTGGGTGGAGATCACCACCCTGCTCATCCCCACCCTCAACGACTCGGACGCCGAGATCCGGCAGCTCGCCGAGTGGGTGCTGCGGGAGCTGGGGCCGGACGTGCCGCTGCACTTCACCGCCTTCCACCCCGACTGGAAGCTGCGCGACCTGCCGCCCACCCCGCCGGCCACCCTCACCCGCGCGCGCAAGATCGCCCTGGAGGTGGGCCTGCACTACGTTTATACCGGCAACGTGCACGACCCGGAGGGCGGCACCACCTACTGTCCCGGCTGCGGTCTGGCCCTGATCGAGCGCGACTGGTACGAGATCCCCGCCTACCGCCTCAAAGACGACGGCAGCTGCCCGCGCTGCGCCACCCGCATCGCCGGACGCTTCGCCCACTTCGAGCGCGCCTTCGGCGCCCGACGCATCCCGGTGGCCCTGCACGCAGCCTGATCACGGCGCCTCGTACACCCCGGCGCGGGCCAGGTTGATCCGTTCCTCCAGGCGCAGATCGAGCCGGTCGGGCGCAGGACGCTCGGCCGCCGCCCGCCCCTTGCGCGCC
This sequence comes from Thiobacillaceae bacterium, assembly GCA_025054655.1. Classification (GTDB taxonomy): domain Bacteria; phylum Pseudomonadota; class Gammaproteobacteria; order Burkholderiales; family Thiobacillaceae; genus JANWZL01. Next base: position 9,628 of record JANWZL010000017.1, on the reverse strand, counting down.
GCAACCTGGGTCTGGGCCGGGCGCTGGTGCACCGCCGGCGGTGCCGGGGCTGCTGGCGGCGGGAGTGGGCGCTCCGGCAGGGCGTTGAGACCGGCCAGCAGGAGCAAGGCGAGTGCGGTGCTGTTCATGGCGCATCCCTCCGTCGTGACGGCCGCGCACCCTGCGCGGCCTACGCTACGGAGCTTAGGCGCGGTTGCCGTTGAAGGTGAGCAACCCGGTTCGAACCGGCTGGGCCCACCCAGTGGGCCAACCCGGTTGGTGTCGGTGCAATCGGTGAGGGTCTAGATTGAGTCATGATCCCGGAGCCCTCATCGGCGGGGTGAGCAACGTGGCTACCGTAGGAGCGGCGAAAGCCGCGACCCTTACGTCGCTCTTGCCTCCTATTCGCCCTGGAGACGGGCACGGAAGGCGATGTTCGGGAATGCAATTCCTTACAGGAGGGTCTATGGCCTATCTGCAGCAGAAATGGACGGAATACAGCCGGCTGCCCGACCCGCCGCGCCGCTACAGCCATCAGCGCGAGTTCGAGGCCGACTGGGTGGGGGGGCTACGTCGCCGCTACGGGCTGTCGCAGGAGGCGCTGGCTGCGCTCGCCTGCGTGTCGGTGACCACTGTGCAGAACTGGGAAAACCCCGCCAGCCGCAAAAACATCGCCCCACACAACCAGGAGCGGCTGCGCGAGATCGAGCGCGCGCTGTGGATGCAGGCGCACGTGACCCTGCTAGAGCCCTGCCCGCCGCACATCCGCGCGCTCCACGACCTGCTCATGAGCCACAAGGACGCCAGCGCCCAGGGCCTGGCCGAGTACCTGCTGCAGATGCTACCGCCGGACGACCCCGAGCGCGCCCGCGTGCTGCACTGGGCGGGGCTTGCGCACAGCATCAGTGATCCCGCCTCAGCCAAGGCGCGCGCTTACCAGCAGGCCGCGCTCGCTGCCGTGGGCAATGGCGACCGCAGTCTCGCTGCGGCAATCGAGAACGAGATCCTCGGCAGCCACTTCGAGGACCTACTCGCGCAGCCAGCCGGCCCCGAGCGCCAGGAGAAGGCGCGCTGGATCATGGCCGCCTGCGAACGCCTGTTTGAGCGCGATGGCCAGCCGGCCTATTTGTGGAACGCCCTGGAGGTCGCCTGCCGCGCCCCCCTGCCCGAGGCCGAGCGCTACCGGCTGGTGGAGCGGCTCAACGCGGTCCTGGGCGAGGCGCGCGTGCGCAGCCGCATCGAACGCGAGGAACACTTCGCCGGCGCACGGGCGCTCTACACCACCGCCGGCCCGGCGCATTGATGAGGAGGGCGCCATGATCGCACGCATGCTCCTCGCCATCGGGCTCACCGCCCTGACGCTGCTCGCCGCCCTGCCCGCGCACGCCGCACCGCCCGCCGCCACGCCCGCGCCCACCGCCGGCACAGTCCAACCCGCCACCCCGCTCGCCTGGGACCGCGTGGGCGCGCCGCGGCCCCATTTTGCCTAATCCAGATCCGGCGCGTAGTGGTCCACCAGCAGGGCGGCGAACAGCAGGGCAAGGTAGTGGATGGACCAGGCGAAGGTCTGCTGCGCCAGGGCGGGCTGGTCGGACCGACGCAGGCGCCAGGTCAGCTGCAGGAAACGGGCATCGAGGACGACGGCGGCGGCAAGGTACAGGGGGCCGGCCAGCCCCGCCGCCACCGGCATGAGGCTGGCGGCCGCGAGCCACAGGCTGTGCAGCCAGATCGACTGGCGCGTGTAGTGGCCGCCGTGGGTGACCGGCAGCATGGGCAGGCCGGCGCGCCGGTAGTCCTCACTGCGCGTGAGGGCCAGCGCCCAGAAGTGCGGCGGGGTCCAGGTGTAGATGATGAGGGCGAGCAGCCAGGCCTCGGGCGCGACCTCACCGGTCATGGCGGCCCAGCCCAGCACCGGCGGCATGGCCCCGGCGGCGCCGCCGATGACGATGTTCTGCGGCGTGCGCGGCTTCAGCCAGCGCGTGTAGATCACCGCATAGGCGTAGAAGGTGGCGGCGGTGAGCGCTGCGGTGAGCAGGTTGACCCACACGCCCAGGACCAGCAGGCCGGTGGCGATCAGCACGCCGGCGAACACCGCCGCCTCGCCGGGCCGCAGCCGGCCCTGCGGCAGGGCGCGGCCGCGGGTGCGCGCCATGCGGGCGTCGAGCCGCCACTCGCGCAGGCAGTTGCAGGCGGCCGCCCCGCCCGCCACCAGGGCGATGCCGATCGCAGCCGCCAGCATGCGGGCGGACTCCGGCAGCTCCGGGGTGGCGAGCAGCATGCCGACCAGGGCGGTGAGCAGCATGAGGGCCACCACCCGTGGCTTGGTCAGTTCCAGGTAGGCCTGCAGCCGACCCCGTGCCGCCGTCCAGGTCAGTGCGGTCATGCCGCCTCCCGACGCAGGCGCAGGTTGAACAGGGTCAGCGCGGCGAGCAGCAGGGCGGCGCCAGCGGTATGGGCCACGGCCAGTGGCAGGGGCAACCCCAGGGCGACGTTGGCGAGCCCCAGCCCCGCCTGCAGCAGTACCAGGGCGGCAAGGCCCAGGCCCCAAGGCTTCAGATGCGGCCGTCCGAGCGTGGACAGTCCGAACCCCAGGGCGGCGGCCAGCACCGCCACCGCCCCCAGGCGATGGGCGAGGTGTATGGCGGTGAGGGCCTCCTGCGGCATGGGCCCTGGCGCGGCGAGGGCGAAGGCGGCGGCGAAATCCGCCGGCGGCCACCACTGCCCCCGGCAGGTGGGCAGCTCCGGGCAGGCCAGGGCGGCGCCGTGGGCACTCACCCAGCCACCCAGGGCGATCTGCACCCCCACCAGGGCGAGCAGCAGGCGCGCCAGCCTCAGCCGCCGCGAATCGGCGGCGAGCCGGGACGCGTCGCGCGCGGCCAGGGCCACCAGCAGGGCCAGGGTGAGCATGCCGCCGGTGAGGTGCGCGGCCACCACCGCAGGCTCAAGCTGCAGGGTCACGGTCCACATCCCCAGCAGGGCCTGCACTACCACCAGCGCGAGCAGCAGGCTGGGCAACCCGCGCGCGCGCAGCGGCAGCCGCCGCCAGGCGAGCATGGTGATGGCCAGCACGGCCAGGCCCAGCAGGCCGGCAGCATAGCGATGCGCCATCTCCTTCCAGGCCTTGGCCGGGCTGACCGGCCCCGCGGGCGCGGCGGCGTGGGCAGCGGCGATCTCGTCGGCGGCGTGCCAGGGGCTCACCTGGCCGAAACAGCCGGGCCAGTCGGGACAGCCCAGCCCGGCCTCGGACAGGCGTACATAGGCCCCCAGCACGATCACCGCCCAGGCGAGCCCGACGCCGAACCACAGCAGTGCGGGCGGCAGACGCGCGTTAGCCATGACGCCGCCAGAGCCCGTGATACAGGGTCAGCCCGGCGAGGACGGCGCCGAGGGCGAACCACTGCCCGGCATAGACCAGGTGGCGTTCGACCCGCGCATCGGGCCGCGGCCAGTCGCGGATAAGCCCATCGCCGGCCGGCCCGGTCTGCTGCAGCATGAGCTCGGGCAGGGGCAGGCCGGTGGCGGCGCGGTAGCGGTCGAGGTCCAGGTTCTGCCACACCGCCCCCTCGACCACCTGGTCCGACAGATGGCGATAGCGGCTGCGCGCCGGGACGAGCACCCCTTCCACGACCACCTCGCCGTGCGGCGGCGGTGCGGCGGGCGCGTGGCGGCGCTCAGGCGAGGCGGGCAGCCAGCCGCGGTTGACGAGCAGCCAGCGGCCGCCATAATCGAGCGGGGCGAGCGCGTGATAGCCCGCCCGCCCGCGGTGCACGCGGTTGTCCAGGTAGATCTGGCGGCCGGCGTCGAAGCGGCCCTGCACCCGCACCCGGCGGTACATCAGCCGTTCGTCCACCGGTGAGGCAGGGTTGAGTTCCAGCACCGGCAGCCGGGCCGCCGTGTCCATCGCCGCCTGCAGCGCGCGCTTGGCCTGGGCGCGTTCGAGCTGCCACATCCCCAAAGCGGCGGTGAGCGCGGCGCACAAGGCCGCCGCCAGCGCCGGCAGCCACTGCGCGCGCCGCGGTGTCGAGGAGGCTAAACTGGACGGTATGGAGCCAGCCATGCGCTATCTCATCTATGCCGCCCTGCTCGCCATCCTGGCGAGCCTCGTGAGCGCCCTGGTGTTCCTGGTGCGCGACCGCGGCCGCGGCACGCGTACGGTACGCTCGCTCACCTGGCGCATCGGGCTGTCGCTGGGGCTTTTCGTACTGATCATGGCCGCCTTCTACTTAGGAAACCTCTGAACAACCTGCTGCGCGGCCGGATGGCGGCGTTGCGCGGTGCTCGGCTGCCTCGCCTAACTGTCTTGTTATGTCTCGGTCGCTGCGCTCCGTGCGCCTTGCCCTCCAGCCGCTCGCAACGGTTTTTCAGGGTTTCCCTGGGCCTCATCACCCCTCACAGCCAGTAGACGAACACGAACAGCAGCAGCCAGATCACGTCCACGAAGTGCCAGTACCAGGCCACCGCCTCGAAGCCGAAGTGCTGCTCGGGCGTGAAGTGGCCGGCCTGCACGCGCGCGAGGATCACCATCAGCATGAGGCAGCCGATGCTCACGTGCAGGCCGTGGAAGCCGGTGAGCAGGAAGAAGGTGGCCCCGTAGATGCCCGTGCCCAGGGTGAGGCCCAGCGCGGTGTAGGCGTGCAGGTATTCGTGTGCCTGCAGGCCGATGAAGGTCAACCCCAAGGCGATGGTCAGCAGCAGGCCCAGCTTGACTTGGCCACGCCGGTCGCGTTTGAGCGCCCAGTGCGCCCAGGTGACGGTGACGGCGGACGTGAGCAGGATCAGGGTGTTCAGTGCCGGGATGCCCCAGGCGGCCATGGGGGTGAAGGCGTCCTTGAGGCCGGGGCCCGCCGTGGGCCAGCCGCCGGTATAGCCGGGCCACAGCAGGCGCTGCTCACCCGAGGCGAGCTCGGGCACGGCGATCACGCGGGCATAGAACAGGGCGCCGAAGAAGGCGGCGAAGAACATCGCCTCGGAGAAGATGAACCAGCCCATGCCCCAGCGGAAGGACAAGTCCACCTGCGCATCGTGCAGCCCCGACTCGCTCTCGGCGATCACCCGCCCGAACCAGCCGGTGAGCATCACCACCAATGTGGCCGCCCCCGCGCCCAGCAGGAAGCCGCCGGCGGCATGGGCGTGGATGGCGAGCACCGCCCCCAGGGCCAGGCACAGCAGGGCGAGCGAGCCGACCACGGGCCAGTGCGAGGGGGGCGGCAGATAATAGCCGGTCATGGCCTAACCCTGCGGGGTGGCATAGATGGTGTAGGCGACGCTCACCGTGGTGAACGCCTCGGGCAGCCGCCGGTCGAGCACGAACAGCACCGGCAGGCGCAGCCGCTCGCGCGGGGCGAGCCGCTGCTCGCGGAAGCAGAAGCAGTCGAGCTTGCGGAAATGCGCCGCGGCCGCCGCCGGGCCGAAACTGGGCACCGCCCGCCCAAGCAGCGGTCGGTCGCTCAGGTTCTCCAGCTCGAACTCCACCTGCACGAGCGCCCCCGGATGCACCCGCAGGGCGTGGGTGGGGGCGGTGAAGCGCAGCAGGCGCGCATCCGGCACGTGGGCGATGAGCTCCACCCGCACCGTGCGGCCGTAGTCCACCTGGGTGTTGCCGACCAGGGCCTGGATGGCGTCGCGGTTGAGGCCCGTCAGCTCGCAGAAGACGCGGTAGAGCGGCACCAGGGCGAAGCCGAAGGCGAACATCCCCGCCGCCAGTAGGGCCAGGCGCGTGAGCCAGCGGCGGTTGGACTGGTCGGTGGCGGCTCTCATCGCCAGCCTCCCAGCCGGGTCAGGGCGTACACCGCCAGCGCCAGGTCGGCGAGCCACAGGGCGGTGGTCCGGACACGCGTGTTCATGGCGTCATGCGCAGCGGGGTGGTGAAGCTGTGGTAGGGCGGCGGTGAGGGCAGGGTCCACTCCAGGCCCTGGGCCCCCTCCCACACCCGTGCCGGCGCCGGCGCGCCGCCACGGATCGCCTTGAATACGACGATGGCGAGCAGGATCTGGGCGGCACCGAAGACGAAGCCGCCGATCGAGGCGATCTGGTTGTAGGCGGCGAACTGCAGGGCATAGTCCGGGATGCGCCGTGGCATGCCGGCCAGCCCCAGGAAGTGCATGGGGAAGAACAGCACGTTGACCGAGATCACCGACAGCCAGAAATGCCAGCGCGCCAGCCGCTCGTCGTACATGTGCCCGGTCCACTTCGGCAGCCAGTAGTACACCGCGGCGTAGATGGCGAACAGGGCGCCGGTCACCAGCACGTAGTGGAAATGCGCCACCACGTAATAGGTGTCGTGCAGTTGCACGTCCACCGGGGCCATGGCCAGCACCAGGCCGGAGAAGCCGCCGATGGTGAACAGGCAGACGAAGGCGAGCGCGAACAGCATGGGGGTTTCGAAGCTGATCGAACCGCGCCACAGGGTGGCCACCCAGTTGAACACCTTCACCCCGGTGGGCACGGCGATCAACATGGTGGCGTACATGAAGAACAACTGCGCCGCCGCCGGCATGCCGACGGTGAACATGTGGTGGGCCCACACCAGGAAGGACAACAGCGCGATCGACACCGTGGCATAGACCATAGAGCGGTAGCCGAACAGGGGCTTGCGCGCGAAGGTGGGGATGACCGTGGAGACGATGCCGAAGGCGGGCAGGATCAGGATGTACACCTCGGGATGGCCGAAAAACCAGAAGATGTGCTGGAACATGACCGGGTCGCCGCCGCCGGCGGCATCGAAGAAGTGGGTGCCGAAGTGGCGGTCCATCAGCAGCATGGTCACCGCCCCGGCCAGCACCGGCATGGCGGCGATGAGCAGGAAGGCGGTCACGAGCCAGGTCCAGATGAACATAGGCATGTCCATCAGACGCATGCCAGGGGCGCGCAGGTTGACGATGGTGGTGGCGATGTTGATCGCCCCCAGGATGGAGGACAGGCCCATGAGGTGGATGGCAAAGATGGCCATGTCGTAGCCGATGCCGCCCTGGATGAACAGCGGTGGGTAGAGCGTCCAGCCGGTGCCCACCGCGCCCCCGGGCACGAAGGCCGAACCGATCAGCAGGACCGCCGCCGGTGGCAGCAGCCAGAAGCTCAGGTTGTTCATGCGCGGGAAGGCCATGTCAGGGGCGCCGATCATCAGCGGCACCTGCCAGTTCGCCAGCCCGGTGAAGGCCGGCATGATCACACCGAAGATCATGATCAGCCCGTGCAGGGAGGTCAGCTGATTGAACGCGTCCGGGTGGGTGATCTGCAGCCCCGGCTGGTAGAGCTCCGCCCGGATCAGCATGGCGGCGACTCCCCCGAGCAGGAACATCGCCGCGGCGAACCACAAGTAGAGGGTGCCGATGTCCTTGTGGTTGGTGGTGGTGAGCCAGCGCATCAGCCCTGCGGGCGGGCCGTGCGGCTCGGCTGCAGCATGGGCGGTGTGTGCGTCCATGGTGTCCCCCTAGCCCGAATGTTTCATCAGGTCGTGGGAGGATGGCGAGGCGATTCGTGAGCAGATTGGCACATCCCGCGCCAAGCCAATAGCCGAGCCTATTGGCGTGAAGCGGGGGTGCAAAGCTGCCGCAAAGCGGCCGCCAGCGCCCGCGAAGGCCGGCGCGGCGAATCTGATCGAGGTCAGCAAGACCAAGATGTCTAGTGTTCCTGCCATGCGCTCCTCACATATCGGGCCGGCCTGATGAAACATCCGGGCTAACGTCTCGCCTTCACCTCGGCCGGCTGCACCACCCCGGCGGCATTGCCCCAGGTATTGCGCTCATAGGTGATCACGGCGGCCAGTTCCACATCGCTCAGCTGGTTGCGGAAGGCGGCCATGGCCGTCCCCGGCCGGCCGTTCAACACGATGTCGATGTGGGCCGCCGCCGGCCCCAGCACCAGCTTGGAGCCGGCCAGGGCCGGGAAGACACCGGGCAGCCCGCGGCCGTTGGCCTGGTGGCAGGCACTGCAGTGCGCTGCATACACCCGCTCGCCGCGTGCCATGAGCTCCTTGAGCGTGAAGCGCTGCTGCGCCTCGGCCGCCGCGCGGGCCTGGGCCAGTTGTCGTTCGCGCAGCCAGGCCTCGAACCCTTCCTGTGTCCTCACCTCCACCACGATGGGCATGAAGGCATGGCCCGTGCCGCACAGCTCGGCGCACTGGCCGCGATACACCCCGGGCTCGGTGGCCCGGAACCAGGCCTCGCGTACGAAACCGGGGATGGCATCCTGCTTCACCCCCAAGGCCGGCACCCACCAGGCATGGATCACGTCATTGGCGGTGAGGAGCAGGCGCACCTTCTTGCCCACCGGCACCACCATGGGTGCGTCAACCTCAAGCAGGTAGTGCGCATCCTTGGGCGCGCGCCCCTCGATCTGTTCGCGCGGGGTGGCCAGGCTGCTCATGAACTTCACGCCCAGGGTGAGGTAGTCGTACTCCCACTTCCATTGGTAGCCGGTGACCTTGATGGTCAGCTCCGGGTCCGCGGTGTCCTTCTGCATGAGGACCGCCTGCGTGGCTGGCCAGGCCATGGCCACGAGGATCAGGAAGGGGATCAGCGTCCAGGCCACCTCCACCGCGGTGTGCTCGTGGAACGGCCGGGCCGTGTGCCCCAGACTCTTGCGGTAGCGCCACAGGGCATAGAACATGGCCCCGAACACCACCACAAAGATGCCCAGGCACACGAGCAGGATGAGCACGTGCAGGTCGTAGATGCGCTGGGCGAACTCGGCCTTGGGCGGCTGCAGGTCGATCGCCCACTGCGCCCAGACGGTGGAGACGGTCGCGGCCCACGCCGCCGTCACCTGTACGGCGAAAGGCCCTATGCGCCGCACACATGGCAGCCCGGACATCCATCCTCCTCGGATGCGGTGTTGTCGTGGCTGTGGGTGTCCGCATCCACTACCACCATAGCAAGGGCGTGGCCGCAGGCAAGAAACCGCGCTGGCGGCGTGGTTTGGGGCTTGAGGCCATTCGGCGGTTTGAGATGACGGGTTGCGACCATGCCTGCGACAATCCCGCCATGCGCCAGACCGCCCGGTTCATCGAGTTCACCGCGATCTTCCTCTTGCTGCCGCTCGCGCTGGCCTGGCAGGGGGAGGTGATGCGCCGCTACGTCATCCCGCAACTGCTCATTTTCGCTGCCCTGTGTCTGTGGTGGCTTGCACGCGATCCCCGTTTCGACTGGCGCGGTCTGTTCGCCTGGCCGATCGCACCCGGGCGCTGTCTGCGGCGCATCGCCGTGCTGCTGCTGGCGGGCGGGGCCCTACTCCACCCGCTCGCCCTGGCGCTTGGCGCCGAGCCCTTTGCTCTAGCGCGCGAGCAGCCGTGGCTGTGGGTCGCCGTGCTGCTGTTCTACCCGCTGCTGTCGGCGTTGCCGCAGGAGCTCGTCTTCCGCGTCTTCTTCTTTCACCGTTACCGCACCCTGTTTGCCTCGCCCGTGGTGCTGGTGTGCATCAACGCCGCCGTGTTCGCGCTGGCCCATCTGCAGCTGGGCAACGGGGTGGCGCTGGCGCTTTCCTTCCTCGGCGGGCTGCTGTTCGCCTACACCTACCTCAAGACCCGCTCGCTCGTGCTGGTCGGCTTGGAGCATGGGCTGTGGGGCGACTGGCTGTTCACTTTGGGCTATGGGCCGTATTTCTATGGCGGCTACATCTGAGGCAATGCGGCATGAATCACTGCAGGTGAAAC
>JANWZL010000012.1 GCA_025054655.1 Thiobacillaceae bacterium | reverse complement strand
AGCCGGGCATAGTCCTCGAAGTGCGGGGCCTGCGGCGCCCTGAACAGGGCCAGCAGCCGGTCCAGGACGATGCGCGGCCACAGCTGCGGTGCATGCCGGCGCGACCAGCGCTGCAGGCTGCGCAGATGGCGGCGGTAGGCGCGCCGGCGCACCGCAGCGGGCAGCAGATCGCCGTGCTGTGCCACGAAACGGGCGAAACTGCGCCATTGCGCCGCGAACATCATCGCCTGGCGGCGCGAGGTGTTGCCGGCATGCCGGCGATAGGCGGCCAGCACCTGAGGCACGCGCGCGATGCTGTGGCGCACCGACAGGCGCAGCCAGGCATCCCAGTCCTCCAGCGGCAGGGTCTCGTCGAACCCACCGAGGGCCAGGAAGGCCTCGCGGCGCAGGGCGACGGTAGGGTTGGTGATGGGGTTGGAGGCGAGCAGCCACAGGTAGGCAGCCGCGTCCGGGCCCGGCGGCGGACGCTTGGGCCCGTGGGTGGTCGATAGCACCCGTCCCTCGGCGTCGATGAAGTCGGCATCGGCATAGACCAGGGCCAGCCGGGGATCGGCCCACTGTTCGATCATGCGCTGCATGACGAGGACCTTGTCCGGGTAGATCAGGTCGTCGGAGCCCAACAGATGCACCCACTCGCCCCTACAGGCGGCGATCGCCCGATTGGAGGCGGCGCTCACCCCGCGGTTGGCCTGGCGGATGAACTCGAGACGTTGAAAACGTCCGGCCCGTTCCTTGGTGAAGCGCTCCACCACCGTGGCCGTGCCGTCCGTGGAGCCGTCGTCCACCACGACGAGCTCAAGGTTTGGGTAGCTCTGACAGGCCACCGAGTGCAACGTCTGTGCGATGAAAGGCGCATGGTTGTACGCTGGAATGGCCACGCTGACGAGCGGTGGAGTCATTTTTGCGCGAGCAGGAAATATTGCACCGCGAGGAATTCCGCCAGCAGTCTGTGCGGAAACCACCAACGGCGGTACTTGCGTTTGATGTGGGGGGCACAGGCGAGCTCGTCCCAGCCGGTGTCCGCGATCAGCTTGCGCAGGCTGGAACGGGTGAACAGGTGCAAGTGCGTGCGGTCGAGGATACCGGCCTCAGTGTATTCGAAACGCCCTTGCAACAACAGGGGAAACAGCACGCCCTTGTGGCGCACGTTGGGCACGCTCACCAGCAGTCGCGCGCCTGGCTTGAGGCGCCTGTGCAGTTCGCGCAGGGCCCACCAGGGGTCCACTAGGTGCTCCAGGACATCCGCCAGGATGATGAGGTCATAGTCCGCCCAGCCGACCTGTTCCAGCGTGTCTTCGAATCTGCCCTGCCAGACCCGATGCAGCCGCTGACGCGCCCGGCGGGCCGCGTCAGGATGCGGCTCGATCCCATCACAGCGACGGGCCAGATCGAGTTCGATCAGGCGCTGCCCCAGGCGGCCGCCCGCACAGCCGATGTCCAGGACATGATCGTGACGCCCGAAGGGCCGGATGAAAGCGAGCAGATCGCTGCGATCCGCCTCGTAATAGTGCAGAGCCGGGTCGCCCTGCCGCTCGGGTCTGCTCATGGACCGTCTCCCGCCCGCCCTGCCGGACCCAAAACCGCTTGCAGGGCCTGCAGCACACGCTGCGGCTCGATCGCGCGCAGACCCGTCTCGTCACGTGGCAGGCCGGGCGGCGGATGGAGGGGGTGTATGCCGCGCTCCGGCCGGGCGATGCGCGCGGAGATCGGCAGGCCAACGGCAACCCAGGCGGGCACGCCGAGTGCCGCGGCGACATTGAGCAGACCCGTGTCATTGCCGAAGAAGGCATCGCACAGGCTCAGCAAGGCGATCGCCTCGTGCAGGGGTTGGCCCAGATACGGCAGCACCCGATCCTCCCGCGCCTCCTGCATGAGGGTGCGTGCCATGGTCTCGTCCTGTGGTCCGCCCATCAGGATGGCCGTACCGGGATAGCACTGCAGGTAAAGCTGCACCAGGCGCCGGAAGTTGTCCGCCCCCCACTGCCTTCGCTCACAACTGGTACCGATACCCAGCGCCAGCCATGGACGGGGCAGCCCCTGCAGGCGCGAGCGGGCGAGTTCGGCCGCCTTGGGGTCCACCGCCAGGCGCGGTCGCGCATCGCGCACGGCGTAGCCTTTCTGTTCCAGATAGGTCTCCGCCAGGTCTATGGGATGGGCCGTGGCCATCGATCGATGGAGACGCACCGGGTCGTTGAGCCACAGCCGCTGCGCGCCTAGGCCATAACCGTAGCGCTCGGGTATGCCGGCCAGCCACGCCGCCAGGGCGTAGCGCGGGCTGTGGTGCAGCACCCACACCCGTCGGTAGCCCAGAGGCCTGAGCTGCGCCGCCAGCCGCCAGTAGCCCGACAGTCCGCCATGCCGACCACGCCCGCCTTCGCCGCGTTCCAGCCACAGCACGCGCTCCACGCAGGCATGGGCGCGCAGCAGCTCGTCGGCCAGGGAACGGCGCTTGGTCAGCACATCGACCCGACCGCCCGGTTCGCGCGCCGCGATCGCCTCGATGTAGGGGAGGTGCCAGACCATGTCGCCGATGCCGGGCAGCGGTTGGATGATCAGGCTCAGCGCCATCGTCTGCAGGCGGGCGCCTCAACGGGCGGTGGACTGGCCGACGGTGAGGAAGTCTGCGTGCAAATCACGTGCCGGATAGTGGAAATGCACCGGCCCGTGCGGCCGGCCCTGCACGAACTGTTGCACGAAGGGGTGGCGCGAGTGCGGCATCTCGGCCGCCGGACCGTGCGCCACCACCACGCCGTCGCTGAGGAAATAGACGTGATCGGCGATCTTGAGCGATTCAGCCACGTCGTAGGTGACCACGATGCTGGTGGCGCCTAGGGCGTCGTTCAGGCGCCGGATGATGTGGGCGATGACGTTGAGCGAGATCGGGTCCAGCCCCGCGAACGGCTCGTCGTACATGATCAGCATGGGGTCGAGGGCGATGGCGCGGGCGAGCGCCACACGGCGCGACATGCCGCCCGAGAGTGCACCCGTGCCCATGGCGTGGGTGCCGCGCAGGCCCACGGCATGCAGTTTCATCAACACCAGGTCGCGGATCATCTCCTCGGGCAGGTCGGTGTGTTCGCGCAGCGGGAAGGCGACGTTGTCGAACACGGTCAGATCGGAGAACAGGCCGCTTTCCTGGAACATGCGGCCGATGCGCCGGCGCAATCGATACAGGTCCGCAGTGGACAGGGCGTGCACGTCCTGGCCGTCCACCAGCACCCGGCCGGCGTCGGGCCGCTCCTCGCCGCCGATCAGTTTGAGCAGGGTGGACTTGCCGCTGCCGCTGGCGCCCAGCACGGCCACCACCCTGCCGCGCGGCACGGTCATTCGCAGGCCGCGCAGGACTTGGCGTTGGCCGTAGGCGAAATGCAGGTCGTGGATTTCGACGATGGGGTCCATGTGCGTGGGTTCCGACCCCTGCGCTGCGGGCCGGCGCGGGCATAGGATAACGGCATGGCGGCCAGTCGTCGAATGGGGGACGATGCCGGCCACGGGCGGTGGATGCACGCGCTACAATGTGCGCTGAGGACTTGGACCCCAGCACAGCAGACGTCCAGGGATGGCGGAGGACAGCGAGCTCGAACGCACCGAACCGGCATCGGCGCGGAAACTGGAGAAGGCGCGCGCCGAGGGGCGGGTGCCGCGTTCGCGCGAGCTGGCCACCTTCGCCGTGCTGCTGGCAGGCGTGGGCGTGATCCTGCTCATGGGCGTGTACATGCTCGACCAGCTCACCCGGGTGATGGCCGACGGCCTGCGTTTTGCCCACGACGAGGCGACTGCGCCCGCACGCATGCTGGAGCTGCTCCTGCACTCGGGCTGGCAGGCGCTGGCGGTGCTGCTGCCGGTGGCGCTGGCGGGGTTCGCCGCGGCGGTGCTGGCCAACCTGCTGGTGTCCGGCTGGGTGCTCGCGCCCAAGGCGCTGGCGGCCGATTTCTCCCGGCTCGACCCGCTCAAGGGGCTCGCCCGCCTGTTCTCCTGGTTGGCCTTGGCCGAGCTGGTCAAGGCCCTGCTCAAGAGCGGCTTGATCGCGGGCGTGGCCGCCTGGGTGGTGTGGCTGCAATGGGAGGATTTGCTGGCCCTGGGGGCGATGCCGCTGCAGACGGCCCTGGCCCAGTTCGCCCGCATCATCCTGAGCACGCTGGTGGCGGCAGTGGCCGCCTACGCCCTGGTGGTGGCGCTGGATGTGCCCTTCCAGCTGTGGCATTACCAGCGGCAGATGCGCATGACCAAGGAGGAGGTACGGCAGGAGCTCAAGGAGACCGAGGGCGATCCGCAGATCAAGGCGCGTATCCGCGCCGTCATGCGCGAGCAGGCGCGCCGGCGGATGATGGCGGCGGTGCCCAAGGCGGACGTGGTGGTCGTGAACCCCCTGCATTACGCCGTGGCCCTGGAGTACCAGGAGCGACGCATGAGCGCGCCGCGGGTGGTGGCCAAGGGGGCAGGGCTGGTGGCCGAGCGCATCAAGGAGCTGGCGCGCGCACACCGCGTGCCCATCGTCGAGGCGCCGCCGCTCGCGCGTGCGCTCTACCGCCACGCGGAAGTGGGCGAGACCATCCCGGCGGCGCTGTTCACCGCGGTGGCGCAGGTGCTGGCCTATGTGTATCGGCTCAGGCAGCCGGGGCCGCGCCCGTTACCTCCCACCGACTGGCAGGTGCCGGCCGACCTGGACCCGGCGGGATGGCAAACCCAGCAGGGAGGTTGATCCCCCGTGGCGCTCGCCCTGAACTTGAACGGTGCCGTCTGGGGGCGGCTCATGGCCCCGGCCCTGGTCATCGTCGTGCTGGCGATGATGATCCTACCCTTGCCGCCCTTCGTGCTGGACATCCTGTTCACCTTCAACATCGCCCTGGCGATGATCGTGCTGCTGATCGGCCTGTACACCCTGAAGCCGCTCGACTTCTCGGTCTTCCCCACGGTGCTGCTGGTGACCACCTTGCTGCGCCTGTCGCTCAACGTGGCCTCCACCCGCGTGATCCTGATGGAGGGCAACACGGGACCGGATGCCGCCGGCAAGGTGATCGAGGCCTTCGGCCACTTCCTGGTGGGGGGCAACTACGCGGTGGGCCTGATCGTCTTCATCATCCTGGTGGTGATCAACTTCGTCGTCATCACCAAGGGGGCGGGGCGCATCGCCGAGGTGTCGGCGCGTTTCACCCTGGATGCCATGCCGGGCAAGCAGATGGCCATCGATGCGGACCTCAACGCCGGCCTCATCGGCGAGGAGGAGGCGCGTCGCCGCCGCGCCGAGATCGCGCGCGAGGCCGATTTCTACGGCTCCATGGACGGCGCCTCCAAGTTCGTGCGCGGCGACGCGGTGGCCGGCCTGATCATCATGGTGCTCAACATCGTCGGCGGGCTCACCATCGGTGTGGCCCAGCATGGCATGAGCTTCGCCGATGCGGCGCGCACCTACACCCTGTTGACCATAGGCGACGGGCTGGTGGCGCAAATTCCCGCCCTGATCATCTCCACCGCGGCGGGCATGGTGGTGTCGCGGGTGGCGAGCGAAGAGGACCTCAACCAGCAGCTCATGGGTCAGGTCTTCGCCCGCCCGCAGGCGGTCTTCCTCACGGCGGGGATCCTCGCGCTGCTGGGCATCATCCCGGGCATGCCGCACGTGGCCTTCCTACTCATGGCGGGGCTACTCGCCGGGCTGGGTTTTGCCCTGCTGAAGCGACAGGCGGCACGGGCGGCCGCGCCAGCGGAGCAGGTGCAGCCGCCGCCGGAGGAGCTCGCGGAGGTCGGCTGGCAGGACGTCACCCCGGTCGATCGCCTGGGCCTGGAGGTGGGCTATCGTCTGGTGCCCTTGGTGGATCGCAGCCAGGACGGGGAGCTGTTGCGCCGCATCCGCGGCATCCGTAAGAAGACGGCGCAAGAGCTGGGCTTCCTGGTGCCGCCGGTGCACATTCGCGACAACCTGCAGCTCAAGCCCGGCGCCTATCGCATCTTGCTCAAGGGGGTGACGGTGGGCGAGGGCGAGGTGCAGGTGGGCAAATATCTGGCCATCAATCCGGGCAAGGTGCTGGGGACGGTGCCGGGGCAGGCGACCACCGATCCGGCCTATGGGCTGCCAGCGGTGTGGATCGAGGCCGCGCAGCGCACCCAGGCGCAGACCTACGGCTACACGGTGGTGGACGCAGGTACGGTGGTGGCCACCCACCTGGCCAAGGTGATCAACGAACATGCGCCGGAGTTGCTCGGGCGCGAAGAGACGCAACAGCTGCTGGACCACGTGGCCAAACAGTATCCCAGGCTGGTGGAGGAACTCACCCCCAAGCTGCTGCCGGTGTCCACCGTGCAAAAGGTGTTGCAGCTGCTGCTGGAGGAGCGGGTGCCGCTCAAGGACATCCGCACCATCTTGGAGACCCTGGCCGAGCATGCCGCACGCACGCAAGAGCCGGACGAGCTGGCCGCTGCCGTGAGGATGGCGCTTGCGCGTGCTATCATCGCCGAAATCTTCGGCGGAGCACACGAATTGCAGGTCATGGCCTTGGCGCCCAGCCTGGAGCAGATCCTCACGCAGGCCCTGAGCGGGCGCGGTGCCGAGGGCGCGGGCCTGGAGCCGGGGTTGGCGGAGCGGCTGGTGCGCGAGACCCAGGCCGCGCTGGAGACCATGACGCGCAATGGGCTGCCCGGCGTACTGTTGGTCGGCCAGCCCATACGGGCGGTGCTGTCGCGCTTCCTGCGGCGGGTGGTGCCCGAGCTCAAGGTCATCTCCCATGCCGAGGTGCCCGATGGGCGCAGCGTGCGCGTGGCGGCCATGATCGGGGCCTGAAGGGGGCTGGATGATCAAGAAATTCCAGGCCGCCACCACGCGCGAAGCCCTGCGTATGGTGCGCGATGCCCTCGGGGCGGATGCCATCATCCTGTCCAACCGCCCGGTGGCCGGCGGGGTCGAGATCATCGCCGTGGCCGACGTGGACATGGTGGCCCTGACTGGTCAGGCCGAGCCCGCCCTCGCGCTGGGCAGGCCGCCCACCGCGCCACCGCAGTCCCGGCCGGCGTCCGAGCCCCAGCACAGGCCGCCGGCGCAGGAGGAAGAGCCCACGGTCATCCGCCCCGCCCGCCGCGCTGCGCGTGGCAACGGCACACCCGCCGGCGCGGACGCACCCATGGCGGCACAGGCCCCCACGGGCGGACGGGCGGGCGACCCTGCGCCGCCGGCCGGTGCGAGTGCGACGGAGCTCGTGCGCGAACTGCGCGCCCTGCGCGCGGTGGTGGAGGGACAGCTGGCGGGGTTCGCCTGGGGACATCTGGCCGCGGGCAATCCGGTCCGCCCCGAGCTGTTCAAGCGCCTGTTGGCGGCCGGATTCAGTCCGGCGTTCGCGCGCCAGACATTGGCCGAACTGCCGGCCGGACTCGATGTGCAACAGGCCATGAAATGGCTCAAATCGCTCATCGCCCACAACCTCCCGATCGCCGGCGAGGGCGAGGATCTGCTGCAGGCCGGGGGGGTGTATGCCCTCGTCGGGCCCACCGGGGTGGGCAAGACCACCACGGTGGCCAAGCTCGCCGCCCGCGCCGTCCTCAGGCACGGGGCGGGCGCTGTGGCGCTGGTGACCACCGATGCCTACCGTATCGGTGCCCAGGACCAGTTGCGCATCTACGGCCGCATCCTCGGCACACCGGTGTATGCGGTGCAAGACGACGACGATCTGGCGCTCACGCTGGCGGATCTGGCGCGCAAACACCTGGTGCTGATCGACACCGTGGGCATGAGCCAGCGCGACCAGCGGGTGGCAGAGCAGGTGGCCTTGCTCAGCGGACAAGGTCGCCCGGTCAGGCGGTTGTTGCTGCTCGGCGCGCCGGCCCAGGGCATGACGCTGGAAGAGGTGGTGCGCGCCTACAGCGGTCCGGGGCTCATCGGCTGCATCCTGACCAAGCTCGACGAGGCCCTGTCGTTCGGGCCCTGTCTGGACGTGGTGATCCGTCACCAGCTCAAGGTCTTCTACCTCACCAACGGCCAGCGCGTGCCCGAAGACCTGCATCCGGCCAACGCCCTCTACCTGGTCGACCGTGCCTTCCGATTGGCACAGACGGATTCGCCCTATGTCCCGGAGGAGGGGGATTACCCCGTCCTCATGGCGGCCATGGACCGGGCCGGTCTCCCTGTGGATGCGCCCGCGCCCGGTCTGCTGGAGGCGGGGCGTTGACCCAGGCATGGACATGGCGCACGACCAGGCCGCCGGTTTGCGCAGGATGATGGGCCAGCCCCAAGGTGCCAGGGCCTTGGGGCTGTTCGGCACGCAGGCCGTGCCCACCGCGCTGGTCTGCGCCTGCCTGGCCCAGGCCCTGAGTGCACGGGGGTCTGACGTATGGATCCTGGACGAGGCCCCGGCCCCGCTCGACGTGGCGGCCCAGTTCGGTCGTTTGGCCCCGGTCAGCCTGGAAGAGGTGCTCAACCGGGGCGAGCCGGTGTTGAACGCCCTCACCGAGCTCATCCCCGGGGTCCATTGCCTGCCGCTGTCGACCGGCAATGTGCGGCCCGACATGCTTGCCGGCGAACGTTGGCACCGTGTCATCGAATCGCTCAAGGTCTGGACCGAGCCCCCGCAGTTCCTGCTGATCCATCCGGCTCGCGGCGATGCGACCGAGAGTCTTGCCCTCGGCGCAGCCGAGCGCCTGCTCGTGCTCACCCTGGGCAGGGTGGAGCGCACCCGCGCCTATGCCCTGCTCAAACAGCTGCACCGGGTGCAGCCGGCCGCACGCTGGTGGGTCGTCATCCTGGGACACGCCGACGGACGGGGGGCGCAGGAGACCTTTGCTGCACTGGAGGCCACCGCACGGCGTTTCCTCGGGGTGGCGCTGCAGTGGCTGGGCGCTGTGCCGCTCGACGAGGGTTTCATGGCGCTGCGGCGCGGTGTGTCGAGCGTGCAGGCCCTGCCGCGCGACCGGCCCGTCACACGGGCCTTCCGGCAACTGGCGGAGGCGTTGGCGGCTGCGCCCGCGTGTGCCGACGCATACCCGCACGAGGCATTCTGGCTGAAAATGTGGGCCTTGGGCCGCATGATCGACGGCGGCGCAAGGCTCGGGCCGTCGCTGCGCCCCCTGCACCCGCCGCCCATGAACCCTAGCGTGAAGAGAGCATGAGCCGATCAGCCCCAGCGACCGAAGGACTGGTGCGCGAGTACCTGCCGCTGGTCAAACGCATCGCCTATCACCTGATGACGCGGCTGCCCGCCTGCGTGGAATTGGACGACCTCGTCCAGGCCGGCCTGCTGGGGCTGTTGGACGCAGTGGAACGCTACGACGACACCCAAGGGGCGCAATTCGAGACCTACGCCACGCAGCGCATACGCGGCGCCATGCTCGATGAGCTCAGGCAGGCCGACTGGGCCTCGCGCAACGTGCGCAAGGCGGCGCGTCAGATCGAGGCCGCCATCCATACCCTAGAGCAACGGCACAAGCGCCCCCCCACCGAACAGGAGATCGCCGACGAGCTCAAGCTCGACATCCAGGCCTATTTCAACCTGCTCAACGATGCGCGCGGGGCCCAGCTCATCTACTATGAGGACCTGCGCGAGGACGAGGGCGACGACTTCCTCGAACGCTTCGCCGACGACCTGGCGCTCGCGCCGCTGGAGGTCATCACCAGCCGCCAATTCAAGCGGGCCCTCGCCCAGGCCGTGGCCCAGCTGCCCGAGCGCGAAAAACAGCTGATGGGCATGTATTACGAGCAGGAGATGAACTTCAAGGAGATCGGCGCCGTACTGGGCGTGTCCGAGTCGCGTGTATGCCAGCTGCACAGCCAGGCCATCGCGCGTCTGCGCAGCCGCCTGCGCGACTGGGAAGGCCCGCTCGACTAGGTCCGCTGTCTAGCTCCGCATGCCTGTTCGCGTGTCTCGTCGCTTCGACCTGATCAGCATCGCCGGTTTAACGATCGGCGTGGCAGCGATTTTGGCCGGACAGGTGCTGGAGGGCGGACACATCGGTTCCCTGCTGCAGCCGACCGCCTTCGTCATCGTCATCGGTGGCACGCTGGGGGCGGTCATGCTGCAGAGCCCGCTCAAGGTCTTCCTCGACGGCCTGGCCATGAGCCGTTGGGTGTTCCGGCCACCGCAGGCCACGGTCGAAGAGCTTATGCGCCGCATCCTGGAGTGGAGTTACCAGGCGCGCCGCGGCGGGCTGCTCGCCCTGGAGCCTCTGATCGAGCGGCAGAATGACCTGTTCGAGCGGCGCGGGCTGCAGATGCTGGTCGATGGCGCCGAACCCGAGGTGTTACGTGAGACCCTGGAGCTGGAGCTTACCGCCTATGAGCAGCATCATCAGGACGCGGCCCGCATCTGGCAGGCGGCCGGCGGCTACGCCCCCACCATAGGCATCATCGGCGCAGTCATGGGCCTGATCCACGTCATGGAAAACCTCTCCGACCCCGCCAAGCTGGGCTCCGGCATCGCCGTCGCCTTCGTGGCGACCATCTACGGCGTGGGCAGTGCCAACCTCATCTTCCTGCCCATGTCGAACAAGCTCAAGGCCATCGTCAGCAGGCAGGTGAGGCTCAAACAGATGTACATCGAAGGCCTGGTCGCCATCGCCAACGGTGAAAATCCCCGCATGATAGAGGCGAAGCTGCAGGGCTACCTGTTATGAGGGCGCATGCCACAAGCGCATGGATGTCGGGTAAGGCCGACCTGCGTGCAGTGCAGGTCGCGGCCGCGCGGCTGGGCGGGGAGCAAACCCGGCGGTGAACGGGGCTCTGCCGCCGGGCCATCGGCCCTGCGGCAGCCGGCGGTAGGGGGCGGCGGCGCGAGTGCGGTGCGGGCCTCAAGTTCGGCAGGCAGCGGCCGTAAATGAAATCACCCCCCGCGCCAGCCCGCGCGGGCCACCCCACGCCACGCCGCACTGGTCCGCATGCCCCGTACACCACTGCCCGAAGAGCCGGAGAACCTGGAGCGTTGGCTGGTCTCCTACGCCGACTTCATCACCCTGTTGTTCGCCTTCTTCGTCGTGATGTACGCCATCTCCTCCATCAACGAGGGCAAGTACCGCGTGTTGTCGGACTCCCTGGTGCAGGCCTTCCGTGAGGCGCCCACCAGCGACCGTCTGGTCGATTTGGGCAGGCGCCACCCCGAGCTGTTGGATGGCAGCGGCCGCCCCATCGGCAAGGCGCAGGTCCATCACGTGGTGGCGCCGGCGGAGACCGAGCGCATGAAGCGGGTGGCCAGGGATGTGTGGTCCGCCATGGCCCCGCTGATCGAGGAAGGGCGGGTGAGGGTGACGCAATCGGCCCGAGGGCTCACCGTCGAGATTAATGCCAGCGTGCTCTTCGCCACCGGCGAGGCGGTGCTGCAGCCCAGCTCCATCGCCGCCCTCACGGCCGTGGCGCGGGTGCTCGCGCAGGTGGACAACCCGATCCAGATCGAGGGCCACACCGACAACGTCCCCATCCGCAGCCCGCACTACCCCTCGAACTGGGAGTTGTCCTCGGCCCGGGCCGGCAGCGTGGTGCGTCTGTTCGCCGAGCATGGGGTGGCACCCGCCCGCATGGTGGCGATCGGCTATGCAGACAACCGTCCCATCGACACCAATGCCACGCCGGAGGGTCGCGCACGCAACCGCAGGGTCAACATCCTTATCCTGCACGAGCGCAAGGGCGAGGAGCAGGAGCTGGACCTGGCCTCCTGAACGTCTGCCTGCGTGCACCCTGACCCGCGAACTCGGGCGCGTCCGCGCGTGGCCCAGGCACTGCGGATCAGTCCTGGGCGAGGCGAAAGACATCGACCGAAGAGGTGTACTCCAAGCGTTTGTCGAGTTTGACCGCCCTCGGTCCCGACTGTGAGCACAGCTCGACCTCCAGCCCAGGGCTGAGGCTGCCCGGCGGCAACAACAGCATGGTCGATTGTTTCAGGGCGGGGGCCGGCTGCAGCAGCAGGCCGGGGTAATGCTTGCCATCGTCGCCGCGGCGCACCTGGACCGTCTCCACCTTGGGTGCCAGCAGTTGGATGCCGAAGTACAACTCACCCGCAGTGGGCACGCGAAACCAGCGCACCAGGCCCACGCTCCAGCCACTGCTGCCTTGGCGCAGGCCGACCACCTCCCCCACCCGCACCGGGACGGCAAAGCCGCCGCTTCGCCGTATCGCCACCCCACCCATGCTGTCGTCCACGACCTGACAGCGCAGCAAGGCCGGGGCCGATTCCGCGCCGGCGGGCGCCACTACGCGCTCCGCCCCGACGGGGCCGATCAGCTGATGCAGCGCGCGCAGACCGAGGCAGACTTCGATCTCCTTGCCGCGCTGGTAACGCCGACGCTGGGCCTGGCGCTGCACGGACGCCCCCCAGCTCAGCTTGAGCCGGTGCAGCATCACCCCATACTCCGGGTCGCGCGCGGCG
Source organism: Thiobacillaceae bacterium (assembly GCA_025054655.1). Lineage (GTDB taxonomy): Bacteria > Pseudomonadota > Gammaproteobacteria > Burkholderiales > Thiobacillaceae > JANWZL01. The sequence continues at coordinate 13,300 of JANWZL010000012.1, read as the reverse complement.
GCCGGCAACCCCATGTCTTCGGGGTCCTGCTTGGCCCTGAGGGAGGTGGCGATCATCGCCAGGTGTTTGACCAGCTCGGTGGTATTGAGCAGCAAGTCCCAGCGCGGATCGGTGGGGTGTTTGACCCAGGCGAGCGGTCTGGGGGGCTCGTCGGTGTTGACCTCGATGACGAAGATACCGGCGTGACCGCTCGCTTCCTCGGCGGGGAAGAGTTCGGCCAGGTTGCCGAAACGGGCGATCAAGTCCCTGACCCAGGGCAACTCGGTGCTGGGGAAGCGATAAGGATCGGCCAAGGCAAGGAGCAGTGCGTTCTTGTAGATCTGCTCCACAGACAACATCGTGGCGCTGTCCTCCGGTATGGTCTGCGCCAGCCCCGTACGCAAGGCGTAGTTGTACGTCTGGTGCAGGTCCACCCACAGACCTCTGGGCACGTTCTCGTGCGTCTCGTAGCTGATGTTCAGCACCTGCTCGAGGACGAGCAGCACCCTCTGCAGCATGCGCGGCAGGGGTTTGCGGCTGAAGTGGAAGGTCTGGTTGAGCCAGTCGATGATCAGGATCTTATAAGCATTGGCCAGCTCCGAGAGCAGTTGCTGGGCACGATGCGCGGCCGGTTGCAGACGCGTGGTCAAGGGCAGCGGCGCGCCGGCGTAGTGATTGCGCAGTGCCGTGACGGTCTCTTCGATGGCGGGCTCGAGCTGCAGCACCATCTTGGACCTGACCTCGTAGCCCATCTTGACCCGGTTGGCGGTGACGAGATAGCCCGAGAGGTCTTCGGCCGCCTGCAGGGGGTCGGACAGGGGGAGCCGTTTGAGCCAGGCGGCGACTTGCTTGGGCTTAAAATCCAGGTCTATAGTGTCGGCAGGGCCGACGGCGGGCAAGACGTAGCGCGGCTGCATCGATTCCTCCCGGCTTGGAGTGGCGATTGTATGTAATGCTCCGGCAACCTGCAAAAATGGCTGGCGGCATGCGATGCCGATGCGCGCGGACGACACGCCCGTGGCGAGCCTACCGCATGCTGCAGGACATGCACAGAGCGAGCGGAATCGTATGAGGGTACTGATCGCTTTACTGCTGTTCCTCGCCCAACCCGTGTGGGCCCAGCAACCACGCGATCCGGCGGTGTATTTCTTCCAGCCCAAGTTGGGCGATCTGCACGCGGAGCTGGAGACGGCGCGGCGCGAGGGCAAGGTCGGGGTATTGCTCATGTTCGAGATGGACGAGTGCCCCTTCTGCCATCGGATGAAGACCCAGGTGCTCAACCAGCCGGAGGTGCAGGATTATTTCCGCCGGCATTTCCTCATCTATAGCATCGACGTCAAGGGCGACATCCCCATCACCGACTTCCAGGGCCGCGACACCACGGAAAAGGCGTTCGCCTTCGAACAACGCGCCCGGGCCACACCGGTGTTCGCTTTCTACGATCTGGAGGGCAGGCCGATCGCCCGTTTCACCGGTGCCACCCAGGGCGTGGAGGAATTCCTGCTGCTGGGGCGCTACGTGGTCGAAGGCGCCTATAAGAGCATGCCTTTCAACGTGTACAAGCGCCAGGCCGCGGGCGGGCGCTAGGGGTGGCGGGTGCAAGCCATGACAAGGCGTCGACTTGGCGCGTATGATAGCCTGCGGCGCTGCCTGGTCGTCGTCATGGCCGGCGCGGTCACGGCAGCGATGGCCCAGCCGTTGACCCTGGAGGCGGTGCTGGCTTTGGCCGATCAGCCCCACCCGCAGCTCGCCGCCATGGAGGCCCAGGTCCGGCTTGCCGCGGCCGAACGCTTGGCGGCCGAGTCCGCGCGCGACCTGCGGTTGACCCTGGAGGCGGCGTTACGGGGCGGCCGCAACAGTCTGCACCATGCCTATGGGCCCGACCACGTCGCCCGGCTCAACCTGCGCAAGCCCTTGTGGGACGGGACCCGCTACGAAGCGGGCGTGCAGGCCGCACGGCTGGAGGAAGCGGCGCGCGGTCTGCAGCTGGCCGACGCGCGCAGCCAAAGGCGCATCCGCCTGATGGGCCGCTACTTCGACGTGCTGCTCGCCGACCAGCAGTACGCCGCCGACACCGAAGCGATGGCCGTGGCTTACGTGCGCTGGGACGACGCCAGGCAGCGGGCGGAACTGGGCGAGCTGGCGGCCGCCCAGCTTGCCGAGCTGGAGTCGGCCTACCACGAGCTGCGCGTGCGCCAGCGCGCCAGTGCCGACCGCATGCGCGAGGCGCGCGCGCGCCTGGCGGCCGAGATGGGCCGCCCGGATGAACTGCCGGCCGAGCTGGCCGAACCCCGGCTGACCGGCAATGACCGCCCGCTGCCGGCGTTCGAACGCCTGCTCGCCCTCATGCAGGCGGAAAACCCACTCCTGCGCATGCAGCGCCAGCGGCTCGCCGCGGGCACGCGCCGCATCGAGGCCGCCCGCGCCGAACAGCTGCCCATGCTCGAGCTCGAGGCCGAGGCGGCGGCCTATACGCGCGCGAGCAGCACGCGCGACAACCTGCGCGCCGGCCTGAATCTGAGCTGGCCCATCCATGCCGGACGGCTGTACGATGCCCGCCTGGCGCGCGAGCAGGCCCAGCTCCACGCCTTGCAGGCCGAGCATGAGCAGCTGTGGCTGGCGTTGCGCCAGGAACTGTTGCAGACCTGGCACGAGATCCAGCATCTGCGCGAGGTGGAGCGCAAGGCGGCGGAGGTGGAGATGCAGGCGCGCGAACTCGCCCTGGAGCGCGCCCGTGCCGAGTACGAGCTGGAGCTGCGCACCAACCTGGGTACGAGCATGGCGCAGACCCAGTATGCGCGGCTACGGCAGAAGGCGGCGGAATACCGGCTCGCACTCGCCTGGGAGCGACTCGCCGCCCTGGTGGGCCGTCCGCTCGATAGCCTGGAGGGGTCGCCGTGAGCAGGGGCAGCCGCTCCATGTGCCTCGGGCTGCTGTGGCTGGCCGCCCTGCCGGGCTGGAGCGCCGAATATGCCGGTGTGCTCGACTGGTCGCAGCGCACCGAGCTATCCGTGCCGGTATCCGGCGTGGTCGAGGCGGTGCACGTGCAGTCCGGCCAGCTCGTGCGCGCAGGCACCCCCCTGCTGCGGCTGGACCTCACCCCTTTCAAGGCCCAGGTGGCGGAGGCGAAGGCCGAGGCCGACCGGCAGGCCGAAGAGGCGGCCGACGCCCAGCGCGAACTGGAGCGCGCGCGTGAACTGTATGCCCGCACGGTGACTGCCACCAGCGAGCTGGATGCCGCCAGGCTGCGCCACGCCCGCGCCGAGGCGCTGCTCAGGGCGGCACAGGCACGGCTGGAACGGGCACGCTGGCAGCTCTCCCGGGCCGAACCGCTGGCCCCCTTCGATGCCATCGTGCTGGAGCGCAGGGCGGAGCCCGGCATGACGGTGGCCGCGCAATGCCAGTCCCCCATGCTCGTCAGCATCGCCCGCGCCGACGAGATCCTCGCGCGTATCCAGCTCACGCCGCTGCAAGCGACCGTTGTCCGACCAGGCGCGCGCGCCGAGGTTACGGTGGCTGGCGACACCTATTCCGGTGTCGTGCGTGGCCTCAGCTATCAGGCTGGCGCCGAGGCCGCCTATGTGGCCGAGATCGCGATCCCACGCCAGGACGGTCTGGTCGCTGGGCTGCCCGCCAGCGTGCGTCTCCCCTGACAGACCGGCGCCCGCGGCAGGCTCAACCTGCCGGGCGGCAGCCGTGACCTAGGGTGTGGAATCACAAGAGCGCCTGTGGTTTACCGTCAAACTCAGCCCGAATCGCCGGTCGGCCATACCTTTCCGACATCCCGCCGAGACCGGCAAGGCTCGGCAGGACCGAGGAGTAGGAGCGACGTGAGTCGCGACTGACGTCGCTCCTACCTTCTTCGCCTACCGCCGTCGTAACGACGTAGGTCGGCCATCCTTTGCCGACGCAGTGCTCACGCGGCCATCGCGTAGCGCGCCTTGGCCTCCCGCGCCGCCCGCGCCTCCTCCGGGCTGTAGGCCTTGCCCTGCCACAGCATACGGTACGCGATTTCTTCGGCCGTTTTGGCTCCGGCCGGCCGCTTACGCGGCCTGAACCTGCCTTACGGCAGGTTAGCCTACGCCGAAACAAAGTTTTGGCTCCGGCCGGCCGCTTACGCGGCCTTAACCTGCCTTACGGCAGGTTAGCCTACGCCGAAACGGAAACGAAGCCCGCTCACGCGGCCATCGCGTAGCGCGCCTTGGCTTCCCGCGCCGCCCGCGCCTCCTCCGGGCTATAGGCCTTGCCCTGCCACAGCATACGATACGCGATTTCTTCGTTGCCGTTTTGGCTCCGGCCGGCCGCTTACGCGGCCTTAACCTGCCTTACGGCAGGTTAGCCTACGCCGAAACGGAAACGAAGACCGCTCACGCGGCCATCGCGTAGCGCGCCTTGGCCTCCCGCGCCGCCCGCGCCTCCTCCGGGCTGTAGGCCTTACCCTGCCACAGCATACGATACGCGATTTCTTCGTTTCCGTTTTCACACAGCTCGAGGACGCGTTTGAACAGGGGCTGGAAGGTGTCCGAGCGGTGCGAGCGCTCGTGGTCCTCGAAGCTCTGCCAGAAGGTGACGATCAGCGCCTCGCGGTCCTTGAGCGGGCTTTCCACCGCCTGGCCGATGGTGGAGCCCTCGTTGGAGACCTGGCCGGAGTTGAGGGCCACGAAGCCGCCCACGAAGCCGGTGTCGGAGTGATAGGTCTTGACGTTCTCGCACAGCTCGGCCACCCGGATCTCCAGGTCCTCGACCGTGTACTCGGGTTTGAGGATCACGCGGTTGATGGTGACCACGCCTTCGGGGTTGAAGCCTTGGATCAGTGACATGGCAGTCCTCCTCTAGAAGTAAATCAGCAGATACTGATATTCAGCGGCGCATCTTATCCCGATGCCGGAAGATGACCGACTGAATTCCTTAGCAGTTTAGTCAACTATACATCAGAAAAGTTCATGAGCCCATAAATTTTTTATGACACCGAGAGGAGGGCTGGTCCATGCAGAACGATCGTTCTATACTTGGAACGATCGTTCGATACACCGCCTCCCATGACCCTGCGTGCCCTGCTGCTGGATTTCAACGCCTATTTCGCCTCGGTCGAGCAGCAGCTCGACCCGCGGCTGCGCGGCCGGCCCGTGGCGGTGTTGCCGGTGTTGGCCGCGACCACTTGTTGCATCGCCGCCAGTTACGAGGCCAAACGCCGCGGGGTGAAGACCGGCACCCCGGTGCAGGAGGCGCGCCGGCTGTGTCCTGACATCGTCTTCGTGCAGGCGCGCCCGCGCGTGTACGTGGAGATGCATCAGCGGCTGATCGAGTTGATCGACGCCGTCATCCCCATCGCCGAGGTGCTGTCCATCGACGAGGTGATGTGTGAGCTGACCGGCAGCTGGCAGCAGGAGGCGGTGGCGGTGGCGCGTGCGCGCGAGGTCAAACGGCGCATCCTTAGCGACGTGGGCGAGTGCCTGACCTGTTCGATCGGCATCGCCCCCAACCGTTTCTTGGCCAAGCTCGCCTCCGATCTGCACAAGCCCGACGGCCTCACCGTGCTACGGCAGGAGGACTTGCCGCAGGCCCTGTTCGGGCTTCAGCTCACCGACCTGCCCGGGGTATCCGGGGCCATGCAGGCACGGCTCGCGCGTGCTGGCATCAGCACGGTGGAGGCGTTGTGCCGTGCCGACCGCGCGACCCTGCGCCGGGTGTGGGGCGGCATCGAGGGTGAGCGCATGTACGAACGGCTGCGCGGGTTGGAGCCGCCGCTGCCACCCGGCCGGCGCGCAAGCATCGGCCACTCGCACGTACTGCCACCGCAGCTGCGCACGGACGCAGGGGCTTACGCCGTGCTGTCCAAGCTCACCCAGAAGGCCGCCGTGCGTCTGCGCGCCGAGGGGTACTGCGCCGGCCGCATGACCATCGCGCTGGATTACCGCGGCCGGCCGCCCTGGGTGGATGGGGTGCGCTTCGCCCCCACCCGCGCCACGCTCGACCTCCTCAAACTGCTGGCAGCGCTGTGGGCCGGCCGCCCGCGCGGACGCAGCGCGGCCGAGCCCGTCAAGGTGAGCGTGACCCTGTGGGAGCTGACGCCCGCCGATCAGGTGCCGTTGGAGCTGTTCGGCGACCATGCCCGCCAGGCCGGACTGGACGCCGCGCTCGACCGCCTGCGCCGCAAATACGGCCCCGGTGCGGTCTATTTCGGCGGCGCTCACGGGGCGCTGGCCGAGGCGCCCATGCGCATCTCCTTCACCCATGTGCCCGACCTCCGGCTGGAGGCAGACACGGCGGGAGACCTGGCCTTGTACGAAGCCGTATGAGCCGGCAGGTCTCGGCAGGAGCGACATGTAGGAGCGACGTAAGTCGCGACTTTCGTCGCTCCTACAAGGCGCATGGGGGCACGGTTGTTGCTGCGCCTAGCGCTCGCCCCACTCGCTCGCGTCCCAGCGCGCCGCCGCCGCATCGTCCGATGCGCGCGCCTCCACCCAGCGGCCGCCGGCCTCGGTCAGTTCTTTCTTCCAGAATGGGGCGCGCGTCTTCAGGTAGTCCATGATGAATTCACAGGCGGCGAAGGCCTCGCCGCGGTGGGCGGCGGCCACCGCCACCAGGACGATGGGCTCGGTGGGTTTGAGCTCCCCCACGCGGTGGACGACCGTGAGGTCCAGCAGTGGCCAGCGCTGCATCGCCTCCGCGGCGATGCGGGTGAGCGCGCGTTCGGTCATGCCGGGGTAGTGCTCCAGGCGCATGCCGCGGATGGCGTACCCCTCGTTTTCGTCACGGGTGATGCCCAGGAAACTGGCCACCGCGCCCACCTTGGGGTTGCGTGCGTAGAGCGCGGCGATCTCCGCGCCCAGGTCGAAGGGCTCGGTCTGCACGCGGATCTTCATGGGCCGGCCCCTTCAGCCGCCGGTCACCGGTGGGAAGAGCGCCACCTCGTCGCCGGCGGCGAGGGGGGTGTCGGGCGCGGCCATCTCCTGGTTCACCGCCACGCGGAAGGCGCGCCCCTCGGCGAGTTCGACCGCCCACACACCGCCGCGCGCGCGCAGCCAGCCGATGAGCGCGTCCACCGTGGCCACCTGCGCCGGCAGCTCGGGCTCCTCGGCGCTCACGCCCAGGGCCTCGCGCAGCCGGGCGAAATAGAGGATGCGCAGCTTCACGGGCAAGGGACCTCTAGACGAGCAGCTCGCTCATGGGGATAAAGGGCACCAGCTCGCCCGGGGCTACCGTACGGCCGATGTCGAGATCGATGAGGCCCTCCGCCCAGGCCACGGAGGTGAGCACGCCCGAGCTCTGGTTGGGATACAGCACCGCACGACCCTCCTCGATGCGTGCGCGCAGGAACTCGCGCCGGTTGCCGGGCCTGTCCCAGGCGAAGCCGGCCGGCACCGGCAGGCGTAGCGGCGGGCGGACGGCAGCCCCCATGCGCCTGAGCAGGAAGGGGCGCACGAACAGGCCGAAGACCACGAAGGCCGACACTGGGTTGCCCGGCAGGCCGAGGAAGTCGGTCGCGCCGAGGCGCCCGTAGGTCAGCGGCTTGCCCGGCTTCATGGCCACGCGCCAGAACTCGATGCGGCCCAACCGCTCCACCGCCGCCCTGACGTAATCGGCCTCGCCGACGGAGACCCCGCCGCTGGTGAGCACCACGTCGGCGCGGGCGCTCGCCGCGCGCAGGGTGGCGACGGTGGCCTCCAGGTCGTCGGGCACCTCGCCCAGGTCCTCGACCTCGGCGCCCAGACCCTGGAGCAGGGCGGTCAGCACGGCCCGGTTGGAGTTGTAGATCTGCCCGGGCGCAAGCGGCCGGCCCGGCGGCACCAGCTCGTCGCCGGTGAAGAAGACCGCCACCCTGAGCCGGCGATGGACCGTGAGCGCGGTGGCGCCGGTGGAGGCCGCCACCCCCAGCCGTGCGGCGGTGAGCCGCTCGCCGGCCGTCAGTACCGTCTGCCCCGCGGCGATGTCCTCGCCCGCCCGACGGATGTGCTCGCCCGGCTGTGGCGGGCGTTTGATCAGCACCCACCCCTCCTGCGCCTCGCAGTCCTCCTGCATGGCCACGGCGTCGGCCCCCGCCGGGACGGGGGCGCCGGTGAAGATGCGCGCCGCCTCGCCGGGCTGAAGCGCCGCCCCCACCTGCCCGGCCTGGATGCGCTGGCTAAGCTTGAGCGGCCGCCCCGCCGCCCAGTCGCTAGTGCGCAGGGCATAGCCGTCCATGGCCGCGTTGTCGAGCGGCGGCACGGCCACCGGCGAGACCACCGGCGCGGCCAACACGCGCCCAAGGCCGTCGGCGAGGGCAACCGTCTCACGCGCACGCACTGGCTCGGCGGCGGCGAGCAAGCGCTCGACGGCCTGGTCCAGGGTGAGCAGGGGCTCATGCATGGTGGCGGACAAACTCCAGTACGAATTCGCCTATGGCCTCGATGTCGTCCACATCATAACGCCGGATGCCCGCAAGCGGCACATCGCTCGCCACCGCCAGGATGCGCGGGTCGGTCGGATACAGGCAGGGCCGGGCGAGGCCGCTGCGCCACACCTCCAGCTTGGCACAGTCGGCGGTGCGGAAGCCCTCGGCGAGTACAAGGTCGCAGGCGGCAAGCCGGGCGGCAAGCTGCAGTGGCCCTGGCAGGGCTGCCCCGCACAGCTCGTGAGTGAGCACCCAACGCCGCGGGGTGGCGAGCATGACCTCCTGCGCCCCGGCCTGGCGGAAACGCCAACTGTCCTTGCCTGGGGGATCGGGGTCGATGTCGTGGTGGCTCGCCTTGATCACCGACACGGTCAGGCCCCGTGCGCGCAGCCAGGGCAGCAGCCGCTCGATCAGGGTGGTCTTGCCGCTGCCGCTGTAGCCCACGATGGCCAAGAGCTTCATGGGTGCAGCCTGACACGTCTGCGCCGCCGCCGCCATGACCGCGGTCAAGCCGCCTGCGCCCCGATGAGCGCCACCCCGCCCACCATCAGGGCGCCAGCGAAGAGGTTGCGCGCGAGCCTGCCTTCGGCGAAGAAGACCGCTCCGACCACGATGCCGAACAGGATGCTCACGCGCTTGACCGCGATCATGTAGGCGGTCTCGGTCAGCGCCAGGGCGAGGAAATGGGTCAGGATCATCGCCGCCATGAGGGCCGCCACGAGAAGATGCGCCGGCCGCGGCCGCGCCAGTACGACGAGCGCGCGCGGCTGCCAGAGGGCGAAGACGGCGAAGGTCGCCGTGCCCACCAGGGCGAAGTACAGGGCGCCGAAGGTGGGGGCGGGGGCAGCGAGGCTGTGCATGGCCCCCTTGCCCAGCACCGAGGTGAGCCCGTAGATCACCGCCACCGCCAGCATCAGCCGCGCACCGCGCAGCCGCACGATGGCCGCAAGCGGAGCGAGCCAGGTCGCTGGCCGGTCGAGTCGGGCGTGTTCCAGGTTGAGCACATAGGCCCCCACCACCACCAGCAACACGCCCGCAAACCCCGTCAGACCCAGCCGCTCACCCAGCAGCAGGTCGCCGGCCAGGGCGGTCAGCACCGGCGTGAAGGCGAGGTAGGGCAGGGTGAGGCTCAAAGGGCTGTCGCGGATGGCCAGCACGTAGAGCACCTCGGCCAGCACCTCCAGCGGCAGCGCCGCCCCCATCCACAGCCAGAACTGCGGCGTGGGCGTGGGCATGGGCCCGACCGTGAGCAGGGGCGCAAGCAGCAGGGCCGTGAGCCCGAAGCGCACCATCACCAGCTCGGCCGCCGTGTAACCCCGGAGCCAACGCTTGGTGGCGGCATCGGCCAGGGCGAGCGCGAGCGCGCAGGTGAGGGCCAGGGGGAGCCAGTGCATGTGATGTATCAGTCGGCACGACGGCAGCCGGTGCGCCGCCGCCCGTAATGCTAAATCGAGATCGTCCTGGCGAGGACGACCCCGCAGCAAACTGTAGGAGCGACGAAAGTCGCGACAGAACGTGGATGAAGCAGACCGGCCAACTCGTCTGATCGATTGGTCGCGACTCACGTCGCTCCTACCGAGCCCGACCGTGGGTCTGCGCGGGACGCCGGCGCGCGCCGGGCACCGCACTCCGGGCCGGTCCCTGCGGTCAATCCGGCAGCTTCTTGCCGGGGTTGAGGATGCCGTTGGGGTCGAACACCTGCTTGAGCGCGCGCATCAGGGCCAGGGTGTCCGGCTCCAACTCCAGCCTGACGAAGGCGCGTTTCTCGCTGCCGATGCCGTGTTCGCCCGAGAGCGTGCCGCCCAGGCGCAGCACCGTCTCGATCAGCGCGCGCCGGCAGGCGTGCGCCCGCGCCATCTCGTCGGCGTCGTCGGCGTGCACCATGAGGTTCACATGTAGGTTGCCGTTGCCGGCATGGCCGAAGGCCACCAGCGGGATGCGGTGGACCTCTGCCAGTCGGTCGATCGCCGCCACCAGTTCGGCCAGCCGCGACACCGGCACCACCACGTCCTCGTTGATCTTGAGCGGCGCGATGCGCTTGACCGCGTGCGACAGCGCGCGCCGTGCGGTCCACAGCCGCTCGATCTCGGCCGCGCTAAAGCCGCTTTGCAGTTCGATCAGCCCTTCGCCCCCCAGGGCCGCGGCGAGCCGTTCCACCTGGCGCGGCACGTCGTCGTACGGGCCGTCGGCGGCCACCAGCAGCACCGCCGCGGTGCCCGGCGGCAGCCCCGCCGCCCCGCCATAGGCGCGGATGGCCTCGATGGAGCGGCGGTCCATGAACTCCAGCGCGGCCGGCACCACCGGCTGCTGCATCACGCGCGCGCAGGCCGCGCAGGCCGCGGCATTGTCGGCGTAGCAGGCACGCAGATGCGCCACCCGCTCGGGGGCGGGGATAAGTCGCAGGGTGGCCTCGGTGATGAGCGCCAACGTGCCCTCCGAGCCGACCAGGAGCCGCGTGAGGTCATAGCCGGTGGCGTATTTGCTGGTGCGCGCCCCGGTGCGAAGCTCGCGCCCGTCGCCGGCCACTGCACGCAGGGCCAGCACGTGCTCGCGCGTGGCACCGTATTTCACGCAGCGTGGCCCGGCGGCGTTCATCGCCAGGTTGCCGCCGATGCGGCAGTAGGCACCCGAACCGGGATCGGGCGCGTACATGAGGCCGGCCGTGCGCGCGATGCGGTCGATCTCCTCGGTGATCACCCCGGGTTGCACCACGATGTAGCGGTCCTGCGGCGCGAACTCCAGCACCTGGTCCATGCACTCGAACCCCACCACCACGCAGCCTGGCACGGGCAGGGCCCCGCCCACGTTGCCGGAACCGGCCGCACGCGGCACCAGCGGCACCCGGTGACGGTTGGCCCACTGCACGATGGCCGCCACCTCCTCGTGTGTGCGCGGAAAGACCACCGCCTCCGGGGTGCAGGCGCGCGGGGTCTCGTCGCTCGCATACAGCCGCCGCTCGGCCTCAGCGCTGAGCACGCGCTGCGGCCCGAGCAGGGCCTGCAACTCCTCCATGGCCCGCATCAACCCAATGCCGCCTCGTGGAATTCGGCCACCGCGGCCAGGGCCGCCGGTTCGGGATAGCGCGCGTGCAGGGCCTCGACCGCGTCGGCGTAGGCCTGCATATCGAATGCGCCGACTGACTGGGCGGCGAGCACGTGGCGCAGGGCCTGGGTCATGACCCGGTCGAGCGAGAGCAGCCGTTTAGCGCGCACGATGCCGTCGGCCGCATCCACCAGGGTCAGCCGCAGCCGCGCCCGCTCGCCGGTGGGCTCGGCCGGCAGTTCACGCTCCGCCGACGGCCAGCGGTGCCAGTTGAAGGCCAGGTCCGACCAGTCGCACACCCCCTCGATGCGGTAGAGCAGAAAGGCGGCCGGCCCCAGCGTGTGCAGTGCCAGGGTGAGCGGCCGCTCGCGCAGCGCACGCACCTCGGCCGGCGTGGGCGCGGACCAGAACAGGGTGAGCTCGTGCGCCCCGTGCCGGTAGCGGTACTGCGCCCCCTCGTCGTAACGCCCCACCCCCGCCTGCCAGGGCTCGCCCTCCGCGGCCGTGGGCGGCAGGGGGGCGGGGCGGGCGAAGCGGTGCACCGGCCGGCTCACTCGCCTGCCTCCGGCAACAACGCCGCCACCATCGCCACCATGTCGGGGTCGAAATCGAAGCCCAGCACCTCGCCCGGATTGATGGCGATGGCCATGCCCGCGCCCAGCCGCCGCAGCACCCAGGAGAACTCGGTCAGGATGCCGCCGCTGTAGCCCTCGAACTGCGCCAGAAAGGCCTTCGCCCGCTCGGGTGCGGAGAACAGGATCAGCACCCGCTGCCCCTCCTCGTCCTCCACCACCAGGGGCTCGGCCCGCGTGCTGGTCTGAAAGCCCCGTATGGCGTGCTTGTCGTCGCGCACCGGCATGAACACCTGCAGATTAAGCAGCCGGCGGGCGAAGTCCTCCGGCCGCAGCACGCCGGCATGCATCTCGGCAATCAGCTGTTCGACCTCGTTGCGGGGGATATCGTCCATCGCGTGCGCTCCTCGAGTCACCAGCATAACACCCCGCAGCCGGCCGGTGTATGTCCACTGCGGGCGCCCTACAATGGGGCCATCGCCTGCGCACGAAGTTCCGCCATGACTGCCGACACCTTGCGCCTGGGGCTCGACCTAGGCGGCACCAAGATCGAACTGATCGCCCTCGACCGCGCACACCGTGAGCTCATGCGCCGGCGCATCCCCACCCCGCGCGGCGACTACGCCGGCACGATCGAGGCCATCGCCGGCCTGGTCGAGGCGGCCGAGCGCGAGCTGGGCGCCCGCGGCACGGTGGGACTGGGCACCCCTGGGGCCGTCTCGCCCGCCACCGGCCGCATGAAGAACTGCAACTCCACTTGGCTCAACGGCCGGCCGCTGAAGGAGGACCTGCAACGGCGGCTCGGGCGAGCGGTGCGCCTGGCCAACGACGCCGACTGCTTCGCCCTGTCGGAGGCGGTGGACGGGGCCGCCGCCGGCGCGCGCACGGTGTTCGGGGTGATCCTCGGCACCGGCTGCGGCGGCGGCATCGTCATCGACGGCCGCCTGCTTCGCGGCGCCAACGCCATCGCCGGCGAGTGGGGCCACAACCCCCTGCCCTGGCCGCGCGACGACGAGCGCCCCGGCCCCGCCTGCTACTGCGGCCGGACGGGTTGCATCGAGACCTGGCTGTCCGGCCCCGGCCTGCAGGCCGACCTCAAACGCGCCAGCGGCCGCGACCTCACCGCCCAGGAGATCGCGCAGCGCGCCCAAGACGGCGACGCTGCCTGCGAGGCCGCGCTCGCGCGTTACGAGGAGCGCCTCGCCCGTGCGCTGGCCCACGTCATCAACATCCTCGACCCCGAGGTCATCGTCCTGGGCGGCGGGTTGTCCAACCTGGCGCGGCTGTATGCGAACGTGCCTCGGCTGTGGGGCCGCTGGGTCTTCTCCGACCG
>JANWZL010000010.1 GCA_025054655.1 Thiobacillaceae bacterium | reverse complement strand
GCACACCGAGCTGCTCGCCACCCTCAACGTGCCCCACCCCCACAGCGGTCAGACCATCTCGCTCAACGAGCGGCAGGTGATGCTGCTGCGGGAACGGGCGCGGGGGCTGGAGGCGAAACTGCGCGAATTCATCCAGTTCGCCGAGGAGAACGACGCCCTCGGCGAGAAGCTGCATCGCCTCGCGCTCGCGCTCATGCGCGCGCGCAGCCTGGAGGCGGCGCTCGCCGCCCTGTACCTGAACCTGCACGAGGAGTTCGCCGTGCCGCACACGGCGGTGCGCATCTGGGACGGCGGCATACCGCTGGCCCTGCCGGAATTCGCCGCGGTGAGTCCTGACATCCGCGCCCTGGCCGACGGCTTGTCTGCGCCGCGCTGCGGATCTGAGGTCCTGCCGGAGGTGCGCGCTTGGTTCGGCGAGGCGGGGGGGCATCTGCGCTCCTTCGCCCTCGCCCCCTTACGCGACGGTGGGGTGCGCGGGCTGCTGGTCTTGGCGTCGGAGGACGCCGCCCGCTTCTACCCGGAGATGGGCACCCTCTATCTCGCCTGGCTGGCCGAATTGGCCGCTGCGGCGGTGGGGCGTTTCGTCGCGTGAGCCTGCGCGCGGACATCGAGGCCTTCGTCGGGCACCTGCGCGGCCGGCATTACAGTGCCCGTACCTGCGCCCTGTATGCCGGCGATCTCGCGCGCCTGGCCGAGTGTGCGGGCGGGCGCAGCGCCGAGGCGTTGCAGGTGCACGACCTGCGCCGCTGCCTGGCGCAACTGCACGCGCGTGGCTATGCCCCGCGCAGCCTGGCGCGCATGCTCTCGGCCTGGCGCCGCTTCTATGCCTGGTTGGGGCGCGCGGGACGGGTGCAGGCCAACCCTTGTGCGGGGCTGCGTGCACCCAAAGGCGCGCGTCGTCTGCCACACACCCTGTCGCCCGACGCCGTGGCCCAATTGCTCGCCCCCGCCGCCGCAGCCGACGCGCTTGCCCTGCGCGATCGGGCGATGTTCGAGCTGATGTATTCCTCAGGGTTGCGACTCAGCGAGCTGGTGGGGCTGAATCTGGGTGAGGTGGATCTGGCCGCGGGCGAGGTGACCGTCACCGGCAAGGGACGCAAGACGCGCATCGTGCCCGTAGGTCGCATGGCCATCGCGGCCTTGCAGGCCTGGCTGGCGGTGCGCCCCAGTGTGGCGCGCGACGAGCGCGCGCTCTTCGTTGGTGCGCGTGGAGGGCGGATCAGCCCGCGCGTGGTGCAGGTGCAGCTCAAACGCCTGGGCTTGAGCCGGGGCTTGACCACGCGGGTGCATCCGCATGCCCTGCGCCATTCCTTCGCCTCGCACCTGCTGCAGTCCTCGGGCGAGTTGCGCGCGGTGCAGGAGATGTTGGGGCACGCCAGCCTGTCCACGACCCAGGTCTATACTCACTTGGACTACCAGCACCTGGCCAGGGTGTACGATCAGGCCCATCCCCGCGCCCGGAAGAAATAGGCGCCGGTCCCGCGCTGCAGCCGTCGGCCAGGTGTGCCGTAATGACTTCGTGAGAGTACGTGTGCGCACGCCCGCTGGATGGCACCAATTCGGGGCGGCGGTGTCAAAGCGGAGTAGCGCCCACGACTTGAACCCGGCATGCGTCTTGCTAGTCTGATACTGCCGATGTCGCCGGGTCTGCCCTGGCTGCTGCCGGGTGGTTGTTGCGGTCAGGTCGCGCCTGCGACGACAGCCCGCCCCTGGCCGCCGGCGGAAGTGGGGCTGGGGACGAGGATAACGGGCATGACCTGCGGGTGCATGGTCTAGCCCGTCGGACGGATGGATTGCATGGAGAGGTGATCATGAGCCTGTTCAACCAGACCATAGCCCGCTATCGCCGCGAGGAGGAGGAGTATTCCCTGGAGGAATATTTGGAGCTGTGCAAGAAGGACCGCATGGCCTACGCCACGGCCGCGGAGCGGATGCTGGCCGCCATCGGCGAGCCGGAGCTGATCGACACGCGGCTCGATCCTCGGCTGTCGCGCATCTTCTCCAACAAGGTGATCAAGGTCTATCCGGCCTTTAAGGACTTCTACGGCATGGAGGACACGATCGAGCAGATCGTGTCCTACTTCCGTCATGCCGCACAGGGCCTGGAGGAGAAAAAACAGATCCTCTACCTGCTGGGCCCGGTGGGTGGCGGCAAGAGCTCGCTGGCGGAGAAGCTGAAGCACCTGATGGAGAAGATGCCCTTCTACGCCCTTAAAGGCTCGCCGGTGAACGATTCGCCGCTCGCCCTGTTCTCCGCCGACGAGGACGGCGACATCCTGGAGCAGGAGTACGGCATCCCTAGGCGTTATCTGAACAAGGTGCTCTCGCCCTGGGCGGTCAAACGGCTGCACGAGTACAACGGCGACATCACCCGCTTCCGGGTGGTCAAGCGCTGGCCCTCGGTATTGGGACAGGTGGCCATCGCCAAGACCGAGCCGGGCGACGAGAACAACCAGGACATCTCCTCCCTGGTGGGAAAGGTAGACATCCGTAAGCTGGAGAAATACGCCCAGGACGACCCCGACGCCTACAGCTACTCCGGCGGCCTGTGCTTGGCCAACCAGGGGCTGCTGGAGTTCGTGGAGATGTTCAAGGCGCCCATCAAGGTGCTGCATCCGCTGCTGACCGCCACCCAGGAGGGCAACTACAAGGGCACCGAGGGCTTCGGCGCTATCCCCTTCGACGGCATCATCCTCGCCCACTCCAACGAGGCGGAGTGGCAGGCGTTCAAGAACAACAAGAACAACGAGGCCTTCCTCGACCGCATCTACATCGTCAAGGTGCCTTACTGCCTGCGCGTATCCGAGGAGGTGAAGATCTACCAGAAGCTGCTTCGCAACAGCTCGCTCGCCGACGCCCCCTGCGCGCCGGGCACCCTGGAGATGCTGGCGCAATTCTCCGTGCTCACACGCCTGAAGGAACCGGAGAATTCCAGTATCTATTCCAAGATGCGCATCTATGACGATGAAAACCTCAAGGACATCGACCCGAAGGCGAAGAGCTATCAGGAATATCGCGATTTCGCCGGAGTGGACGAGGGCATGACGGGTATCTCCACCCGCTTCGCCTTCAAGATCCTGTCCAAGGTGTTCAACTTCGACCACAGCGAGATCGCCGCCAACCCCGTACACCTGCTCTATGTGCTGGAGAACCAGATCGAGCAGGAGCAGTTTCCGCCCGAGGTGGAGAGCCGCTACATCGCCTTCATCAAGGAGTATCTCGCCCCGCGTTATCTGGAATTCATCGAGAAGGAGCTGCAGACGGCCTATCTGGAGTCCTACTCGGAATACGGTCAGAACATCTTCGACCGCTATGTGACCTACGCCGACATGTGGATTCAGGACCAGGAGTACCGCGACCCCGACACCGGCGAGATCCTCGACCGCGCGCAGCTGAACGCCGAGCTGGAGAAGATCGAGAAGCCCGCCGGCATCGCCAACCCCAAGGACTTCCGTCACGAGGTGGTCAACTTCGTGCTGCGCGCACGGGCGCAGAACCACGGCAAGAACCCGGCCTGGACCAGCTATGAGAAGCTGCGGCGGGTGATCGAGAAGCGCATGTTCTCCAGCACCGAGGACCTGCTGCCGGTGATCTCCTTCAATGCCAAGGCCTCCAGCGAGGAGCAAAAGAAACACCGCGAATTCGTCGCGCGCATGGTCGCCAAGGGCTATACAGAAAAACAGGTGCGGCTGCTGGCAGAGTGGTATCTGCGCGCGCGCAAGGCCTCCTGAAGCTTGACCCATGACCCAATTCGTCGATCGCCGGCTATCGGGCAAGAACCGCAGCGCGGTCAACCGCCAGCGTTTCCTGCGCCGTTTCCGGCAGCAGATCCGGCGTGCGGTGGCGGAGGCCGTCTCCGGGCGCAAGGTCACCGATCTGGAACGGGGCGAGAAGATCTCCATCCCGGCCAGGGACCTCAGTGAGCCGGTGTTCCACCACGGCCCCGGCGGCCGTCGGGTGATCGTGCACCCGGGCAACAAGGAGTTCGTCACCGGCGACCGCATCGACCGGCCCGAGGCTGGTGCAGGCCAGGGGCGGGGCAGCGCATCGCCTGAGGGGGAGGGGTTGGATGAGTTCGTGTTCGAACTCAGCAAAGAAGAGTTCATGAACTACTTCTTCGAGGACCTGGCCCTGCCCGACATGGTGAAGAAGCAGTTGATGGCGGTGCCCGAGATCCGGCGCGTACGGGCCGGCTTCGTCAGTCAGGGCAACCCGGCCAATCTGCACGTGGTGCGCTCGATGAAGCGGGCCATCGGCCGGCGGCTGGCCATGTCGGGCGGGCCACGCGAGGCCCTGCGCGAGGCCGAGGCGCGGCTTGCCGAGCTGGAGTCCGAGGGTCTGGGCGCCAGCGCCGAGGCTGAGCGGCTGCGCGCCGAGATCGAGCGGCTCAGGGCGCGGGTGGCGGCAGTGCCCTTCCTCGACACCTGGGACCTGAGATACGCCCACCGCATCGACCAGCCCCACCCCAGCAGCCAGGCGGTGATGTTCTGCATCATGGACGTGTCCGGCTCCATGGACGAGGAGCGCAAAGACATCGCCAAACGCTTCTTCATGCTGCTGTATCTGTTCCTCACCCGCAACTACGACAAGATCGACCTGGTGTTCATCCGCCACCACACGGTGGCCAAGGAGGTGGACGAGGACGATTTCTTCCACTCACGCGAGACCGGCGGCACCGTGGTCTCCAGCGCGCTCGAGCTGATGGCCGAGATCATCCGCGCGCGCTACCCCTCCAGCGCCTGGAACATCTATGTCGCCCAGGCCTCGGACGGCGACAACTGGGAGGACGACTCGCCGCGCTGCCGCGACATCCTGCTCAAAGAGATCATGCCGCTGGTGCAGTATTACGCCTATGTCGAGATCCAGGCCGAGCACCCGCAGAGCCTGTGGCACCAGTACGAATACGTCAAATCCGTCAACCCACGTTTCGCTATGCAGCGCATCCTGGGGCTGGAGGACATCTATCCGGTGTTCCGGGAGTTGTTCAGGAAGAAGACGGCATGAACGAGCCAAGGCCCACCGACCTCCATCCGGTGCGCAGCCGCCGCCCCATCTCCGAGGGCTCTGACTGGACCTTCGAGCTGCTGCAGGCCTACGACCGCGAGATCGCGCGGGTGGCGGCGCATTACGGGTTGGATACCTACCCCAACCAGATCGAGGTGATCACCTCGGAGCAGATGATCGATGCCTATTCCTCGGTGGGCATGCCGGTGGGCTATCACCACTGGTCCTTCGGCAAACAGTTCGTCGCCACGCAAAAAAGCTACAAGCGTGGGCAGATGGGGCTCGCTTACGAGATCGTCATCAACTCCAACCCCTGCATCGCCTATCTGATGGAGGAGAACACCATGACCATGCAGGCCCTGGTCATCGCCCATGCCTGCTATGGTCACAACTCTTTCTTCAAGGGTAATTACCTGTTCCGCACCTGGACCGATGCCGAGGCCATCCTCGATTATCTGGTGTTCGCCCGCAACTACGTGGCCGAGTGCGAGGAACGCTACGGCGAGGAGGCGGTAGAGGAGATCCTCGACTCCTGCCACGCCCTCATGAACTACGGGGTGGATCGCTACAAGCGGCCGGCCAAGCTGTCCATGGCCAAGGAGCGCGAACGACAGCGCGAGCGCGAGGCCTATCTGCAGTCGCAGGTCAACGATCTGTGGCGCACCCTGCCGGCCAAGGCGGCGGCGGCCAAATCGAAGAAGGAGGAGCGCTTCCCCTCCGAGCCGCAGGAGAACCTGCTCTACTTCATCGAAAAGAACGCCCCGCGCCTCGCGCCTTGGCAGCGCGAGATCGTGCGCATTGTGCGCCGCATCGCACAGTACTTCTATCCCCAGCGGCAGACCCAGGTGATGAACGAGGGCTGGGCCACCTTCTGGCACTACACCCTACTCAACCACCTCTATGAGGAAGGGCGGCTGACCGATGGCTTCATGCTGGAATTCCTGCAGTCGCACACCAACGTGGTCTATCAACCGCCTTACTACAGCCGCGCCTATAACGGCATCAACCCCTACGCCCTGGGCTTCAACATCTACCGTGACATCCGCCGCATTTGCGAACAACCCACCGAGGAGGATCGGCGCTGGTTCCCGGACATCGCCGGGGCCGACTGGCGCAAGGTGCTCGACTTCGCCATGCGCAACTTCAAGGACGAGAGCTTCATCGCCCAGTACCTCTCGCCGCATCTCATCCGCGAGATGAAGCTGTTTGCCGTGCTCGACGACGAGGCCGAGGAGCAGTTGGAGATCATCGCCATTCACGACGACGCCGGCTACCGGGCGGTGCGCCAGTATCTGGCCGACCAGTACAACCTGGGCCAGCGCGAGCCCAACATTCAGGTCTGGAACGTGGACCTCTACGGCGACCGTTCGTTGACGCTACGCCACTACATGCACAACCGCCGGCCGCTGGGCGAATCGACCGCCGAGGTGCTGCGCCACATCGCGCGGCTGTGGGGTTACGACGTGCGCATCGAGAGCGTGGACGAAAACGAGCGTGTGCAGCACGTGGAAGAATGCCTGGTCTGACGGCGGCCCGCCGCCCAGGGGCGCGGAATGGGCGTAGAATTCCCAGAAAGACAAGGCTGAGGGCGTTGGCGTCTTCGGCAAACCCCAAAGCGATGATGGAGCGAGTATGCAGTGTGGCGGTAAATGGACGATGCTGGTTGCTTTATGCACCGTGTTGACCTGGGGCGGAATCCGGACGGGCCTGGCAGCGGGCGATCCGGCTCGTGGACAGGCCAAATCGCAATGGTGCGCGGGCTGCCATGGTTCCGAGGGCCAGAACGCGCGCCCCGACATGCCCAGACTGGCGGGCCAAGACGAGGCCGTACTGCTGATCAAGCTGCAAAATTTCCGCACCGGCAAAAGCCCCCTGCATAGCCTCATCACCGGCTTGTCCGAACGCGACCTGGCCGATTTGGCCGCTTTCTACGCCAGCCGCAAGCGGAGCGCCAGCGGCGCGCGCGCATCGCGCACGACTCAACCCGGCTCACCGTGAGTCATGCGCGACGGGCAGGCGTTCCGGTCGCGGCGGCCACACGCCTTTGGCTGCTACACCATCCTGTGCGTAGACCAGCCAACTGACCCGTCCGTAATGGGGTAGGCTGCGTTGCAGCGGCTCCAGCGACTGCAGGCTGTCGGCGCTGACCACGGCATAAGGCGTTGAGCCGTCATCGCGTCCGGCCCACACTCGCACACGGCCCTCAGGCAGGTCGGGCGGTGCAGGCGGCAGGCCCAGGCCCTGCAGTGTCTGCCTCACCCCCTGCCGATCCCCGATGATGAGACGGGGCAGGCTCGGTCCGGTGGACTGGCCGGGCACCACTGGCTGTGGCGGGTGGTCTAGCACCCGTCCGGCCAGCCGCCGCGCCGCTTCCTGCCAGGCCGCATCCGGGCCGACCGCCAGCAAGGCCACCCGCGGGGCGATGAAGGTCTCGCGTAGGATGGGCGGCAGATTGCGCGGGTCGATCCGGCGCCACAGGCGATAGTCTGGATCCAGCTCCACCGCCTGCACCAGCCCCTTGACCGGCAGGCCCACCGTAGTGCGCGCGCCCTCCAGGGGCACGCGGCGGATCTCGAAACGGTCGGGGTAGATGCGCAGCCCCACCGGCACCTCCAGCCGCCAGGGTTCACCCGCCTGTTCCAGGGCGACCCGCACCTGACCGTCCGAGGCCACCGCCGAGGTCAGACGCAGGCTGGGCGCCCCAGCACGCCCGACCCATTGCCGGAAGAACTCGGTCAGATCGCGCCCGGCCGCCTCCGACCACACCCGCGCCAGGTCGTCCCAAGACGCGGTGCGAAAACGAAACCGCTGCCACAGCAGCTTGAGGCCGCGCTCGAAGGCCTCGCGACCGATCGCATCGCGCAGCATGAGAAAGACCATGGCTGCCTTGTTGTAGCCCAGCACCGCGTCCACCCCGTGCCGCCGGGCGGTGAAGGCCGACAACGGTCTGTCCTCGGACTCCGGCACGGCAGCCAGATCGCGCAGCCACCCCAGCCGCATCGCGCGCGCCGCCGCCTCGCCCTCGTCCTCCTTGTAGGCGTAATCGGCGAGGAAGGTGGTCAGGCCTTCGGTCCAGTTGCCCCGCGCCCAATCGGGGTACACGCCGTTGCCCCACCAGTTGTGCAGCACCTCGTGCGGCAGCGAAGAGGTGCGGATGAAAGGCAGCCGTAGCACGCCGCGGCCCAGATAGGTCAAGCTCGGCATGCCGAAACCGGTGGGCAGGGGGCTAGCGACGATGCCGAAGTCGGTGTAAGGGTAGGGGCCGATCAGCCGGCTGTAGCGCTCGATCGCGCGGCCGGCCGCCTGCAGGTAATCGGCGGCGAGGTCACGCTCCTCGCGGTAGAACCAGGTGCGCAGCCGCACCCGGCGGCCGTCGTCGAGCGAGAGGCTACGTTCATCGGTCACATAGGGGCCAGCCATGAGGTCTATGCCCTCGGCCGGATGGGGGAAGTCATAGGTGGCGCTGTAGCCCGCCGGCCCGTCGGTCTCCTGCACACGGTTGCCGGGCACGAGCCCCTTCTGTCCAGCGGGCAGGTGCAGACGCAGGCGATAGGTGAAGGGCCGCCCGGGGTGCGGATACCAGGCGCCGGCCGCGGGTAGATAGCTGCCCTCGGGCCCGGCAGCGGCGGGCAACTCGCCCAGCACCCCGCGGTGGTCGAGCTGAGGCATGGGCGGCAGCCGTCCGCCGTAGACCAGCGTCACACGGCCGCCCGCCGGTACATCCAGCGCTGGCCGGTCGGCCGTGGGCCAAGGCCGGCCGTTCAGGCTCACACGCTGCAGCCGCAACTCGGGCGCGAGGGCGATGCGCACGGGCGCATCCAGCCCGCTCAGATGGGCGTGTACCTGCAGGCGGCGCGCATGCGGGTCGAGCTGCACGTTGAGTTCAAGGTGCGGCGTGGCTGCCTGTGCCCAGGCGACGATGAGCCACAACCCGAGCGCCAGCGCGGGGTTAGTCGCCTTACCGCTCATGGCGCGGGGGGAAAGCGGGCGATGAGCTCCAAGGCTACACCGTCGCGCTGTACCCTGAGCGGCAGCCAGGTGCCGGGCGGCAGGCGCTGTACCGTGGTGCGCACGTCCTGCGGCGTGTGCACGCTGCGGCCGGCGGCCTCGGTGATGACGTCGCCGGGACGCAGACCGGCCGCCTCGGCCACGCTGCCGGCGTTGACTTGGGCGATGCGCACCCCGGCCCCAGCCGGCTCCATCGCCACGCCCAAGCGCGGCGGATCGTCCTGCGGGGCCTGCACCACGTAGACCGCCTGCGCCAGTCCGACGGCATACTCGCTGCAGGGTACACGGGCGTCCCAAGTGAGCAGGTTGGCCACCCGTGTCACCCCCAGGTCCTTGAGTTGATAGGCGATGCCGTGGCCATGGCGCACGTGCCCGGCGCCGACGATGCCCACCACCAGGGCCTGGGGGCGATGGGCGAGGTAGTCGGCGATGGCCTGGGCCATGGCCCGATCCCAGGTGGTCTGCGCCTCGACGAAGCGGGCGAAGGCCGTCTCCTGCCGTTCGCCGCGTTTTTGCGGATGGTGGGCAAAGACCTCGCGCAGCTGCACTAGATACCCCGTGCTGGGGGGGGCCGGACGGCTGACGCCCTCACGCCGCTGTTCCGGTACCCCTTCCCACCCCTGCGCCTCCACCGTCGCGATGAGACTGCGTTCCACGTTGAGCGCCAGCATGGGTAGCCGGTTCATGCGGGCGTAGTGGAACAGGGGCAGATACAGCCGGGCATCGTAGCCCCACACCCGCTCCCATTCCGTCAACCGCAGGAATTCGGCCTCGGACAGCTCACCGGCCACCCAGCGATCGAGCACCGGCTGCAGCCGGCGCGGAAACATCTCGAAGCCGATGGCGAGGTCGGGCCGCAAGGCGTGCAGCTGGGCCAGGGTGGCCAGTTGCCAGCGGTGGTCCTCGGCGCTGTCGTGCGTCTCGCCCAACAACACCACCTGCTGCCGCGCCAGCACGGCGAGCAGGCCCTGCAGCAGCTGCGCCCGCACCTGCTCGCCATCGTGTGCAAGCCAGGTCCCCGGCTGCGCACAGGGCTGCACCGAGGCCTGCGAGGTGCAGGCCGGTAGCAGGGTGACGAGCAGCAGGCTGAGCAGGCGGGCGGACATCATGCAGGGGTGGACACGGTCGCCGGGCACAAGTTCGCATACCGGTCCAGTCTAGCGCATAATGCCGACGCAGATTCAACCCGAGCCGGCATGCAGCTGTTTCACGTGTTCCGTTTCGAGGCGGCGCGGCGCCTGCCCCACCTGCCGCCAGAGCACCCGTGTGCGCGCCTACACGGGCATTCCTTCCGCGTCGAGGTGCACGTGTGCGGCCCGCTCGATGCGCACCTGGGCTGGGTGATGGATTTCGCCGAGCTCACGGCGGCCTGTGCACGCCTCAAGGCCCAGCTCGACCACCGTTACCTCAACGACCTGCCGGGGCTGGCCAACCCCACCAGCGAGCACCTGGCGATCTGGATCTGGCAGCAGCTCAAGACGGTCGTACCCGGCTTGTGCCGCGTGGTGGTCCAGGAGACGGCCGATTCGGGCTGCATCTATACGGGCGAGTAAGCCGTCACGCCGAGAGCAGGTCGAGCAGACGCTCGGCCAGGCCCGCCGCGGCCTGCTCCACGGTCGTGGCCAGCCCGAGATCCTTGAGCCGGGTGACGGGCATGCCGGCATGACCGCAGGGATTGATGGCGTTGAAGGGGGTGAGGTCGAGGTCCACGTTGAGGGCAAGCCCGTGGTAGGTGCAACCGTTGCGCACCTTGAGTCCCAGGGCGGCGAGCTTGGCGGGTGCGCCGTCGCCGCGGCGCACATAGACACCCGGTGCACCGGCCAGGCGTTCGGCCGCCACCCCCTGCGCGGCCAGCAGGTCGATGACCGCCTGCTCCAGCCGCTGCACCAGCCCCTTCACCCCGTAGGCGCGGCGCCGCAGGTCGAGCAGGACGTAGACCACCGCCTGCCCGGGGCCGTGGTAGGTGACCTGGCCGCCGCGATCGACCGCCAATACCGGCACGCCGATGTCGCGCAGCAGGTGCTCGCGCCGGCCGGCCTGGCCCAGGGTGTACACCGGCGGGTGTTCGGTCAGCCACAGCTCGTCCGCAGTGTCCGGCCCGCGTGCGGCGGTATAGGCCTGCATCGCCCGCCAGGTCGTCGCATAGTCGCTGCGGCCGAGGTGGCGGACGTGGATGGGCGGGGCCATGCGGGCGGCGGTCAGCGTCGTGGCTGCGGAGCGGACGCAACCGGCTCGCGCCGGGCACGCAGGCCCGCCGCCGCGCGGCGGAAATGGAGCGGAAGACGCTCGGGCTCCAACCGGGCCTGCCAGCGCAGCCACACGCGCAAACGGCGGAAGTCGTCCGCCGGTAGGCTGTCGGGGAACACCGCCCAGTCGCGACGTCCCCCGGCGGTACGGCAGGCGAGCACGCACAGCCAGGGGGTGGCGCGGCAGGCGGCGAGCAGCGTGGCCTCCTGCCAGTCCTGCCCTGCCTGTCGCCACTGCAGGCGGCCGTCCTCGCTCAGGCGCAGGGCCACCGGCAGGCTCATGCGCCAGCCGCGCCAGAGCAC
Organism: Thiobacillaceae bacterium; assembly: GCA_025054655.1. Lineage (GTDB taxonomy): Bacteria > Pseudomonadota > Gammaproteobacteria > Burkholderiales > Thiobacillaceae > JANWZL01. The sequence continues at coordinate 31,594 of JANWZL010000010.1, read as the reverse complement.
CAGGGCGACCATCACGGCCGCCAAGCCCCTCGCCCCCCAGGGCAGATCGGCCAGCAGTGCGGCCGCCAGGGCGGCGATCGCGACACCGGTCAGAAACAGGCGGGCGATGCGCGAGGGCCGCAGCCGCAGAACCAAGGGGTAGGGCGTCATGCCAAGGACCCGTCAGCGGCAGCGGTTGACGGCCGCTCAGCGCGGGAAGGCGACATCCTCGTAGATCACTCCCAGGGGCAGGCTAACCCCCAGGCTTGCCAGATGCAGCTGGCCGCCCGGCCCATGCGACTCTAGCAGCCAATGCCCGCGCTCGGCTCGGCGGTAGAGGTCGACGTGCGGTCGGTCCTGCTCCACCAGTAGCACCTCCTGCAGGCTGTCGATGCCGCGGTAGTATTCGAACTTGCGGCCGCGGTCGTAGGCGGCAGTGGATTCGGACAGGACCTCGACGATCAATATGGGGTGGCGCTTGAACTGATCCGCCTCCGGACTGCGGTCGCGAGCATCACAGGTGACCATCACATCGGGGTAGAAGACCGCATCGGTTGCATCCAGCCGCAGCTTCATGTCGGCGATGTAGACCCGGCAGGGGCCGCCGCGCAGGGCGGTGCGCAGGTGAGCGGCGATGTTGAGGGCGATGGTGTTGTGTGCATCGCGCGCCCCGGTCATGGCAAAGACCTCGCCCTGGAGGTATTCGTGGCGCGTCGGCTGCTCCGACTCCCAGGCGAGGAAGGCGTCAATATCGAAACGCGAGACCGGCTGTGCAAAACCCATGCTGAAACCACGCGGTGGATGAGCACCCTACTATACCGCGGCCGCGGATACCGGCGCAAAGGCTCAGGGGCGCCGTATGCTGCGCTCGATCAGGGCCTTGAGGGGGTTGACCGGGATGGCGTAAGCGATGCCGCTGGGGTCCTTCAGGGCGTTCTCCTTCGCGCCTTTGACGAAGACCGAATTGACGATGCCGAGCACCTGCCCGGTGTCGGGGTCGTAGAGAGGGCTGCCGCTGTTGCCGGGATAGGCGATGGCATCGAGCTGGAAGATGACATAGCGGTCTTCGGCGCGCCGGATGAGCTGGGGTGTGAGCCGGCTGGCCGTGGGCGGGGGGGTGTAGATCGGGGCGACGGCGGCCAGGCCGGCCCGGTGTGTGGCCGGGTGCAAACCGAGGGCGGCCCCCAGGGGATAGCCGGTGAAGTACAGCGTCTGCCCCTCGCGCACGCGGTCGGAGTCGCCCAGGGCGAGGGCCGGCAGCGGCTCGCCCTGGATGCGCAGCAGAACGAGGTCGTGTGTGGCGTCGGCGGCGATGCGTTCGGCCGGACGCACTTCGACCTGCTCACCGCGCGGGATCAACACCGCCAAGGTCTCGCGACGCGCAGTATCGAGCTCCCTGGCGATCACATGGGCGTTGGTCGCCACGGTGAGCCCGTCGCCCACCACGAAACCGGTGCCGGCGAGCTGCACTCGGGGTGTGCGGGTGGGGTGATGGGTGCCGATGCCCACCACCGAGGGTTTCACCCGCGGCAGGGTGTCGACGATGCCCTGGGCCCAGGCGTGGGCGGGCAGCGCACACAGCGCGAACAGACTCAGCACACACCATAGCCGGAGCTTGATGGCCACGATCAAGGTCCCCACGCCGATGATGTCGATGACCGTCAAGTTATCGCAAAACGGTTCCGCTATAAGCCGGGTAGCCCCGTCCCGCCGGGCCTGGGTAGTAAAATCCATCTGTCCAACCGCAACAAGGGGAAAGCATGACCACCGTCGCCGTCGTCGGCCTGGGCTATGTGGGCCTGCCGCTCGCCGTGGAGTTCGGCAAGCGCTTCGACACCATAGGCTATGACCTGTCCGAGAGCAAGATCGCCCACTACCGCAATTACTGCGACCCCACCGGTGAGGTCAGCACGGAGGAGCTCAAGGCCGCCACACGGCTGACGGTCACCACCGACCCGAGCCTGCTCGGCCGTGCCGACTTCATCGTCGTGGCCGTGCCCACGCCGGTAGACACCGCCCATATCCCCGACTTCGCCCCGCTCATCGGCGCCTCGACCACGGTGGGCAAGTACATGAAACGCGGCACCACCGTGATCTACGAATCCACCGTCTATCCAGGGGCGACCGAAGAGGTGTGCATCCCACTGCTGGAGCGGCACTCGGGCATGCAATGGAAGCGGGACTTCCATGTCGGCTATTCGCCCGAGCGCGTCAACCCGGGCGACAAGGAGCACACCCTGCCGCGCATCGTCAAGGTGGTCTCCGGCGACAGCCCACAAACCCTGCAGAAGGTGGCGGACCTCTATGGCGCCATCATCACCGCCGGGGTGCACAAGGCCAGCTCCATCAAGGTGGCGGAGGCGGCCAAGGTGATCGAAAACACCCAGCGCGACCTCAACATCGCGCTCATGAACGAGCTGGCCATGATCTTCGACCGCATCGGCATCGACACCCTCGAGGTGCTCGAGGCCGCCGGCACGAAGTGGAACTTCCTGCCTTTCCGCCCTGGTCTGGTGGGGGGGCATTGCATCGGCGTCGATCCCTACTACCTCACCCACAAGGCGGAGATGCTGGGCTATCACCCGCAGGTGATCCTCGCCGGTCGGCGCATCAACGACGGCATGGCGGCTTGGGTGGCGCAGCAGACGGTCAAGCACATGATCGATGCGGGCAGCTGTGTGAAAGGGGCCAAGGTGATCGTGCTGGGGCTCACCTTCAAGGAGAACTGCCCGGACCTCAGAAACTCCAAGGTGGCCGACCTCGTGCGCGAGCTGCAGTCGTTCGGCTGCGAGGTGGCGGTGCACGATCCCATCGCCGCCCCTGAGGAGGCGCAGCACGAGTACGGCATCGCCCTCACCCCCTGGTCTGCACTGCCGCGCGATGTCGACGCCGTCGTCGCCGCGGTGGCCCACCGGCAGTATCTCAGCATGCCGCTGAGCGACATCCTCGCCCATCTGCGGCCGGGCGGGGTGTTCACCGATGTCAAGTCGGCCTACGACCCGGCCACCATCCGTGCCGCAGGGTTCAGGCTCTGGCGGCTGTAGGCCCATGAGCGCCTACGCCGCACTCGCCGAACGCCTGCCACGCGCCCCGCGCACCTGGCTGATCACGGGGGTGGCCGGCTTCATCGGCTGTAACTTGCTCGAAACCCTGCTCAGGCTGGACCAGCGCGTGGTGGGGTTGGACAACTTCGCCACCGGCCACCGGCGCAATCTCGACCAGGTTCAGGCGGCCGTCAGCCCCGCGCAGTGGGCGCGCTTTCGCTTCATCGAGGGCGACATCCGTGATCTGGCCACCTGCCGGGAGGCCTGCCACGGTGTGGACTACGTCCTTCATCAGGCGGCCTTGGGGTCAGTACCCCGCTCCCTAGAAGACCCCATCGCCACCAACGCCGCCAACATCGACGGCTTTCTCAACATGCTGGTGGCGGCACGCGAGGCGGGGGTAGCGCGTTTCGTCTACGCCGCCTCCAGCTCCACCTATGGCGACAGCGCGAGGTTGCCCAAGGTGGAGGAGGAGATCGGCCGGCCGCTGTCGCCCTACGCGGTGACCAAACTGGTCAACGAACTGTATGCCGGGGTGTTCGCCCGCGCCTACGGATTCAAGACCATAGGACTCAGATATTTCAACATCTTCGGCCCGCATCAGGACCCCAACGGGGCCTATGCGGCCGTCATCCCGCGCTGGATCGCTGCCATGATCCGCGGTGAACCGGTGTACATCAACGGCGACGGCGAGACCAGCCGTGACTTCTGCTACATCGCCAACGCGGTGCAGGCCAACCTGCTGGCGGCCACCGTGGAGGATGAAGAGGCCCTCGATCAGGTGTACAACGTGGCCGTGGGCGAGCGCACCAGCCTGAATCAGCTCTTCCACGCCATCCGTGCCGCGCTCCTGCCGCGCTTTCCGCATCTCGAGCACCTGCAGCCGGTCTACCGCGACTTCCGGCCAGGCGATGTGCGGCATTCGCAGGCCGACATCACCAAGGCGCGTCGTCTGCTGGGCTACGAACCGACGCACCGCATCGACCAGGGCCTCAAGGCGGCGATGGACTGGTATGTGGCAGACCTGGCGCCGGGCCGCTGAAGCCGCGCTGTTCGCCGTGCTGTGTGCCGGGTCGTGCTGCGCCGCGGCGGCCGCCGGACTGCCCGCCCCGGTCGCAACGGCACTGGCCGCCGCCAGCATCCCCGAGCAGGCCGTGGCGCTGTACATCCAGCCCCTGGACGGCGCCGCCCCGCTTGCCAGCCACAACGCCGAACGCCCCTACAACCCGGCCTCGGTGATGAAACTGGTGACCACGCTGGCCGCGCTGGACCGCCTGGGGCCGGCTCACGTTTTCAGGACCGGCGTGTACACGACCGGAGCGCTCGACGGCGACCGCTTGCGGGGCGATCTGGTGCTCAAGGGCGGCGGCGACCCTGCCCTCACCCTGGAGCGCTTCTGGCGCCTGTTGCGCGAGGTGCGCGCACGCGGTATCCGCGTCATCGCCGGCGACGTGCTGATCGACACCGCCTGCTATGACCTGCCGCCGGAGGACCCCGCCGCCTTCGATCGGGCCCCGCTGCGCCCTTACAACGCGCTGCCGGCTGCCCTGCTGGTGGATTACAACACCGTCAGCCTCCATATACGTGCCGACGACGGGCGCGTCCGCCTGAGCCTCGACCCCCCCATCCTGCCCCTGGACGCCCGCCTGACCCTGCTCGACGGACCCTGTGACGGCTGGGCCGAGCGGCTCGAGATGCGGCTCGATACCTCAGGACTGCAGGTGATCGGCGGTTACCCCGCCGCCTGCGGTGCACGCAGCCTACGACTCGCGCCGTTGACGCCCGAGCGCACCGTGGCGGAGGTCTTCCGCGTCCTGTGGGGCGAACTGGGCGGTGTGCTCGAGGGTGCGGTGCTGTCTGCGCACACCCCGGCCCACGCCCGCCTGCTGCTGGAGTATGACTCGCCCCCGCTCGCCCGCCTGGTGGCCGATGTCAACGAACACAGCAACAACGTCATGGCGCGCATGCTCTACCTGAACCTCGGTATCGCCCACGCGGGGGCGCCGGGCACCCCGGTTAAGGGCGAGGCGGCGGTGCGCGCCTGGCTGGCCGAGCGCCGGCTGCAGCTGCCCAGCCTCGTGCTGGAGAACGGCTCCGGCCTGTCCCGCGGCGAGCGCATCTCTGCCCTCGATCTGGCCAGACTGCTGCAGTTCGCGGCGCGGCGGGCGGTCTTTCACGATTTCGTCGCCTCGCTGCCGGCGCTGGGGCAGGAAGGCACCCTGCGTCAACGGGCGGGCGACCACCCGTTCAACGGACGCGCCTGGCTCAAGACCGGTAGCCTGGCCGATGTGCGCGCACTGGCGGGCTACGCCCTGGACGGCAGAGGGCGACTGCACATCTTCGTCTTCCTCGTCAATCATCCCCGCGCCGCCGGCGCACTCGCCGCATTCGACGCCGCACTGGGCTGGTTGGGTGCAGCGTCCGAGGGCCAAGACGCCTCGCCGAGCGAGGCGCCGTGAATGACGCTGCTGTCGGTATTTCGTCAACTACTTATACACAGCACGGGCGCTGGCTCGCATAGCGGTTTTCGGGACCCTTGTCAAACCCGAACCTGCTGCGTAAGTGATTGATTATTCGTGCATAGTCCTTTGCATATTTTTTGTTCTGCAGCGATGGAGTCCTCATCTCACAAGGGCTTATTGCAGTTTCGCGTAGGGTTGCCCACAAAGTTATCCACAGCAGGCGTGGACAATTCGGAAACCTCATGCCAGTCCGATGAGATACCCATACTAAAGAGAAATCACTTTAACTCTTGTCATCTTGCCGTGCGTGCCGGCCCGACGATGGCGCCGCGACTCGCCGGCCGGGGAGCATGAGCATCGCCCAGGTCGCCCTGGATACCCCGGTGGCGCAAACCTTCGACTATCTCATCCCGCCCGGGGTGACCCTCACCGAGCAGGACATCGGCCGGCGCGTCGAGGTGCCCTTCGGCCGCCGCCGCTGCTGGGGTGTCGTGGTCGGTCTGGCCGAGCGCTCGTCGCTGCCGTCAGAGCAGCTCAAATGTATCCTCTCGGTGGATGTCCTCACCCCGGCGCTGCCGCGCTCACTGCTGGAGCTCGCCCGCTTCGCCGCCCAGTATTACCAGCATCCACTCGGCGCGGTGCTGCTCGGCATGATACCGCCGCAATTACGGCGCAGGGCCGCGGTGCGCGGGCCCACCCCTGCGGCCTACGCGCTCACCCCCGCCGGCGTCGCCGCCATCGCCCACCTGCCCAGGCATGCGCGGGCGCAGCGGCGATTGGCCGAACGGCTCGCCGCCGGGCCGGTGGACGCCGCGCAGCTCAGCGAGCTGCGCACCCCGTTGCGGCAATGGCTCGCCCGTGGCTGGGTCGCCCCGCTCGACGCCGCGGGCGATGCAGTCCCTGCCGCCGAACCCGCGCCGGCGCTCAACGCGCATCAGGCCGCGGCCGTCAGAGAGATCCTGGCCGCGGCCGGGCGCTTCGGGGTGTGGCTGCTGCATGGGGTCACCGGCAGCGGCAAGACTGAGGTCTATTTGCGCCTGATCGAGGCCTCGCTCGCAGGTGGGCGTCAGGCCCTGGTCCTGGTCCCCGAGATTCATCTCACCCCACAGCTCATCGAGCGCTTTCGCCGGCGTCTGCCGCAGGCGCGGCTGGTCAGCCTGCACAGCGGGCTCAACGCCGGCGAGCGTGCGGCACAGTGGCGGGACTGCCTCACGGGGCGTGCCGACGTCGTACTGGGCACCCGGCTGGCGGTGTTCGCACCGCTCGAACGCCCCGGGCTGATCGTGGTGGACGAGGAACACGACCCCTCCTACAAGCAGACCGAGGGTCTGCGCTACCACGCCCGCGACCTGGCCATCTGGCGCGCCCGCCAGTGCGGCGTGCCGGTGGTGCTGGGCTCGGCCACGCCGGCGCTGGAGACCTGGCTCAACGCGCACACCGGCCGCTACCGCCGGCTCGATCTGCCGCTGCGCGCCGGCGCGGCGGTGCTGCCCCAGATCCGTCTCATCGACACGCGCACCGACCGGCCGCAACAGGGGCTCACCCGCGGCCTGCTCACGGCCCTCGGCGACACCCTCGCCCGCGGCGAGCAGAGCCTGGTGTTCATCAACCGGCGCGGCTACGCCCCCACCCTGTTCTGCAACGCCTGCGGTCACGTGCTCGGCTGCCCCCGCTGCAGCGCCCACCTGGTGTTGCACCGCGCGGGCGGGGCCTACCGGTTGCAGTGCCATTACTGCGGGCTCGTGCGTCCACCGCCACCGTCCTGCCCCGAATGCGGCGCACTCGACCTGCGCCCCTCCGGCCAGGGCACGCAGCGGCTGGAGGAGACCTTGGCAGGCCATTTCCCGCAGGCCCGCATCCTGCGCGTGGACCGCGACAGCATGGCGCGCCGCGGCCGCTTCGAGGCCGTACGCGCGGCGGTGCACGCCGGCGAGGTCGACATCCTGGTCGGCACGCAGATCCTGGCCAAGGGCCACGACTTTCCCCGGCTCACCCTGGTGGGCGTGGTGGGGGCCGACGCCGCCTTGCTCGCCGCCGACTACCGTGCGGGCGAGCGGCTGTTCGCCCAGCTCATGCAGGTGGCTGGCCGGGCGGGCCGGGCCGGGCAGCCGGGCACGGTGCTGGTGCAGACCGCCTTCGCCGCCCATCCCCTCTACCAGGCCTTGGTGCGGCACGATTATGCCGGCTGGGCTGCGCGTGCGCTGAGGGAGCGGCGCGAGGCCGGTTTCCCGCCCTACGTGCGGCAGGCCCTGTTGCGCGCCGAGGCGCGCAGCGAGGAGGCCGTGCGCGCCTTTCTGCAGGCGGCGCGGGCTGCGGCCCTGGAGGGGGCGGAGGGGGTGATGGTGTTCGATCCGGCGCCCGCCCTCGTCGCCCGCGTGGCCGAGCGCGCCCGCTGGCAACTGCTGCTGCAGTCGCGCTCGCGCCGCCGGCTGCAGGCGTTCCTACCGCCATGGCTCGCGCGCCTGCGCGCCCTGCCGGCCAGGGGGGTGCGCTGGGCGCTCGACGTCGATCCCATCGCCCTCTGAGCCTCCAGTGGCGCCTGCGGCCGCCGGTGCCGCCGGCCATCCTCTATAATCGATGCGTTTACCAATCCCTGCCATCATGTTTAGCCCCTACGTCGATCCCCAGCAACACCTCCAGCAGCTGCTGCAGACGGCGCTCGCCCGACTTGACCCCGCAAGCGACCTCAGCGCCGAACTGCAGCGTCCCCGCCAGGCCAACCATGGCGACTATGCGAGCAATCTTGCCCTGCAACTGGCCCGCGGCCTCAAGCGCAACCCGCGCGAGGTGGCACAGGCGCTGGTGCAGGCCCTGCCGGACTCGCCCTGGCTCGAACGGGTCGAGATCGCCGGCCCCGGCTTCATCAACTTCCATCTCAAGCCTGCGCTGTGGCAGCGGCTGCCGGCCCACATCCTCACCCTGGGCGCCGAGTACGGCCGGGTGGACCTGGGACGCGGCGAGCGCGTGCAGGTCGAATTCGTCTCCGCCAACCCCACCGGGCCGCTGCACGTTGGGCATGGGCGCGGTGCGGCTTACGGCGCGAGCCTGGCCAACGTGCTGGTCTATGCCGGTTACGACGTCACGCGCGAGTACTACATCAACGACGCCGGCCGGCAGATGGACATCCTGGCGCTATCCACCTGGCTGCGCTACCTCGAATTGTGCGGCGAGGACCTCCCTTACCCGCCCAACGCCTACCAGGGCGGCTACGTGCGCACCATGGCGCAGGCCATCCACCGCCTGCACGGCGAGCGCTACCGCCGCAGCCGCGCCGAGGTCCTCGCCGGGGTGCCGGCCATCCCGACCCTGGACGAGTATCAGCGCAGACCAGACCTGCAGCCGCAGGCGGAGGCCGCGCTCGACGCCCTGATCGCCAATGCCCGGCGGCTGCTCGGTCAGGACTACGACTACATCCACGGCTATGCCTTGGAGGAACAGCTGGGCGACTGCCGCAACGACCTGGCCGAGTTTGGCGTCACCTTCGACCACTGGTTCTCCGAGCGCAGCCTGCACGAGGCCGGCCTGATCGACCGGGCGGTCGAACTGCTGCGTGCACGCGGGCACATCTACGAGCAGGACGGGGCGCTGTGGTTTCGCTCCACCGCCTTCGGCGACGAGAAGGACCGCGTGGTGCGGCGTGAGAACGGGCTCTATACCTATTTCGCCGCCGACATCGCCTATCATCTCAACAAGTTCGAGCGCGGTTTCGCACGGGTGATCGACGTGTGGGGGGCCGACCACCACGGCTATGTCCCGCGGGTCAAGGGGGCGCTGGCCGCCGCCGGCATCGATCCCGAGCGGCTGGTGGTCGAGCTGGTGCAGTTCGCCGTGCTCTACCGCCACGGGCAGAAGGTGTCGATGTCCACGCGCGCGGGCGAATACGTGACCTTGCGCGAACTGCGGCAGGAGGTGGGCAACGACGCCTGCCGTTTCTTCTACGTGCTGCGCAAGGCGGATCAGCACCTGGACTTCGACCTCGACCTGGCCAAGAGCCAAAGCAGCGACAATCCGGTCTATTACGTGCAGTACGCCCATGCCCGCATCTGCAGCGTGCTCGCCGCCTGGGGCGGGATGGAAAGCGACCTGCTGGACGCCGACGGTGGACGGCTCAGCCACCCGGACGAGCTCGCCCTGCTCAAGCGCCTGGCCGAGTTTCCGCAGGTGATCGCCGCCGCCGCACGCGAGCATGCCCCACACCTGGTCGCCTATTATCTCCGGGACCTGGCGGCGGACCTGCACGCGGTCTATACGAGCTGCCAGTTCCTGGTCGAGGACGCGGGCCTGCGGCTGGCGCGTCTGCAGATGATCGCCGCCACCCGCCGTGTGCTGCGCACGGGGCTCGCCCTGCTGGGGGTGTCGGCGCCGGAGCGCATGTAAACCCGCAGCGTGGCCAGGGCACAACGCAACGGCCGCCGTGCCGCCCTCGAACGGCCCCCGCGCAAGGGCGGTGGCCTGTTGCTCGGCCTGTTGATCGGCCTGGTCGCGGGCCTCGTGGTCGCCGCCGGCATCGCCTGGTACCTCAACATGCGGCCAGGACCCTATAAGCCCATCGAGCCTGCGCCGCCGGCGCCCGCCTCCGCCGCCCCCGCGGCAGCCCCCGCGGCAACCCCGGCGACAAGCCACCCGGCGGCGGACACGGGGGCGTCGATCCCGTCGCCGGCACGCGCGGACAGACCTGCCTCGCCAGGCACTGCGGTGGCAACACCGAAACCGACGAACAACACCGAGGACGCACCGGCCAGGCGGCCGGAGACGCCGCGCGCCACGACCGCCAACCCCGCGGTGGCCAAAACGCCCACCCCCACAGCGGCCAAACCACCCGCGCCCTCCCCAGCCAAACCGCCGTCGGCGTCGTCCGATTTCACCTTCTTCGACATCCTGCCCGGCGAGCAGCCGGCCAAGCCGGCGCCCAAAAGCCTGCAGCTGCCGCGCGAGGTCTGGTGGCTACAGGTGGCCGCGCTCAAAGAGGCCAAGGACGCCGAGCGCTTGAAGGCCAGGTTGGCCCAGCTGGGGCTGCCGGTGCAACTGCAGCCGGTGGCCAGCGGCGAGACCACCCTGCACCGCGTGCGCGTGGGTCCGTTCAAGACCGAGGACGAGGCGCTGGCCGCCCTTGACACCTTGGCCGAGAACCAGTACGAACCGCGTCTGCTGAAGGAAAAACTGGACAAACCCTGAGGAGCCTTCCCATGTCCCTGTTGCGCTCGCTGTTCTTCTTTCTCTTGCCCCTTCTGCTCCTGCCCGCCCAGGCCGCCGAATGGGGCAAGGACTACGTGGAACTCAGCCCGGCCCAGCCGGTGGACGTCCCCCGCGGCAAGGTGGAGGTGATCGAGTTCTTCTGGTACCGCTGCCCACACTGCGCGGAGCTGGAGCCCGAACTGGAGGAGTGGGCCAAGCGGCTGCCCCCCTATGTGGTGCTCAGACGCCAGCCAGCGGTGCTGGGAGAGGGCTGGGTGCCGCTAACCCGCGCATACTATGCGCTCGAGGCCGTGGGGGCGTTGAGACTGCACGGCGAGGTCTTCCGCGCCATCCACCGCGAACGCATCGATCTGAACGATCCCGAGACCTTCTTCGACTGGGTGGCCGCGCGCGGGGTGGACCGCAAGAAGCTGGCCGAGGCCTATCATTCCTTCGCTGTAAGCACCAAGGTGGCGCGGGCCAAACAATTGTCTGCACGCTACAAGGTCAATGGCGTGCCCGCCTTCGTGGTCAACGGCAAATACCAGACCTCGGCCTATCTCACCGGCAGCCACAAGGCCCTCTTTCGCGTGCTCGATGCGCTGATCGCGCAGGAACACGGCAAGCGCTGAGGCGTGCGCCGACGTGACCGGGGCCGAGCGGCCGGTCGAACCGGGCACCCTGTACGTGGTGGCCACCCCCATCGGCCACCTGCGCGACATCACCCTGCGGGCGTTGGACGTGCTGGCCGCGGTGGACCTGATCGCCGCCGAGGACACCCGCATCACCCAAGGGCTGCTGGCCGCATACGGCCTGCGTAAGCCCATGCAGGCGCTGCACGAGCACAATGAGGCACAGCTCAGCCCCCGCCTCATCGAGGCCTTGCGCCAGGGGCACAGCATAGCCCTGGTATGTGATGCCGGCACCCCCGCGGTGAGCGACCCAGGGGCACGGCTCATCCGCGCGGTGCGCGCGGCCGGCCTCGCGGTCACGCCCGTGCCCGGCGCGAGCGCCGCGACCGCGGCGATGTCGGTGAGCGGACTGGCCGCCGAGCACTGGCTGTTCTACGGGTTTCTACCGTCCAAGGCGAAGGCCCGGCGTGAGGCGCTGCAGTCTCTGTCCGCCCTGCCCTACGCCCTGGTCTTCTACGAGGCCCCGCACCGCATCGCCGCCAGCGTGGCCGACATGGCCGAGCTCCTGGGCGGTCAGCGCAGCCTGGTGCTGGCGCGGGAACTGACCAAGCGCTTCGAACAGGTCGTGCACCTGACGCTCAGCGAGGCGGAGGCCTGGCTGGCGGCCGATCCCGACCGCCGGCGGGGGGAGTTCGTCCTCGTGGTCGCAGGGACGAGCGGGACGTCCGCGCCGGCCGTGGATGCGCAGCGGGTGCTGGCGATCCTACGCGATGAGCTGCCGCCGGCCCAGGCCGCGCGCCTTGCCGCCCGCCTCACCGGGTGCCGACGCCAGGACCTCTACGCCCTGGCCCTCGCCCCGGCGGACGAGCAAAGCCGCGACGCCGACGATCAGCCGTAGGTCGCCCGCATTGCCTGCAGGCACAGGGCGATGAGCGGCTGCGGGACGATCCCCAGGGCCAGCACCGCCAGGCCGTTGACCGACAGCAGCGCCCGCGCCTGCCCAGTGACGGGGGGCTCGAGGCTGTGCGGGGGGTCGAAGTACATGCGCCACACCACGCGCAGATAGTAGTAGGCGCCGATGAGCGAGAAGAGCACCGCCAGCACCGCCAGCCAGGTCCAGCCGGCCGCCACCAGCACCTCCAACACCGCCAGCTTGGCCCAGAAGCCGACGAAGGGCGGCAGGCCCGACATGGACAGCATCATGATGCCCATCAGGGCCGCCAGCCATGGGGCGCGGGCGTTGAGGCCTTTGTAGTCGTCGATCGCGTCGGCCTCGTGGCCCTCGCGCGCCAGGTGCAGGATAAGGCCGAAGGCGCCCAGGCTCATGAGGACGTAGACCACCACGTAGTACAAGGCCGCGCCATAGCCCTCGACCTCGGCGGTGAGCACCCCCAGCAGGAGGAAACCCATGTGGGCGATGGTCGAGTAGGCGAGCATGCGTTTGAGATTGTCCTGCATGATGGCGGCCAGGTTGCCCAAGGCGAGCGACAACACCGCCATCACCGCCAGCATCTGCTGCCAGTCGGCCACGGCCGGCTGCAGCCCATCCACCAGCAGCCGCATGACGAAGGCGAAGGCGGCCAGCTTGGGCGCCGAACCGATGAACAGGGTCACGGCGGTGGGGGCGCCGTGATAGACATCCGGCACCCACATGTGGAACGGGGCGGTACCCAGCTTGAAGCCCACCCCCGCGACCAGGAACACCACCGCGAAGGCGAGCACCACGGGGTTTTTCACCCCAGAGGCGAGCGATTCGGCCATGGCGGCCAGTTCCAGGGTGCCGGTGAGCCCGTACATGAGCGACATGCCATACAGCAGCAGGCCCGAGGCGAGCGCCCCCAGCACGAAATACTTCATCGCCGCCTCCACCGCCACAGCATCGTCGCGCCGGAAGGCCACCAGGGCGTACAGCGCCAGCGACAGCAGTTCCAGGCCCAGATAGAGGCTGAGCAGGTGGGCCGCGGAGATCATCACCAGCATGCCCAGCACGGCGAACAGCAGCAAGGCGAAGTATTCGCCGCGCATGAGCCCCCGCTCGGCCAGATATTGGCGCGAATAGATCACGGCGACGATGGCCGCGGCATAGGTGACGAACTTGAGCAGGTCGGCGAACGGATCATCGACGAACAGGCCACCGAAGGCGCGCACGCTCTGACCCCAACCCACGAACAGGGTGAGCCCCGCCGCCGTCAGCAGGCCGAGCAGGGCGAGCACATAACCCGCGGCACGCGGGCGGGCGAGCGCCTCGGGGCGGCGCTCGCCGCGGGTGGCCCAGGCCTCGACCAGCAGGATGGTGCAGGCCGTGACGAGGAGGACGAGCTCGGGCAGGGCGGGGGTGAGCGTGAATGGGGGCAGTGTCGAGGGCATCGTCTGCATGCGTGGTCAATACGTCAGCTTGCTCACCGCGACATGATCGAGCAGGTGCTCGACCGAGGCGTGCATGACCTCCATGAGCGGCTGGGGATACAGCCCCAGGGCCAGCACGGCGAGCGCCAGGATCAGCAGGACCAGAAACTCACGCCCGTCGAGGTCGGCGAGCGCGGCCACCTCGGGGCGCGCCACCGGCCCGAAGATCACCCGCTTGTACATCCACAGGGTATAGGCCGCCCCCAGGACCAGGGTGAGCCCCGCCGTCAGGGCCCACCAGAAATTCACCTGCACGGTGCCGAGGATGACCAGGAACTCGCCGACGAAGCCGCTGGTGCCGGGCAGTCCCGCGTTGGCCATGGCGAACAACATCATGAAGGCGGCGAACCTCGGCATGCTGTTCGCCACCCCGCCGTAGTCGGCGATCTGGCGCGAATGCAGACGGTCGTAGAGCACCCCCACGCACAGGAACAGGGCGCCGGAGACGAAGCCGTGCGAGATCATCTGCACCAGACCCCCTTCGATACCCAGCGGGTTGAAGATGAAGAAGCCGAGGGTGACGAAGCCCATGTGGGCAATGGAGGAGTAGGCGATCAGCCGCTTCATGTCGGTCTGCACCAGGGCCACCAGGCCGATGTAGACGATGGCCACCAGCGACAGCGCGATCATCAGCCAGTCCAACTCCTGCGCGGCGTCCGGCACGATGGGCAGGACGAAGCGGACGAAGCCGTAGGCGCCCACCTTCAGGGTGATGGCCGCCAGCACCACCGAGCCGCCCGTGGGCGCCTCGGTGTGGGCATCCGGCAGCCAGGTGTGCACCGGCCACATGGGCACCTTGACCGCGAAGGCGAAGAAGAAGGCGACGAACAACAACATCTGCGCCGAGAGCGCGAGCGGCGTGCGGTGCCAGACGAAGATGTCGAAGCTGCCGCTCTGCTTGTACAGATACAGCACCGCCACCAGCATGAGCAGGCTGCCCAGCAGGGTGTAGAGGAAGAACTTGATGGCGGCGTAGATGCGCTTCGGCCCCCCCCACACGCCGATGATGAGGTAGAGCGGGATGAGCATCGCCTCGAAGAAGACGTAGAACAGGATGCCGTCCACGGCGGCGAACACACCGTTCAAGATGCCCGACTGGATGAGGAAGGCGGCCATGTACTGGGCGACCTTATGTTGAATCACCACCCAGCCCGCCAGCACCACCAGCACGGTGGTCAGGCTGTTGAGCAACACGAAGGGCATGGAGATGCCGTCCACGCCCAGGTAATACTCGATGTCATAGGCCGGGATCCAGGGCAGCCGCTCGACAAACTGCAGGGCCGGGGCGGTGCGGTCGAAACCGAACCACAACGGCAGGGCGACGACGAAGCCCAGGATCGCCCCGGTCAGGGCCAGGGCCCGCACCCCGTCGGCACGGCGGTCGTC
The DNA here is from genome assembly GCA_025054655.1 of Thiobacillaceae bacterium. GTDB lineage: Bacteria > Pseudomonadota > Gammaproteobacteria > Burkholderiales > Thiobacillaceae > JANWZL01. Next base: position 16,510 of record JANWZL010000010.1, on the reverse strand, counting down.
GCCACCGGCCAGCAGCACCAGCACGCCGGCGACGATGGGCACCCAGATGGTGAGGCTAAGGATTCCGAACCCTTCCAGCATCCCGTTCCTTGAGCGGTCTCGTTGTGGTCGCGTCGGGTCTCAGTCCACGAACCAGGTCACCATCAGGGCCACCCCGACGATCATGGCGAAGGCGTAGTGATACAGATACCCGGTCTGCAGCCGGCGCGCCACGGCGGCGATGTGGCCGACGAGCCGGGCCGAGCCGTTGACCAACCCGCCGTCGATGACCAGGACGTCGCCCCAGCGCCATAGCTTGCCGCCCAGCCGGCGCGCCCCGCCGGCGAAGAACCAGTCGTTGAAGTCGTCGAAACCGTATTTACGCTCCAGCACCGTATAGAGGACGCCGGCCAGGCGCCGGATTTTCTCCGGCAGGTCGCGGCGCACCAGGTAGAGATAGGCGGCCGTGCCCACCCCCGCCAGCGCCAACCAGAACGGCAGTGACACGAAACCGTGCAGCACCATGGCCCCGGGGCCGTGGAACTGCTCGGCCAGCATCCGCATGGCCGGATGGGCGGCATGGTCGACGTGGATCGCGCTGCCGAAAAAGCCACCGAACAGCAGCGGCTCGATGTAGGCCCAGCCAGCGTAGATGGAGGGGATGGCGAGCACCACGAGCGGGGCGGTCACCACCCAGGGCGACTCATGCGGGGCGCTATGGCCGCCGCCGTGCCGCCCGTGGTGGTCCTCGTCCTTGCCGCCTTCCTGTTCTGCGTGATGCACATGGGCATAGCGGAAGCGCTCAGGGCCGTGGAAGACCATGAAATACATACGGAAGGTGTACAGGGCGGTGACGAACACCCCGGCGGTGACGGCGAAGGCGGCGAAGCCCGCGCCGGGTAGGTCGGAGGCGTAGGTGGCAAGGATGATGGCGTCTTTGGAGAAGAAACCCGAAAGCCCCGGCGTGCCGATCAGGGCGAGCGCGCCGATGAGCAGGGTGATCCAGGTGATGGGCATGTAGCGGCGCAACCCCCCCATGTTGCGCATGTCCTGGTCGTGATGCAGGCCGATGATCACGCTGCCGGCGGCCAGAAAAAGCAGGGCCTTGAAGAAGGCGTGGGTCATGAGATGGAAGATGGCCACCGAATAGGCCGACACCCCCAGGGCCACGGTCATGTAACCCAGCTGAGACAGGGTCGAGTAGGCGATCACCCGCTTGATGTCGTTTTGCACGATGCCTAGCAGCCCCATGGCCAGGGCGGTCACGGCGCCGACCACCAGCACCACGGACAGGGCCGTATCCGACAGCTCATACAGCGGCGACATGCGGGCCACCATGAAGATGCCGGCGGTGACCATGGTGGCGGCATGGATCAGGGCCGAGATGGGGGTGGGGCCCTCCATGGAGTCGGGCAGCCACACGTGCAGCGGCATCTGCGCGCTCTTGCCCATGGCGCCGATGAACAGCAGGATGCAGATCACGGTGATGAGCCCCCAGGGTTGCCCCTCGATGAGGCTCACCGTGCTGTCCCTGAACTGCGGCGCCTGCTGGAACACCTCGGCGTAGTCCAGGGTGCCGAAGTGCGCCCAGATCAGACCGATGCCGAGCAGAAAACCCAGATCGCCCACGCGGTTGACCAAGAAGGCCTTAAGATTGGCGTAGATGGCCGACTCGCGCGTGTACCAGAAGCCGATCAACAGATAGGACACCAGGCCCACCGCCTCCCAGCCGAAGAACAGCTGCAGGAAGTTGTTGCTCATGACCAGCATCAGCATGGAGAAGGTGAACAGGGCGATGTAGCTGAAGAAGCGCTGATAACCGGGATCGTCGGCCATGTAGCCGATGGTGTACACGTGCACGCACAGCGACACGAAACTGACCACCAGCATCATGAGCGCCGACAGGGGATCGATCAGGAAGCCGATCTCCAGCCGCAGGTCGCCCGCCGTGGCCCAGGTGTAGATGGGCCCGTTGAAGGTGTTGCCGGCCAGGACGTCGAAGAAGATGATGAGCGAGGCGAGGAAGGACACCGCCACGCCCAGGATGGTCACCGTGTGCGCCCCCGTGCGGCCGATCGCACGGCCGGCCAGCCCCGCCAGCAAGGCCCCCAGCAGGGGGGCAAGCGGCACCAGGAGGTAGAGGGTCTTCATCGTCATCCCGCTTCACCCTGTACGCCCAGACCGAGCCTGTCACGCGCCCAGGCGCGCATACGCTCGGCCCGCGACACAATCTCTTGACGGCTCAATAGCTCGAACTCCTGATCGTCATAACGCAGGACCACGGCACACGGATTCAACTCGGCCAATTCATCCACCGTACAGGGCATGTCCGCAGCACCCTGACCGATCTGGTGAACCAATGCCGCGAGGTTGTGAATGCGCTGCAGTTTGCCACCTTGGGTGACAACCAGTGCCTTGAGGTATTTCTCTGCATTGCTGCGCATGAAAACACACCCCTTGCACGCCCACGCGCGGGGCATCCTTGATCACCTGCAGGATTTCCCAGTCCTGTTCCGCCATACGTGCCAGCGCCAGGGCCTCTTCAGAGATGGGATTCATACAGCAACCTACCCTCGCGCAAGGCCCAATACAACGCGGTGGACGACCAGTCACGCCGTTTTTGGACCTCCCGTTCGGAGCAGACCAGGATGTCCACCGGCACACCCAGAGGCGCGAGCAGCTTGTTCAGGCGCACCATCTCCCGCACCGGATCGCTGACTTGGGACTCGATGACCAGAAAATCGGCATCCGAACCCTCATCGGCCTCCCCGCGCGCATACGAGCCGAACAAGATGACCTTGGCCGGCCGTGCGGCCTCACCCAGGGTACGGGCGATGTCTTTCAACTGCGCCTCGCTCAGCATGAGATTCACCCCTTCAGGCTGTCCAGGTCTTCCACGTGGATGGAGCGGCGGGCGCGGAACAGCACCACCAGGATCGCCAGGCCGATGGCCGATTCGGCCGCGGCCACGGTGAGGATGAAGAAGACGAACACCTGGCCGGCCAGGTCGTCGAGATAGTGGGCGATGGCCACGAAGTTGAGGTTGACGGCGAGCAGCATGAGCTCGATGGCCATCAGCAGGACGATCAGGTTCTTGCGGTTCAAGAAGATGCCTAGCACGGACAGTGCGAATAGCACCGAGCCGAGGACCAGGTAGTGGTTGAGGCCGATCATGCCTCCTCCTCCTGCTTAGCCTGCGGCCGCTGCGGTTTGAGGTTGATGAGGTGCACACGCCCCGCGCGCTTGACCCTGACCTGCAGGGCGGGGTCCATCCACTTCAGACCGGGCCTACGCCGCAGGGTCAGCGCGATGGCGGCGACGATGGCCACCAGCAGGATGACCGCGGCGATCTCGAAGGGGTAGACGTAGTCGGTGTAGAGCAGCCTGCCCAGGGCCTTGGTGTTGCTGTAGTCGGCCGGTTTGGGTTCGGGGGCGACAAGCCCGAAGTCCTCCGCCCCCAGCACCAGCACCATCTGCACCACCATCAGCCCCGCCACCAGGGCGGCGATGGGCAGATACTCCCAGAAGCGCGCCCGTAGCTGCTCCAGGTTGATGTCTAGCATCATCACCACGAACAGGAACAACACCGCCACCGCCCCGACATAGACCAGCACCAGGGTGATGGCGAGGAACTCCGCCTCGAGCAGCAGCCACAGCCCCGCTGCGGCGAAGAAGGCGAGCACCAAGGCGAGCGCCGCATGCACCGGGTTCTTGGCGGTGATTACACGCACGCCCGCGGCGAGCAGGATGGCGGCGAAGCTGTAGAAGACGAAATCGGTGAAGGTCATCGTCGAGCGGGTGCTGGGTCTCGTTCGTCCTATCTGTACTTTGCATCCTCGGCCTTGCGGCGGGCGATCTCGGCCTCGTAGCGGTCACCCACGGCAAGCAGCATCTCCTTGGTGTAATACAGATCGCCGCGTTTTTCGCCATGGTAGTCGAGGATATGGGTCTCGACGATGGCGTCCACCGGGCAGGCCTCCTCGCAGAAGCCGCAGAAGATGCATTTGGTCAGGTCGATGTCGTAACGCGTGGTGCGGCGGGTGCCATCGGCGCGCTGGGCCGATTCGATGGTGATGGCCAGGGCCGGGCAGACCGCCTCGCACAGTTTGCAGGCGATACAGCGCTCCTCGCCGTTGGGATAGCGGCGTAACGCATGCAGCCCGCGGAAGCGCGGGCTCAGTGGGGTGCGCTCCTCGGGGAACTGCACCGTGATCTTGCGCGCGAACAGGTAGCGGCCGGTGAGCGCCATGCCGCGCACGAGTTCGGTCAGCAGGAAGGTGTCGAAGAACTGCTTGATGCGGGAGAGCATCGCCCCCTCCTCAATGGAACAGGTGGGCCCAGGGCGTCTGCATCATGATGCCGAGCAGCACGATCCACACCAGGGTCACGGGGATGAACACCTTCCAGCCCAGGCGCATGATCTGGTCGTAGCGGTAGCGCGGGAAGGTGGCGCGGAACCACAGGAACAGCAGCAGCACGAAACTGACCTTGAGCGCAAACCAGATGAAGCCGTCCGGCAGCCACGGCAGGGGGGCGAGCCAGCCGCCCAGGAACATGAGGGTGGTGAGCGCCGACACCAGGATCATGTTGGCGTACTCAGCCAGGAAGAATACGGCGAAGGCCATGCCCGAGTATTCCACGTGGAAGCCGGCCACGATCTCGCTCTCGCCCTCGGCCACGTCGAAGGGCGCGCGGTTGGTTTCGGCCACACCGGCGATGAGATAGACCAGGAACAGGGGGAACAGCGGCAGCCAATACCAGTGCCAGAAGCCCCCCTCTTGCCCTTTGACGATCTCGACTAGGTTGAGGCTCTGCGCGCTCATGAGCACCCCCACCAGGGCGAAGCCCATGGCGATCTCATAGGAGACGATCTGGGCGGCCGAGCGCAGGCTGCCGAGGAAGGCGTACTTGGAGTTGGAGGCCCAGCCGGCGACGATCACCCCATACACCCCCATCGAGGTGATGGCCATGATGTACAGCAGGCTGGCGTCGATGTTGGCCAGCACCAGCCGGTCGGTGAAGGGCACCACCGCCCAGGCCGCCAATGCCGGGGCGATGGCCAGGATGGGCGCGAACAGGAACAGGCCCTTGTTGGCGCCGCTGGGGATGACGATCTCCTTGGTGAGCAGCTTCACCGCATCGGCGATGGGCTGGCCCAGGCCCCACAGCTTGCGGCCGAAGAAGCCTACACGGTTGGGTCCCATGCGCACCTGCATCCAGCCGATCACCTTGCGTTCGACGTAGGTGAGATAGGCCACTGCGATGAGCAGGGGCAGCACGATGGCCACGATCTTGGCCAGTGTCCACACCGGCGTCCAGGCCGGCCCGAGCCACGCCTGCAGCGGTTCCATCACATGCGCTCCAGGCCGATCTCGCCGAAACGCGGCCCCAGACGGGCGGTCATGGGATGCACCGCCGCCACGCGCACCACCTCCGGCGGTAGGCGGTCGTCGCGTCTGAGTCTGAGCACCGTCTCCTGTGCCCCCTGGCGCACGCGCACCGGTTTGTCCACCGTCAGGCCCAACCGTTCGATCAGGCTGCCGTGGGCAAAACAGCAGGCCGCTGCCTCGCCGTCCAGCGTGGCCTGCAGGGCGGGCGCACGGCGCACGAGCGGGTCGAGCTGGTAGATGGGGGTCTCTGCCAGCCGCTCGAGGCCCGTGCCGGGGTTCAGGCTCACGATGGGTACGGGGGTGACGGTGTTGTCGAGCCGCTCGCGGATGTCGGCCTCACCCTTAGGCAGGGCCTCGGCCAAGACCTCGGCGGCGGTATCGTGCAAGAAGCCGGCCAGCCCCAGCTGGTTCGCCAGCACCCGCATCACCTTCCAGGCCGGCCGCGCCTCGCCCGGCGGCGGCACGGCGGCACGGAAGGTCTGCAGCCGCCCCTCCATGTTGACGAAGCTGCCGTCGGTTTCGGCAAAGGTGGCGATGGGCAGCAGCACATGGGCGTAATCGCGGGCGCGGTCGCCGAAGGCAGTGAGGGCCACCACCAGCTCCGCCTGCGCCAGGGCCGCGCGCGCGGCCAGCGGGTCGGCCGCCTCCAGGTCGGGCTCGCAGCCCAGCAGTACATAGGCCTTGCGCGGCTGCGCCAGCATCTGCGCGGCATCAAACCCGCCCGCAGCCGGCTGGGCGCCCACCAGCGCCGCCCCCACGCCGTTGGCCGTGGGGACGAGCAGCCCCAGGGTGGCGCCGCAGGCGCGGGCGATGGCCTGGGCCAGGGTGGCCAGCTCGCCCGCGGCCGGGTGCTGCTGCGCATAGGCACCAAGAAAGACCGCTTTACGATCGCCGGTGAGCAGGCTTTGCGCGATGGCGCGCGCAGGCGCGTCGGCCTGCACTCGATCGAGCGGCAGATCGCCTAGCTCAGCGCCGGCCTCGCGCATGGCCACCGCCACCCGGGCGAGCGCCTCCACCAGGCCGGAGGGCTTGGTAATCAGACGCGCATGCACGCGGGTGAGCAGGTCGTCGTCGGCGGCATGCACGACGCTGAGCTGGGCCCCGTCCTTGACCGCCTTGCGCAGCCGCTGGGCGATGAGCGGCTGCTCCTTGCGGATGGTGGCCCCCACGAGCAGGACACGGTCAAGCGCCTCCACCTCGGCGATGGGCAGGCCGAGCCAGCCCACCCCGCGCAGGGTGATGGGGGCGCTGCGGTCGAGGCGGTGGTCGATGTGCGCGCAACCCAGCGCCCGTGCCAGTTTCTGCGCGAGATGAAGCTCCTCCAGGGTGGCGTGGGGGGAGAGCAGGAAGCCCACGGCGTCCGGTCCGTGCGCTCGCAGGATCACCTGCAGGGCGCCGGCGGCCTGGGCGATGGCCTTGGGCCAGTCCACCGCCTGCCATTGATCGCCATCGCGCACCATGGGACGGGTGAGCCGCGCCTCGCTGTGCAAGGCCTGGTAAGCGAAACGGTCGCGGTCGGCGAGCCAGCATTCGTTCACCGCCTCGTTCTCGCGCGGCAACACCCGGTAGACGCGAGCGCCTTTGACGTGCAGCTCCAGGTTCGCCCCCAGACCGTCGTGCGGACTGATCGAAGGTTTGCGCGCAAGCTCCCAGGGGCGGGCGGAAAAGCGGAAGGGCTTGGAGGTCAGCGCCCCCACCGGACACAGGTCGATCACATTGCCGGACAGCTCGGAGCTGACCTGACCCTCCAGATAGGTCATCACCTCGGTGTGTTCGCCGCGGCCGGGCATGCCCAGCTCCATGAGTCCGGCGATCTCCTGGCCGAAGCGGACACAACGGCTGCAGTGGATGCAGCGGGTCATGTCGGTGGCGATGAGCGGCCCCAGTTCCTTGTCGCGCACCACCCGCTTGGGTTCTTGATAGCGCGCGCGGCTGCCGCCGTAGCCCACGGCGAGGTCCTGCAGCTGACACTCACCGCCCTGGTCGCAGATCGGGCAGTCGAGCGGGTGATTGATCAGCAGCAGTTCCATCACCCCCTTCTGCGCCTTGATCGCCGTGGGCGAATGGGTGTGCACCACCATGCCCTCGGTGGCGGGGGTGGCGCAGGCGGGTAGGGGCTTGACCGCCTTCTCCACCTCCACCAGGCACATGCGGCAGTTGGCGGCGATCGACAGCTTCTTGTGGTAGCAAAAGTGGGGGATGAAGATGCCCAGCGCGCGCGCCGCGTCCATCACGGTGGCACCCTGCTCCACCTCGATGCGCTTGCCGTCTATGGTCAGTGTCGGCATGTCAGGCCCCCACCATACAGCGCTTGTGCTCGATGTGGTACTCGAACTCCGGCCGGAAATGGCGGATGAAACTGTGCACCGGGCCTACGGCGGCATCGCCCAGGGCACAGATGGTGCGGCCGGCGATGTTTTCGCCCACGTCCATCAGCAGGTCCAGGTCCTCGGGCCGCCCCTGACCGTGTTCGATGCGGTGTACCACGCGGTACATCCAGCCGGTACCCTCGCGGCAGGGGGTGCATTGACCGCAGGACTCCTCGTAATAGAAATAGGCCAGACGCTCCAGCGCCCGCACCATGCACACGGTCTCGTCCATCACGATGACCGCACCGGAGCCCAGCATGGAACCAGCCTTGGCGAGGCTGTCGAAGTCCATGCTGAGGTCCAGCATGATCTCACCGGGCAGCACCGGGGCGGAGGAGCCGCCCGGGATCACCGCCTTGAGCCGGCGTCCGCCGCGCACACCGCCGGCCAGCTCCAGCAGGCGCGCAAATGGCGTACCCAGCGGTACCTCATAATTGCCCGGCCGCTCCACATGGCCCGAGACGGAGAAGATCTTGGTGCCGCCGTTGTTCGGCTTGCCCAGCTCCAGGAAGGCCTGCCCGCCGAAGCGCAGGATCCAGGGCACGCTGGCCAGCGTTTCGGTGTTGTTGATGGTGGTGGGCTTGCCATACAGACCGTAACTCGCCGGGAAGGGGGGTTTGAAGCGCGGCTGGCCCTTCTTGCCTTCGATCGACTCCAGCAGCGCGGTCTCCTCCCCGCAGATGTAGGCCCCGTAGCCGTGGTGGGCGTGGATGTCGAAATCCCAGCCGCTGCCGAGGATGTTCTTGCCCAGGAAGCCGGCGCGCCGCGCCTCCTCCAGGGCCTGCTCGAAGCGCTCGTAACAGTCCCAGATCTCGCCGTGGATGTAGTTGTAGCCGGCAGTGGCCCCTAGGGTGTAGCCGGCGATCACCATACCCTCGATCAGCTGATGCGGGTTGAAGCGCAGGATGTCGCGGTCTTTAAAGGTGCCCGGCTCGCCCTCGTCGGAGTTGCAGACGATGTATTTGTCGCCCGGGAAGTTGCGCGGCATGAAGCTCCACTTCAGCCCCGTGGGGAAGCCTGCGCCACCGCGCCCACGTAGGGCGCTGGTCTTCAGCTCGGCGATGATCGTCTCCGGCGGGGTGCGCTCGGCAAGGATGCGGCGCAGGGTCTCATAGCCGCCGTGGGCGACATAGGTGTCCAGGGCCGCTGGGTTGGGATATTCCAGCGTCCACAGGCAGACCTTGGTATCCGGACCGAGGTTCTTCATGTCCACTTGTCCAACAGCTCGTCCACTTTGTCCGGTGTGAGCCGTTCGTGCATCTCGTGGTTGTTGTGCAGACACAGGGGGCCGTCGCCGCAGGCGCCCATGCACTCGCCCGCCTTCAGGGTGTAACGCCCATCCGCGGTGGTCTCGCCGAAGTCCACGCCCAGGCGCGCCTTGAGATGCGCAGCGATGCGGTCCGCCCCCTGCAGGGTGCAGGAGAGGTTGGTGCACAGGGTGATCTTGTGCCGGCCGACGGGTTTGAGGTCGTACATGTTGTAGAAGGTGGCCACCTCGTACACGGCGATGGCCGGCATGCCCAGATAGTGGGCGACGAACTCGATCACCTCGGGCGCGAGCCAGCCCTTCTCCTGCTGGGCGATGCGCAGTGCGCTCATGACCGCGGATTGCCGCTGATCGGGCGGATATTTGGCCATCTCGCGGTCGATGCGCACGAGCGCCTCGGGAGAGAGCAGACTCATCGGTCGATGTCTCCGAACACGATGTCTATGGTGCCGATCAGGGCCACCACGTCGGCGATCATGTGCCCGCGGGCGAGCTCGTCCAAGGCCGCCATGTGGGTGAAGCCGGCCGGGCGGATCTTCATGCGGTAGGGTTTGTTGGCCCCGTCGGAGATGAGATAGATGCCGAACTCGCCCTTGGGGTGTTCCACCGCCGCATAGGCCTCGCCCTCGGGCACGTGCATGCCCTCAGTGAACAGCTTGAAGTGGTGGATGAGCTCCTCCATGTTGCCCTTCATGGCCGCACGCGAGGGCGGGGCGACCTTGTGGTTGTCGATCATCACCGGGCCGGGGTTCTTGCGCAGCCAGTCCACGCACTGCTTGACGATACGGTTGGCCTGGCGCATCTCCTCGATGCGCACCAGATAACGGTCATAGCAGTCGCCATTGACACCCACTGCGATGTCGAAGTCGAGCTGGTCATAGACCTCGTAGGGTTGGTGGCGGCGCAGGTCCCATACCACCCCCGAGCCGCGCAGCATGGGGCCGGTGAACCCCAGGGCCTTGGCCCGCTCGGGCGAGACCACGCCGATGCCCACCGTGCGTTGCTTCCAGATACGGTTGTCGGTGAGCAGCGTTTCGTACTCGTCCACGTAGGCCGGGAAACGATTCGTGAAGTCCTCGATGAAGTCGAGCAGCGAGCCTTGGCGGTTCTCGTTGAGGCGCCGCACCTCCTCCGCGCTCTTGTAGGGCGAGGGCTCGTACTGCGGCATCTTGTCCGGCAGGTCGCGATAGACCCCGCCCGGGCGGTAGTAGGCCGCGTGCATACGCGCGCCGGACACCGCCTCGTACATGTCCATGATGTCCTCGCGCTCGCGGAAGCAATACAGGAACACCGTCATCGCCCCGATGTCCAGCGCGTGCGCCCCCAGCCACAGCAGGTGGTTGAGGATGCGGGTCAGTTCATCGAACATCACGCGGATGTACTGCGCGCGGATGGGCGGGGTGATGCCCAGCAGCTTCTCGATGGCGAGCACGTAGGCGTGCTCGTTGCACATCATGGAGACATAGTCCAGCCGGTCCATGTAGGGGACCGACTGCAGAAAGGTCTTGTGCTCGGCGAGCTTCTCGGTCGCCCGATGCAGCAGCCCCACGTGCGGGTCGGCACGCTCGATCACCTCGCCATCCAGCTCCAGCACCAGCCGCAGCACCCCATGCGCCGCCGGATGCTGAGGGCCAAAGTTGAGCGTGTAATTGCGAATCTCGGCCATTAGAGCACACCCTCAAACGAAGGCAGGCAGCGAGCACCGCAACGTTGCATCTCAACTTCGGCGTAGGCTAACCTTTGCGCAGCAAAGGTTAAGCGCGCAGCGCGGCCGCGGTGCGGATCGAGCGGATGCATGCGGCTCTCAGCCACGGCCGCTGTCCCCGTAAGTCTCCTCGCGCACGATGCGCGGCACCAGCTCGCGTGGCTCGATGCTCACCGGCTGGTAGATCACACGTTTCAACTCCGGGTCGTAGCGCATCTCGACATGGCCCGAGAGGGGGAAGTCCTTGCGGAAGGGGTGGCCGATGAAGCCGTAGTCGGTCAGCAGACGCCGCAGATCGGGGTGACCCTCGAAGACGATGCCGAACAGGTCGAAGGCCTCGCGCTCGAACCAGTTGGCCGCCGGCCATACCTCGACCAGGCTGGCCAGCATGGGGAAGTCATCGTTGTCGCAGAAGGTGCGCACGCGCAGCCGGTGGTTGCGGGCCACCGACAGCAGGTGCAGCACCACGGCGAAACGCCGGCCGGACCAGGCACCGTCCTTGTAGGCGGAGTAATCCACGCCGCACAGGTCGATCAGCATGTCGAAGGCAAGCTCCGGCGTGTCGCGCAGGGCATAGGCCACCTCCACCCAATCCGACGGGCGCACCTCAATGGTCAACTCGCCCAAGGCGAGCTTATGTGCGACGATCTTCTCGCCCAGCGCATCGTTCACAGGCGCAAGCAGGGCCTCGGGGGTGAGCGGCATGGTCGGTCGGCTTCTTTAGCGGGCGATGGTGTGGGTGCGGCGGATCTTTTTCTGCAACTGCAGGATGCCGTACAGCAGGGCTTCGGCCGTGGGCGGGCAGCCGGGCACATAGACGTCCACCGGTACGATGCGGTCGCAGCCGCGCACCACGGAGTACGAGTAATGGTAATAGCCGCCGCCGTTGGCACAGGAGCCCATGGAGATCACCCAGCGCGGCTCGGCCATCTGGTCATAGACCTTGCGCAGGGCCGGGGCCATCTTGTTGCACAGGGTGCCGGCCACGATCATGAGGTCGCTCTGGCGGGGGCTGGGGCGGAAGACCACGCCGAAGCGGTCGAGGTCGTAGCGCGAGGCCCCGGCGTGCATCATCTCCACCGCACAGCAGGCGAGCCCAAAGGTCATGGGCCACAGCGACCCGGTCTTGGCCCAGTTGATCACCGCATCGGCGGTGGTGGTGATGAAACCCTTCTGCAGAACACCTTCGATGCTCATGGCTCACCGGTTCGCAAGGTCTGTTTCGCGTATAGCGCGGCTCTCGCCGCTCCTACGGCGGATGCCTGCGGTATGAACGTGGGGCATGACGAGAGGCATCATTCCCATTCCAACGCCCCTTTCATCCATTCATAGACGAAACCGACCGTGAGCAGGGCCAGAAAGACCATCATGGACCAGAAGCCGAAGGCGCCGATCTCCTCCAGCACCACCGCCCAGGGGAAGAGAAAGGCGATCTCCAGGTCGAACAGGATGAACAGGATGGCCACCAGATAGTAGCGTACGTCGAACTTCATGCGCGCGTCTTCGAAGGCCTCGAAGCCGCACTCATAAGGCGAGAGCTTTTCCGCATCGGGACGGTTGGGCGAGAGCACCCAGCCCACACCAATGGCCACCGCACCGATGACCAACCCCACCAGGATGAACAACAAGATAGGGAAATAGTTCTCCAGCATGCTGGTGTCTCGTTCACCCCGGCGGCGTATCGTAGGCCGAAGTCTATGCCGCCCGGCCGCTGCATGTCAAGCCGCTGCAGGCCGAAAAAGCCATTGATATCAATGGCTTATTAAATAACGGCAGGAATGCATAAGGAAATTTGATTGGTGCCGACGGCGAGACTCGAACTCGCACGCGTTGCCGCACTGCCCCCTCAAGACAGCGTGTCTACCAATTCCACCACGTCGGCCTCACCCCGCGCTGCGGGGCTTGATATTATCGCGGGATTTCGACCGGTTTGTCACCCGGAGCGGGGGCGGCCGGTTGCGCGGGGGCGGCCGGCTGTGCCGGGGCGGCGACCGGTTTGACCGCCTGCGCCTTCTGGCTGGAGATATAGGTCAGGCCCAGGCTGGTCAGGAAGAACAGGGTGGCGAGCACCGCGGTCGTGCGCGACAGGAAGTTGGCCGAACCGGTGGCCCCGAACAGGCTGCCCGAGGCTCCACTGCCGAAGGCCGCGCCCATGTCGGCGCCCTTGCCGTGCTGCAGCAGCACCAACACGACGATGCCGGCGGCGATCAGGATGTGCAGGATCCACAGCAGCAGTTCCATGTCTTGACCCTCGGCAGGGACGCGCTCAGGCGGCGCGACAGATGGCGAGAAACTCCTCGGCATTGAGCGAGGCCCCGCCGATCAGGCCCCCGTCGATGTCCGGCTGGGCGAACAGCTCCGCCGCATTGGCCGCCTTGACGCTGCCGCCGTACTGGATGATCAGGTGCTCGGCCACCTCGGCGTCGAGCGCGCGGATCTTGGCGCGGATGAAGGCGTGCACGGCCTGCGCCTGCTCAGGGGTGGCGGTGCGCCCGGTGCCGATGGCCCACACCGGCTCGTAGGCGATCACCGCGTTCGCCAGCGAGATCACCCCGCTGCGCGCGAGGATGGCGTCGAGCTGGCGGGAGACCACCGCCTCGGTCACCCCCGCCTCGCGCTCCTCCAGGGTCTCGCCCACACACAAGATGGGGATCAGGCCCGCCGTCTGCGCCGCGGCGTATTTCTCCGCCACCACGGCGTCGGTCTCGCCGAATAGGGTGCGGCGCTCAGAGTGGCCGACGATGACGTAGCGGCACTCGAAGTCGTTGAGCATGGCCGCCGAGACCTCGCCCGTGTAGGCCCCGCGGGCATACTGGCTGACGTTCTGCGCACCCCAGGCCACGCGCGAGCCGGCCAGCCTGGCCTTGGCCTGGGCGAGATAGGGGAAAGGCACGCACACGGCCACATCGGCCTTCACGTCGTGCAGACCGGACAGGATAGCGCCGAGCAGGGCCTCGTTGTCGGCAAGGCTGCCGTGCATCTTCCAGTTACCGGCGACGAGTTTGCGACGCATGGCGTAGAAGGGTGTTCAGTCGAAAAGGGAATGATACCGGTGAGGGGAGGGAGGGGTCAAACCCGGCCGGCCTCAAGCCCTGTGCGGGTAGGATCAACAGGCGTCGAAAGCTCGACAGTCTGCCGTGATCTCGTCGCTCGTCCAGCCGATGGGCCAACCGCCAATCCGTGCGGGGCCGGCGCAGGGCGCGGTTGGACGCAACCCCCTGACGCTGCTGCGGCGTCAGTGATGGGCATGCGTCTTGCTTCTCATGGGGGTAAACCCTAGGAGACACGAAAATGACCCTGACCTTGACACCCGGCCTGACCATCCGCATCCGCCGCACGGCCGAACACGTCTGGCGGCGCTTCGAGACCCACAGCCGCCACTTCTCCATCCGCTGCTGGACGCTGTACTGGCTGGAGGTGGTGATCTTCAGCTATCACGCCAAGTGAGGTCGCTCGCCCGCGGCAGCACGAGCTCGGCCACCAGCCCTCCGCCGGGGCGGTCCTTGAGTTCGATGCGCCAGCCGTGCGCATCCGCCAGCTGCCGGGCGATGGCCAGGCCCAGGCCGCTGCCGCCGCTGGCGCGGCTGCGCGAGGCCTCCAGCCGGTAGAAGGGGCGGAAGACCGCCTCGCGCTCGTGCGCTGGGATGCCCGGCCCGCGGTCGAGCACCCGCACGCGCGCGCACGCCTGCCCGCACGCCAGCTCCACCTCGACCGGCTGCCCGCCGCCATAGCGCTGGGCGTTGTCGAGCAGGTTGGCGAGGATGCGGCTGCAGGCCTGCGGCGCCACCGGCCATGGGCAGGCGCCGTCCGGCCGCCATGCGATCGCCCCGCCCGCGCGCGCCCGGTCCACCACGGCCCCGACCAGTTCGGCCAGGTCCATCGTCTGCTGCGGTTCGGCCCGCAGCGAGCGGGCCAGCGTGAGCATGTCGTCGATCAGCCGCTGCATCTCCTCCACCTCGGCCTCCAGGCGGGCCAGCTGCGGCGGCTCGACCCGGCCGTCGAGCAGCGCCAGCGACAGGCGCAGCCGCGTCAGCGGCGTCTTCAGGTCGTGCGAGATGCCCGCCAGCAGCGTGGTGCGGTTGTCCAGCAGGGCCTGCACCTCGGCGGCCATGCGGTTGAAGGCACGCGTGAGCTGCATGAGTTCGGCCGCCCCCGTCTCCGGCAGCGGCTCGGGCAGGCGTCCTTGGGCGACCACCGCGGCCTGTCGGGCTAGAGCGCGCAGCTGTAAGCTGGTGTGGCGCACGAGCGCCAACGCGAGCAGGGTGAGACCCAGGGCGCCGGCAAGCAGCACGGCGGCGGCCTCCCAGGGGGCGGCGAGGGCATAGTCCGTACGCCGATAACCCACGCGCAACAGGTGCCCGCCCTGATGCCACTCGGCCCAGGCCCAGGCCGGGTCGGGCCCGCGTTTGAGGGTGATCGGTTCGCGCAAGCGCGCGGCGAGCGCCTGCGCCACCCGACGGTCGAAATCGCCCGGATCGAGCGCCTGCGGCAGCCGCCCCTGCACCGCGCCCAGCTCCAGGCCGTGGTGCATAGCCAGTTCCAGCTCGTAGTCGGGGCGGGTGGCCGGTGGCAGCTCGGCCCAGGTCTGTGCCGCCAGCACCATGCGCGCGGCCAGGCCATCGGCCGTGCGTGTGGCCAGCGGTTCGACCAGTCGGACCCACACCACCGCCAGGGTGGCCGCCATGAGCAGGGCGAAGGCGGCAACGAGCAGCACGGCGGTGCGGCCGAACAGGGTCTGCATGAGGTGAGGGGTGATGGGTTAGGGGTTAGGGGTGAGGGGGGAGGGTGAGGGGTCAGGGGGTGCCACCTTTGGGGTTGAACAGGTAGCCGTGGCCTCGCACGGTGCGGATGTAGACCGGATGCGCGGGGTCGGGTTCGAGCTTGCGCCGCAGGCGCGTCACGCGCACGTCGATGGAGCGGTCGAAGGGGTCGCGTTCGTAGCCTTTGAGCCAGTCCATGATCTGGTCGCGGGTGAGGGCCCGGTTGGGGTGCTCGGCGAACAGGCGCAGCAGGTCGAACTCGGCCTGGGTGAGCGCCACCTCGGTGCCGTCGCGGGTGAGCCGCTGGGCGGCCAGGTCCAGGGTATAGGGGCCGAAGCGGATCAGCTCGGCGGCCGCCGCCCCCGGCGCGGGTTGCCCGCGCCGCAGCACGGCGCGGATGCGCGCGAGCAGCTCGCGCGGGTTGAAGGGTTTGGGCAAGTAGTCGTCCGCCCCCACCTCCAGGCCGACGATGCGGTCGATGTCCTCGCCGCGGGCCGAGAGCATGATCACCGGGCAACCCAGGGTGGATTTGAGGCGCCGGGTCAGGGCCAGACCATCCTCGCCGGGCAGCATGAGGTCCATCACCACCAGGTCCGGGCGCTCGCGTGCAAGCGCCGCATCCATGTCGTGGCCGTCGCGCGCCACGCTCACCCGATAGCCCTGTTGCGCAAGATAAGCGGCGAGGAGCTCACGGATGCCGGCATCGTCATCGACCACCAGGATCAGCGGCGGGGTGGGCTGCATCGTCTCGCTACGGTAACAGACTGTAACAAATTTAACCCGCGCGGAAACGGTCGGGAAACCGCTGCCGCCTATGCTGGGTAGCGTACGCGAGGCAACCGTGACAAGGAGCGCACCATGCAAGCAAACGTTCTGCTCATCGGCCTGGCCGTCATGATGGCCGCTGGCCCCGTCCAGGCGGAACCGGCGCCAACACCCGAGCCTGCCGTCTGGCTTGCCCAGCGTGAGGGAGCGCGCGGGCCGGGACGCTGGGAGCGTCTGCCGCCGGAAGAACAGGGGCGTATGCGGGAAGAGCTGCG
>JANWZL010000152.1 GCA_025054655.1 Thiobacillaceae bacterium | reverse complement strand
GCAACCACGGCGCCTGCAACAGACGGCTGCCGGCCGCGACGGGATCGTATTTCGGCCGGCCCAGGGGCCGCACCCGCAGCCGTCCGTCCAGGGCCGCCTGCACCCGTTCATAGGCGATGTCCACATACCGCGGCATCACCTCCGCCCCCGCCCCTCGCCGGCCGTGCCGCACAGCGGCGATGACACTGGTGCCCACCCCCATGAAAGGGTCAAGCACCCAGTCGTCGGGGTGGGTCAGCGCCAGCACCAGGCGTTCCACCAGCTCCACCGGAAATTGGCAGGGGTGTTCCGTCTTCTCGACATGGTTGTTCTTCACGTTGGGGATGTCCCACACATCGCCCGGGTTCTTGCCCAGGGGATTGCAGGAATACTGCCCCGCCTTGGGCCCTTTGAAATGTTTCTTGCCAGGGTATTTCTGCGGCACCCGCACGGCGTCGAGGTTGAATACATAGTCACGCCCCGGGCGCGTGAACCAGTTGATGGTCTCATAGCGGCCGGAGAAGCGCCGGCTGCAGTGCAGGCCGTGTTCGAAGTGCCACACGATGCGGTTGCGCAGCACCAACCCCTGGCTGCGGAAGACCGGGTAGAGCAGGGTGTCGAGCGGCACGATGGCGCCGTCCTCCACATAGTTGCCCACTTGCCAGCACAGGCTGCCGCCGGGGGCGAGCACGCGCACACACTCGGCGATCACCTCGGCCTGCTGGCGCAGGTAGACCTCCAGATCGAGCCGTTTCTCGTAAGCCTTGCCGAGGTTGTAGGGCGGTGAGGTGACGATGAGCTGGATGGCCCGGTCGGGGATCTGGGCCAGCAGATCCAGGCAGCTGCCGGCATACAGGACGATGCGTGCCTCAGGGTCGAAGCGCCCGGCGATGGGCGGTGGCGGCAGGATCACGACCGCACCCCGGCGAGCAGGCTCATCACCGCCATGCGCACGGCGATGCCATAGGTGACCTGGTCGAGGATGACCGACTGGCGCCCGTCGGCCACCGCCGAGTCGATCTCCACCCCGCGGTTCATCGGCCCCGGATGCATGACGATGGCGTCCGGTTTGGCCAGCTTCAGCTTCTCGGGGCTGAGCCCCCAGTATTTGAAGTACTCCTGCGGCGAGGGCAGCAGCGCCCCCTGCATGCGCTCGTTCTGCAACCGCAGCATGATGATCACGTCGCAGTCGCGGATGCCAGTCTCCATGCGGTAGTGCACGTGCACACCGAGGCTGTCGACGTCGCGCGGCAACAAGGTGCGTGGGGCCACCACGCGCACCTCGGGGCAACCCAGGGTGGTGAGGGCGTGTATCTGCGAGCGCGCCACGCGCGAGTGCAGCACGTCGCCGACGATGGCCACGCGCAGGTGGTTGAAGCCGCCCTTGTGGCGGCGGATGGTGAACATGTCCAGCAGCCCCTGGGTGGGATGAGCGCAGCGGCCGTCGCCGGCATTGATGACGCGGATGTGGGGGGCGACGTGGCGGGCGATCAGGTGCGGGGCGCCGCTCGCCGCGTGGCGCACGACGAACATGTCGGCCTGCATGGCTGAGAGGTTGGCCACCGTGTCGAGCAGGGTTTCGCCCTTGCTCTGCGCCGAGGTGCTGATGTTGAGGTTGACCACGTCGGCCGACAGCCGTTTGGCGGCGATCTCGAAGGTGGTGCGGGTGCGTGTGGAGGGCTCGAAGAACAGGTTGAAGATGGCCTTGCCCCTGAGCAGCGGCACCTTCTTCACCTCGCGCGCGGTCACAGGGATGAAGGACTCGGCCGTGTCGAGGATCTGGTTGAGGATACGCGCCGGCAGCCCCTCCAGGGTGAGCAGATGGCGCAGGCTGCCGTCGGCATTGAGCTGCAGGTCGCCGTTCATGCCCCGGTCGAGGTCGAGCTGAGCAAAAAACTCAGGCCGCCGGCGGCATCCCGCCGCAGGCTGACGTGCTCGTCGGCCGACAGCGCTAGGCGCTCGCCGACGTAATCGGCGCAGATCGGCAGCTCGCGCCCGCCGCGGTCGATGAGCACCGCCAGCCGCACTGCGGCCGGGCGCCCGTAGTCGAACAGCAGGTTCATGGCCGCGCGCACGGTGCGGCCGGTGTAGAGCACGTCGTCGATCAATAGGATATGGCGGTCCTCCACCTCGAACGGGATGTGCGAAGGCTTCACCTGGGGGTGCAGGCCGATGCGCGAGAAGTCGTCGCGGTAGAAGGCGAT
>JANWZL010000140.1 GCA_025054655.1 Thiobacillaceae bacterium | reverse complement strand
AGTCCTGCATCAGGATCACCCCCGCGAGCGGCGGCAGGGTGAGGCTGAGCGAGCAGGGGTAGCCCATCCAGGGGGTCTGCTCGGCCATCAGCCCGGCCCCGTTGCCCAGGTTGCCGCCACCGTAGTATTCCGAGTCGCTGTTGAAGATCTCGCGCCAGAAACCCGGCGCCGGGCAGCCGATGCGGTAGCCCTCGCGCGGCACGGGGGTGAAGTTGAGCGCCACGATCACGGCCCGCCCGTGGCGGTCCTTGCGGATGTAGGTGAGCACGGACTGGTCGGCATCGTGGCAGTCGATCCAGGCGAAACCCTCCTGCTCGAAGTCCAGTTCGTGCAGCTGCGGTAGGCTGCGGTAGAGACGGTTAAGATCGCGCATGAGGGTGTGCACCTGACGGTGCCAGTCGATCTCGAGCAGATGCCAGTCGAGTTGCCCGCCGCTGTCCCACTCGCGCCCCTGGCCGAAGTCGTTGCCCATGAAGTTGAGCTTCTTGCCTGGTGTGGTCATCTGGTAGGTGAGCAGCAGCCGCAGGTTGGCGAACTGCTGCCAGGCATCGCCCGGCATGCGGCCGAGTAGGGAACCCTTGCCGTGCACCACCTCGTCGTGCGAGAAGGGCAGCACGAAGTTCTCCGTATAGGCGTAGAGCTGGCCGAAGGTGAGGTGGGTGTGGTGGTAGCGGCGGTAGACCGGGTCCAGGCGGAAATAGGCCAGGGTGTCGTTCATCCAGCCCATGTTCCACTTCATCGAAAAGCCTAGGCCGCCCACGTAGGTGGGCCGCGAGACCATGGGCCAGGCGGTGGACTCCTCGGCGATGGTGAGCGCTCCGGGGAAGCGTTCGTGCACCATGGCGTTCAGTTCGCGCAGGAAATCGATCGCCTCCAGGTTTTCGCGCCCGCCGTAGCGGTTCGGCAGCCATTCGCCCTCGCGCCGCGAGTAGTCGAGGTAGAGCATGGAGGCCACGGCATCCACGCGCAGCCCGTCGAAATGGAACTCGTCCAGCCAATAGTGGGCGCTGGCGAGCAGGAAGCCCTTGACCTCGTTGCGCCCGTAGTTGAACACGTGCGTGCCCCAGTCGCGGTGCAGGCCCAGGCGCGGGTCCTCGTGCTCGTACAGGGCGGTGCCGTCGAAGCGGGCGAGCGCCCAGGCGTCCATGGGGAAGTGCGCCGGCACCCAGTCGAGGATGACGCCGATGCCGGCGCGGTGGCAGGCATCGATCAGGTATTTGAGGTCGTCGGCGCTACCGTAGCGGCTGGTGGCGGCGAAATAGCCCGTGGTCTGATAGCCCCAGGACTCGTCCAACGGGTGTTCGGTGAGCGGCAGGAATTCGATGTGGGTGTAGCCCATGTCGAGCACATAGGGGATCAGGGCCTCGGCCAGCTCGCGGTAGGTGTAGAAGCGCCCGTCCGGGTGGCGCCGCCAGGAGCCGGCGTGCACCTCGTACACGTTCATGGGCGCGTGCAGCCAGTCGTGACGCGCGCGCGCGGCCATCCAGGCGGCGTCCTGCCAGACGTGCGCGGAGGGCGGCGGCACCACAGCGGCCGTGCCTGGACGCAGCTCGAAGCGCTGACCATAGGGATCGGTCTTCACCAGCACGGCGCCGCTGTCACGGTGGCGCAGCTCGAATTTGTACAGGTCGCCCGGTCTGAGGCCGGGAATGAACAGCTCCCACACCCCGCTCGAGCCGCGCACGCGCATGGGGTGTACGCGCCCGTCCCAGCGGTTGAAGTCGCCGATGACGCTCACGCGCTCGGCGTTGGGCGCCCACACCGCGAAGCGCACCCCCTCCACCCCGTGCAGCGTCGCCGGATGCGCACCGAGGGCGCGGTAGGCCTGCAGCAGCCGCCCCTCGTTGAACAGGTAGAGCTCGTGTTCGCTCAGCAGGGGTTCGCTGAAGGCGTAGGGGTCGTAGACCTCGTAGCAGGCGTGTTCCTCCTCGACGTACAGCCGCCACGGGCACGGCGGCGGGTTGTGGCCGCGCCACTCGAATACGCCCTCGGCCGGCGTGCGCGCCATGGCCACGGCGCCCTCCGGGTGCAGCAAGGTCACCCTGCGCGCATGCGGGCGGAAGACGCGCAGCAAATGACCGCCTTCGGCCGGGTGCAGGCCAAGGACGCTGAAGGGGTCGTGCAGACGGGCCTGGAGGAGCCTTTCGATCGCTGTGGTGTTGGTCATGGTCGACTGTGGGTGCTCAGAGGGGGCGTCTCAGGGGACGTGCGGATGTGCAGGTGAGCCGCGTTGGTCGGACCCAACAGGGGCGGGTTGGTGTTGTTGGGATCACTAATCAGACTTCACCGTCTGATATGATAAGCGCATCGTGGACGCTGCGCATGCGCGTGACGTCCGTCTGGCTGGGGGAGGTTCGGGTGGTCAAGGAATTTCCGCGATTCGTCAGTCTGCTGACCAAGAACACCGTGGCGCTGATCCTTGCCGGCGGCCGCGGCAGCCGGCTCAAGCACCTCACAGACTGGCGGGCCAAGCCCGCCGTGCCCTTCGGCGGTAAGTTCCGCATCATCGACTTCCCCCTGTCCAACTGCATCAATTCGGGCATCCGCCGCATCGGCGTGATCACCCAATACAAGGCGCACAGCCTGATCAAGCACATCCAGCGCGGCTGGGGTTTCCTGCGCGGCGAGTTCAACGAGTTCGTCGAGCTTCTGCCGGCGCAACAACGGGTGGACGAGCTGAGCTGGTACAAGGGCACGGCCGATGCGGTGTATCAGAACCTGGACATCCTACGCATCTACAAGCCCGAATACGTGCTGATCCTCGCCGGTGACCACATCTACAAGATGGACTACGGCGAGATGCTGGCCTTCCACGTGCAACACGAGGCCGACATGAGCGTGGCCTGCATCGAGGTGCCGCGGCGCGACGCCTCAGCCTTCGGGGTGATGCAGGTCAACGAAGAGGGTCGAGTGGTGGATTTCGTCGAGAAGCCCGCCGATCCCCCGGCCATGCCCGGCAGACCGGACACCTCGCTGTGCTCGATGGGCATCTACGTCTTCAACGCCGCCTTCCTGTTCGAGCAGCTGGTGCGCGATGCCGACGACCCGAAATCCGAGCACGATTTCGGCAAGGACGTGATCCCCCATCTCATCCGCACCGGCTACCGTGTCTATGCCCACCGCTTCGCCGACAGCTGCGTGCACAGCGAGGGCGAGCCGCCGTACTGGCGCGACGTGGGCACGGTGGACGCCTATTGGGCGGCCAACCTGGATCTGGCCAGCGTCACGCCGGAGCTAAACCTCTACGACCCGCATTGGCCGATCTGGACCTATCAGGAGCAGCTGCCGCCGGCCAAGTTCGTCTTCGACGACGAGGGCCGGCGCGGGGTGGCCATAGACTCCATGGTCTCCGGCGGCTGCATCATCAGCGGCGCCACCGTGCGCCGCTCGCTGCTGTTCTCCAACGTGCGCGTGGCCGAAGGGGCCTACCTGGAACAGGCGGTGGTGCTGCCCGATGTGCGCGTGGGGCAGGGGGCGGTGCTGAAGAAGGTGGTGGTGGACCGCGGCTGCAAGATCCCCGCCGGTATGACGATCGGGGTCAACCCGGACGAGGATGCGCGCCGCTTCCACGTCACGGCGGGCGGGGTGACCCTGGTCACACCGGAGATGCTAGGGCAGAACATCCATCTGTTCAGATGAGGCCGTCGATGCCGTGGGGCGTCTGCCCGTCCCTGCACGGCAGGCCATCCCGTAGCTTGGGTGGTGGCCGGTCTGTCGCCAGCCAAGGGTCGCGACTTTCGTCGCTCCTACAGCGTCGCGCCTATGGTTCTTGCCGGCGCCGCTGCCGTGTTGCAGGAGCGGCGAACGCCGCG
>JANWZL010000088.1 GCA_025054655.1 Thiobacillaceae bacterium | reverse complement strand
CGTGTGATGGTTCACGCCGCAGGCCAGCAACTGCATGTCCTTGAGCAACCGACCGAAATGGACGGATTGTACCCCGAAGCGGTGCCCGTGCACCTTCAGGGGTTTGCGCTCGGCCAGAGGGCCTCGCCCTCCTCCCAGGGGGTTGGACGCCGCGTAGGTCGGGCGGGTTCGGCCGGTTTAGCAGGCGGCTCGGTGATCACGGCGCCATTGCCGCTTGGCTCCGCTGGCGGTTTGACGGGCTCGGTCGGCTTGGGGGCCGATTCGGAGACCGGTTTGGCGGCGGGCTTGGGCGCCGGCTTGGTCGCGGGCGCGGGGGCCGCGGCGGGCCTGTCGGCCTCCGCCGGCCGAGTCCCCGGACTGGGGCTGAGCGCTGAGGTGGTCGGCGCCTTCTCGCCCCGACCAACAGGGGGCTGGGCCGCTGCAGCCGGCTTTTCTTTAGATGGGACGTCCACGGCGGCCCGGTCCGCGGCAGGTGCCGAGGCCGTCGGCGCCGTGCTCGGTGCGGGTGCGGCCGGTGGGGTCTCGGCCAAGGTCGCCACGCGCGGCTTGGCGCCGCCGGCGGTGGTCTCCGCCTCGAATTGCGCCACCCACTGTTCCCAGGTCGGCTCCGGCGGCATCTCCGCCACCACCAGCGGCCGCAGCGCGGGTTCCATGGCCTTGACGATCTGCACCGCGAGCCCGCTGGTGAAGTGATAATCGGCCGCCGCTTCGCCGGGCACGAACACGGTCATCACGCCGTAGAAGCGGTTGCCCATGAAGAAGGCAAAGGTGGCGGTGCGGTTCATGACCTTGGATTCGATGACCGCACCGTTGGGGGCGTAGGTCTCGTAACGGTGGTCGCCGGTGCCGGTCTTGCCGCCGATGACGAGATGACCGCCGTCGGCGAGCGGGAAGGCGTCCTTGAGCCGCCGGGCGGTGCCGTTTTGCACCACGTCGATCAGGGCCTTGCGCATCACCCGTGCCACCTCGGGCGGATAGACCTGTTCGGCCTGGGGTTTGGCCCGCTGCAGGACGGTGTGATAGGGCGTGCCGGCGGCGAATTCGAGTTTGGTCAGTGACACGGGCACAAGCCGCCGGCCATCGTTGAGGATCACCCCGATCAGCTCGGCAAGTGCCGCCGGCCGGTCGGCCGAGGAGCCGATGGCGGTGGCGTAGGAGGGCACCAGGCTGGAGAAGGGATAGCCCAACTTCTGCCAGCGGCGGTGGATCTCCTGGAAGGCCTCGATCTCCAGCAGCGACAGGATGCGGATGTCCTGCGCGTTCTTGCGCCCGGTCTTGAACAGCCAGTCGTACACCTGCACCCGTTCCTTCGTGCTGGCCTGGACGATGTCGTTCCAGGTGGCCTTGGGGTGCTGGCGCAGATAGGCCACCAGCCACAGCTCCAAGGGGTGGATCTGGGTGATGTAGCCGCGATCGGAGAGGCTGAAGCGGTCCGGGCCATAGGTCTCGTACAACGCGGTGTAGTCGGCGTCGTCGAAGGCACGGGGGTTGGCAAGCCGCCCCTGCATGAAGCGCTTGAAGGCCTCCAGGTCGGCCTGCGGCTCCAGATAGCGGTAGACCGCCGCCAGCCGCCGCGGGTGGGCGGCGAGGTGGTTGATCAGGTTGGCGGTGGCCTCCTCGGGGGTGAGCCCTTTGTACTTTTTGTAGAAACGGGCGAGGAAGGCGCGCCCCTCCTGATCGGCGAACTTGATCAGATAGGTCTGGCGCTGCGGGTTCTCCGCATCGGCGAGCACCCGCGCAGCGGTGCTGGGGGCGCGGTACATGAAATGGCGCACGATGTCGCGCATCAGGCGGATGAAGGGGAGGTTGACGGAATGGCGGGTGGCCTCCCACAGGTCCATCACCTTGGTATCGTCCTCGCGCTTGAAATTGGCGAAGCGGTGCACGCCGCCGCCGGTGTAGAAGGTCTCGGCCGGGCTGGCCGAGTACATGCGCCCCATGGCCGCCTCCAGGGTGGCCTGCAGCGAGCGGTCGGATGCGGTCTTCAGATAGTTCACCACCCATTGGGTGAGCACGTCTTTTTCGGCGGGTTTGACCGCGGCCAGTTGCTTGGCGGTGAGCCCCGCATACTGGGCATGCAGTTCGGCGATGATGCCCAGGTAGGTGATCAGCGTGCGGATCTTGGCCGAGGAGCCCATGTCCAGTTTGGCCTGGCGGTTGATGTCGAAGGGCTGGTTCAGGTTGTCGGCCTGCACCCGCAGCAGCGCCCCTTGCTCGGTCAGCTCGTAAAGGGTGAAGCTGTAGATCGGCTTCTTGAGGTCGTCGTCCGGCGCGAGCAGGTAGGGGCCATACAGCCCGGCCGCCTCCACCAACACGGGATCGTCGAGCCGGCTCAGGAAATCGGCGATGGCGCGCTGGGTGGGCAGGTGCAGGGTGGCATGCGCGGTGAGGTCGAGCCGGTCGAGGTCGTACAGTCCGGGCACCCCCAGGCGCTGGGACAGCTCGACGCGGATGGCGTTGGCCGCCTTCTGTTCGATGAAGCTCCCGCCGCCGTTGGCCGGTTTCGCCGTCCGGCTGGCGAAACGCAGCGGCTCCCTGAGGGCTAGATCGCGCAGCTGCGGGCTGATGATGCCGGCCTCGGCCATGAGCTTGAGGTGGACATCGACCTGACGGGCCAGAAGGTCGCGCCCGGCGAGCAGGTACCAGGACGGCTTGCGCTGCGCCACGAGCAGCGCCAACACGTGTTTATAGGCGCGCGCCGCCTCGGGGTTGAGCTCGGGCCGGGCGAGGAGCTGATTGACTCGGTCGAAGTCGAGGTCGAACCAGGCGCGCAAGCCTTCGGCCAGGCCGTGCACCTCGCCGAAACCCGGCGCGGCGGCGAGCGGCACGCTGTTCAGGTAATCGCGCACGATGCGCCGGCGTGTGGCGCGGGTGTCCGGTCCGTCCAGGTAGGCGCGCAGGCTGGCCGAGGCCATCTGCCGCAGTTTGTCGGTGGCGGTGAGCGTGAGCCCGTCGGGCGAATGGCGGTATTTCTCGATCTGGGTGGCGAGTGTGGAGCCTCCGGGCACGTTGCGGTTGGGATCGACCACCTGCATGGCCTTCTCCAGCACCGCCTGGGCGAGCCGGTCCCATTCCACCGCCGGGTTGCGCTGCGGGTGGTTGGGGTCGAGCAGCTCGCGGTTTTCGATGTACAGCAGGGTGTTGGCGATGACCGGAGGGATGGCCTCGAAATCGGGGTAGGCCTGGCGCGGGTAGCGCACGCGATACAGCGCATCGCCGCGACAGTCGAGCACGGTGAGCCCCGCCACCGTCTTCTCGTGATAGGGCAGGAACAGGCCCCAGTCATCGAGCCTGGCCATCTCCGGCGAGATGCGGGCCTGGTGCGTGACGACGAAGCCGGCGGACTTCAGTCGCTCGATGAAGCGCGGCAGCCCGACGTAGCCCAGGCGGATGTCGTGCGGACCATGGGCGGGGAAGCGGATGCTGGGGCTTTCGCCCTCGCCCAGGCTGAAGGTCAGCCGCTCGCCATAATGGGCTAGGAACTGCGCCTGCAGCGGCGAAGCGATCAACTCATAGGCGGCGATGACGGCCGCAGCAAGCGCCGCCAGGATAGCGAGCGGCCATAGCCAGCGCCGCGGCGGGCGGCGGAAGAGCGCTCCACCTTGCATTTAGGGATTCAGGCCAGCCAATCGCGTGGCTTGAGGAAATCGCTGTATAGACGTGCCTCGGCGCTACCGGGTTCGGGGTGCCAGTCGTAGCGCCATTTCACGACCGGCGGCAGGGACATGAGGATGGACTCGGTGCGGCCGCCCGACTGCAGCCCGAACAGGGTGCCGCGGTCCCACACCAGGTTGAACTCCACATACCGTCCGCGGCGGTAGGCCTGGAAATCCCGCTCGCGCTCGCCATAGGGGGTGTCCGCCCGCCGCTCGAGGATGGGGATGTAGGCAGGCAGGAAATGGTCGCCCACGCTCTCGGTCAGGTTGAAGCAGTGTTCGAAGCCGCCCGCGCTGAGGTCGTCGTAGAAGATGCCGCCGATGCCGCGCGGCTCGTTGCGGTGCTTGAGGAAGAAATACTCGTCGCACCAGCGTTTGAAGCGCGCATAGTAGTCCGGCCCGAAGGGGTCGAGGGCGCGTTTGCACACCGAGTGGAAATGCACCGCATCTTCCTCGAAGCCGTAGTATGGTGTCAGATCCATGCCGCCGCCGAACCACCACACCGGCTCACCCTGCTGTCCAGGCCCGGGCAGGGCGCAGAAGAAGCGCACGTTCATGTGCACGGTGGGGGCATAGGGGTTGCGCGGGTGCAACACTAGCGACACCCCCATCGCCTCCCAGGGTCGGCCCGCCAACTCCGGCCGCTGCGCGGTGGCCGAGGGCGGCAGCCGCTCGCCGCGCACGTGTGAGAAATTCACCCCGCCGCGCTCCAACAGCTGACCCTCCTCGATCACGCAGGTGAGCCCCCCGCCGCCCTCGGGCCGTTGCCAGTGATCGCGCCGGAAGGGCCGGCCGTCCACCTGTTCGAGGCGCTCGACGATCAGCTCCTGCAATTCGAGCAAAAATTCCTTGACTTTGTCCGGATCCATCGCATCCCGCGTTTTCCTTGCGCGGCGTCATTGTACGGCATGACGGCCGTCGGCGTGGGACCGCGCGTCACACCGCCGCCCCTGCGACAATCGGTCGCATCCCCGCGCGGGCCGCACCCGGATAGCATTTCGCGGATGTTTGCATCCTGTTTCGGAGCGAAGATGTCCCTGCGTCCTCATCCCCTGAGCACGGCCGTGCTGCTCGCCTGCGCGCTACCCGCCCTGGGCGCACAGCGCATCCCCGAACTGACCGAGGTGCGCGTCATCGCCCCGCGTCCCGTCCCGCCCCTGCAGGAACTGGTGCGCGGCGAGGCGATCGACGGCCTGCTCGCCGCCACCAGCGATAGCGCCAGCCTCTTGCGTGCCCTGCCTGGCGGGCAGGTGCGCGCCGCCGGCGGCAACGCCGGGCTGCCGGTGATCCGCGGGCTCGCCGACGAGCGGCTGCGCATCAGCGTCGATGGCATGGACCTCCTGGCCGCCTGCCCCAACCACATGAACCCGGCCCTGTCCTACATTGACCCCACGCGGGTAGAAGCGATCGAGGTCTATGCCGGGGTGGCCCCGGTCTCCGCCGGCGGTGACGCCATCGGCGCCACGGTGCGCGTGAGCACCACCCCGCCCGCCCTCGCCCCGGCGGGTGTGGCTTCGGTCCGCTCGGCCGAGGCGGGCGCCTTCTATCGCAGCAATGGCGACGGCCGCGGTGTCAACCTGCGCGCGGCTTACGGCACCGAACGCCTCGCCGTGGCC
The DNA here is from genome assembly GCA_025054655.1 of Thiobacillaceae bacterium. Classification (GTDB taxonomy): domain Bacteria; phylum Pseudomonadota; class Gammaproteobacteria; order Burkholderiales; family Thiobacillaceae; genus JANWZL01. The sequence continues at coordinate 4,519 of JANWZL010000088.1, read as the reverse complement.
TACGATGGCGCCTACGCCAGGTCGGACAATTACAAGGCGGGCAAGGCCTTCAAAAACTACGACCATTACACCGGCCGCCAGGGCCACAGCCTGGCGCGCGACGAGGTGGGCTCCAGCCGGTATGAGACCGCCAACCATGCCTTAAGCCTCGCCTGGCGCCACGGGGATAGCCTGGTCGATGTGCGCTACCTGCGCCAGCAGACCCCCTTCCAAGGCTACCCCAACCAGCGCATGGACATGACCGACAACACCAGCGACAAACTGAGCCTCGCCCTCCACAGCCGGCACGGTTGGGGTAGTCTCAAGGCCCAGGCCTATTACGAACACATCGACCATGCCATGCAGTTCGGTCCGGATAAGCGCTACTGGTACGGCATGGCCTCGGGCGGCCCCAACCCGCCGCTGGGGGCGGCCACGCCCTGTGCGCCCATAGGTCCGACCTGCGCCGCCGGCATGCCCATGCTCACCGAAGGGCGCAACTACGGGCTGACGCTGGGCGCGGAGCTGCCTTTGGGTGAGGCGGACAAGGCCCGGCTGGGGGCGGAGTATCGCTCGCAGTGGCTTAACGACTGGTGGCCGCCCTCGGGGTCCATGATGTGGCCGGGCACGTTCTGGAACATCCGCGAAGGTGAACGCGACCGCTATGCCCTGTATGCCGAATGGGAGGGGCGGCGCGGGGCCTGGACCCACATCCTGGGGCTCAGGCACGAGACGGTGCAGATGGACGCCGGTCCGGTGCAGGGCTACAAGACCAACCTGTCCACGCCGCCCAACCCCGGGGTGGATGTGGGCAACCAGATCGCCGAGAGCACGGCCTTCAACGCCCAATCGCGCCAGAAGACCGACCACAACTGGGACCTCGCCTGGCTCATGCGCTTTTCGCCGGTGGTCGGCCAGACCTACGAGCTAGGGCTGGCGCGCAAGACCCGCTCGCCCGGCCTGTATGAGCGCTACACCTGGTCCACCTGGCAGATGGCGGCGCTGATGAACAACTTCACCGGCGACGGCAACGGCTATGTCGGCAACCTGAAGCTCAAGCCCGAGGTGGCCTATACGCTCAGCGCCGCCGCCGAGTGGCGCACGCAGGGCTGGACCTGGCGTCTGGCGCCGTATTACAGCCGGGTGGAGGACTATATCGATGCGGTGTGCATCGCCAACTGCGTGCCCAACAATTTCCGCATCCTGCGCTACGCCAACCACGACGCCACGCTCTATGGGCTGGAGATCAGCACCCGCGGCCGGTTGGGGAGGGCCTTCGACGCCGATCTGGGCTTCGAGGGGAGTATGAGCTACACCCGCGGCAAGAACGACACCACCGGCGACAACCTCTACGACATCATGCCCCTCAACGCGAAACTCGCATTGACCCAGACGCGCGGGGCCTGGTCTTGGCGGCTGGAAGGGGAGTTCGTCGACGACAAGGACAAGGTGTCCAATGTGCGCCAGGAGATGCGCACCGCTGGCTATGCGCTCGCTCACCTGCGCTTGAGCTACCGCGCCAAGCCCCTGCGCGTGGACTTCGGCATCGAGAACCTGTTCGACCGCGGCTACGATCTGCCCCTGGGCGGGGCCTACGTCGGCCAGGGCACCACCATGACCCTCCCGCCCGTACCCAATCAGCCGCAATGGGGCACCCCGGTGCCGGGTCCGGGCCGCAACCTCTACCTGGGGTTAAACTGGACGTTGTGAAGTGCCATGATCGCCTTGCTGCATGTCCAGGCCAAGCGGGCTGCCGACCGAGTTGAGATGGGCCCTCGTGACCTCCGCCGCCGTGCACGCCGCGGCGCTTGCCTGGCTGCCGGCCGTGTCCGTGCAAGCGCCCGCCCCGTCGCCACCGATCGAGGTGAGGCTCATGGCGGCCCCCGACCCTGCCAGAACGGAACCTCCTTTATCGACGCAACCGGTCGGTCCCCGGCAGACCCGCCCGGCGGGCGAATCCAAAGGGGTTAGACAGGCCCCCGCCCTGTCGGCGCCGGAGGCGGCCGCTGCCGCCAGCCCCGCTGTGGAGGCAGTCCCCCTACGCTCGGCCGCTGATGTGCCAGCCGGTCGGTACTTGAGTGCAACTGCAGCCCAGGCCGCTGCCGGGGTGCATACGACAGGCCTGAGCGACGCGCCATCCGACGCGCAGGTCCTGCGCAGTGCACAACCCACGCCGCCCCCAGCCGAACCGCGCGCCGCCCGTGCCGCCGAGGCGCTCACCGCCGTCGGTGCTCCGGCAGCGGCAAGTGCCGCCCTGACGCATGAAGCCGCCGGCGGTGCGGGTCGTGTCGAGGCGCACACGGCAGTGGGCGCCCAGCCACGCACGGTGACGCTCGCTGCCACCGATGCGGTCTCTATGCCGCCGCGTCCCGCCAGGACATCGGCAGCCATGGCAGGCGAGGCCCAACGCGCGGCAGTTGCCCACGAGCGCGACAAGACGCCCTGGACCGCCGCCACCCCCGTAGAGGCGCCCACCCCCGCCCTGGACCTGCGCCTGCCGCCGACCGCCGCCTGGGGCGAGGCCGCCGGCACGCCCGCCGTCCAGTCGGGCGAGCGCCTGCCGGCAGAAGCGGCCGGACGTGGACTGAGCGCCGTGGCCGAGCCGCTGGGCCTCAAGGAGGCGGAGTCTGCCCCCAGCAGCGCCCTGGCCCTCGCCCGGCTCGCCCCGTCCGCGCGCGCCTGTTTCGGCCCTCCGCCGCCGGAGTGGAATGCGCAGGGGCGGGTGGTGTTGCGCATCCGCGTCGATGAGGAGGGACGGCCCGCCGAGGTCGCCATCGACAGCGGCAGCGGCGACGCCAGGCTGGACCGCCTTGCGCGCGAGCAGGCGCTGCGTTGCGCCCGCTTTGACCTCTACGACCGCCAGGGGCGGCGCCGTCCTGGTCTGGTGCGGCTGCCCGTGGTCTATCGCTTCACCGATTGAGCAAGGAGGACCCATGCAGCGCAAACTGATCTCTGCTTTCTGCCTGTGGTTGTGCTCACAGTTGGCAGCAAGCGAGCTGCCCAGCGGCGAGGCGGCCGCCCGCTTGGCCCTGGAGGCCTACCGTGCCGCCGCACAGGCGGGCGATCCCGTGGCCCAGTTCAAGCTGGGCTGGTTGCATGCCCATGGCCAGTGGGTGGGCAAGGACCTCGCCCAGGCGCGCCACTGGTACACCCTCGCCGCCCGCCAGGGCGAGACCGCCGCGCAGTACAACCTGGCCCTGCTCCTGTTGGAGGCGCCGGCGGGGAGCGCCGAGGCGCAGGAAGGGCTCGCATGGCTCAGGCGTGCCGCCGAGGAGGGCTTGGCACGGGCGCAGCTGAAACTCGCCGAGCTGTTGGAGGCCGGAGGTCACCTGCCGGCTGATCCTCAGGCCGCCATGGCCTGGCTCAAGCGCGCCGCCGATGGGGGCGATGCCGCGGCGCAGAACAACCTGGGCCTGCGCCTGTTGGAGGGACGCGGCCTTGCGCGCGATCCACAGGCGGGGCTTGCCTGGCTCATCCGTGCGGCCGAGGCGGGCGAAGCCACCGCCCAGACCAACCTGGGGCTCATCTACATGGACGGCCAGCATGGGGTGGCGGTGGACCCGGTGGCCGCGGTGCGCTGGCTGACGCGGGCGGCCGAGGCCGGCGAGGCCCTGGCGCAATACCGGCTGGGGGTGGCCCTGGACAAGGGCCTGGGTGTGCCGCGCGATGCGGCCGCTGCGCGCAAGTGGCTTATGGCCGCGGCCGAGGGTGGTGAGCGTGCCGCTGCCACCTATCTGGGCCTGGCCTATGAAGCAGGCAGCTTTGGGGCAACGGATGCAGCCGCTGCTGCGCAGTGGTACCGGCGCGCGGCCGAGGCCGGCGATGCCTTGGCGGCCAACAACTTGGGGGTGTTGCTGCGCGACGGACGCGGCCTCGATCAGGACCTCGCCGCCGCTCGCCAGTGGTTCCAACGCGCGGCACAGGCTGGTGAGCTGCTCGCCTGGTACAACCTGGGCCTCATGCTGGAGCAGGGCCAGGGCGGGCCAGCGGACGTGGGTGCGGCGCAGGAGGCCTATGTCAAGGCGGCCGAGGGTGGGCTGCCCAAGGCGCAGGGCCGGCTCGGCTGGTTATATGTAAACCAGGGGCGCTATCCCGAGGCGATCAAATGGCTCATGCGGGCGGCTGAGGGGGGCGATGCCGCGGCCCAGAACAACCTGGGCGTGCTGTACGAGCAGGGCAAGGGGGTGGCGCGTGACTATGCCCAGGCCGCGCGCTGGTACCGCAAAGCGGCCGAGGCGGGTGAGCGCAATGCGCAGAACAATCTGGGCGTGCTGCTGCGCGATGGCATAGGCGTGCGCAAGAACATCCCCGAGGCGATCGAGTGGTTCAAACGCGCCGCCGCCCAAGGCCATGTCAAGGCGCAATTGAACCTCGCACAGCTGTACGAGCAGTTGTCGGGCCGGCGTTGAACGGGCCTGGTCCCGCCAGCGCGCGGGTGAGGGCCAAGAGCGCCGCTCCCCCTGCCGCCGGGCGCGCGGCTCAAGCGCCCAGCGGCTGGTTGACCACCAGCACGTCGCCCATCGCCTCGGCCAGCACGTGC
>JANWZL010000071.1 GCA_025054655.1 Thiobacillaceae bacterium | reverse complement strand
CCCGCGAGCGCGGCGAGGTTGTCCAGGTTGCCGGCATAGGTGAGCTTGTCTAGGTTGACGATCGGCTCGTCGCTCACCGCCAGCCAGTCCAACACGAAATTGGCGCCGATGAAACCGGCGCCGCCGGTGACGAGGATCATGCAGTCCCCCCAAGCGGTGGTCTCATGCAGGGTAGCCCATGGGATTCATGCTCTGCCAGCGCCAGGTGTCGGCGCACATCGCCTCCACGCCCCGTTTGGCCCGCCAGTGGAGCAGCTTCGCGGCGAGACTGGGGTCGGCGTAGCAGCAAGCGATGTCGCCCGGCCGGCGCGGGGCGATGCGGTAGGGGATGGCGCGGCCGCTCGCCCGCTCGAAGGCGCGCACCATCTCCAGCACGCTGTAACCCCGGCCGGTGCCGAGATTGATGGCGGTCGCACCGGTGTGGTCTTGCAGGTAATGCAGGGCCGCCACGTGTCCCTGGGCGAGGTCTACCACATGGATGTAGTCGCGCACGCCCGTGCCGTCCGGGGTGGGGTAGTCGTTGCCGAAGACGTTGAGGTAAGGTCGCCGCCCCACCGCCACCTGGGCGATGTAGGGCATCAGGTTGTTGGGGATGTCGTTCGGGTCCTCGCCGATCAGTCCGCTCTCGTGCGCACCCACCGGGTTGAAGTAGCGCAGCAGCACGATGCCCCACGCGGGGTCGGCACGGGCGAGATCGCGCAGCATCTCCTCGATCATGTACTTGCTACGCCCGTACGGGTTGGTCACCGCCCCGACGGGGAAGTCCTCGCGTATGGGCACCGACTGCGGCTCGCCATAGACCGTGGCGGAGGAGCTGAACACCAGCCGTTTGACGCCTGCCTCCTGCATGACCTGGCAGAGCACAAGGGTGCCAGCCACGTTGTTGTCGTAATAGCGCAGCGGCTGCTCGACCGATTCGCCCACCGCCTTGAGTCCCGCGAAATGCACCACCGCATCGAGGGCGTAGCGGCCGAAGAGGTCGCGCAGCGCTGCCTTGTCGCGGATGTCTGCGCGATGGAAGACGAGCGGCCGGCCGGCGATGCGCTCCACCCGGTGCAGGGCCTCTTCTTTGCTGTTGCTCAAGTTGTCGATGACGATCACCTCGAAACCGGCGGCGAGCAGCTCGACGCAGGTGTGCGAACCGATGTAGCCGGCACCACCAGTGACCAGGATGCGCATGCAAGTCTCTCTAGGGCGAAAAATCGATTGCTGACGACGGGCCCAGAGTGTAAGCACCAAATATGACCATGGTTGTGTTAACGTCGCCGCCCAGGTCCGGGCACAGGTTCGATCCCTGCCCTCGGGCCGCATGCAGCTGAAACCGCCACACCCCCAGGGGACGAAACGATGAAGGAGACCGTCATGCGCAGCAAGTTCTGCCTCACCCTGTGTCTAGCCCTCACATGCGCGCCGGTGCTGGCACAGCCGCCGGTGCAACTCGCCCAGGCCACCCTGCCCCTGCCCTGGACACTGCCCTTCGCCTGGCCCCAGCCCCCTGCACCGACCCTGCCACCGCCTGTGGCCCCCAGCCTGCCCTCGCCGGCGGCAGCGGACCCACGCCTCAACGTCCTCGGCACGCTGGCCCAGCCGCAGATGGTGGAAAACCTCCTGCGCCTTGCCCCGCTGGTGGCCAACCCGCCCATGATCGAGGGCATGCTCAAGCTGGCGGCAGTGGCCGCCGACCCGCGCACGGCGGAGGGGTTCATGAAGCTGGTGGCGGCGCTGACCGACCCGCGCACCCTGGACCTGCTCTCGCGCCTGATCACGGCCTTGTCCGACCCGCGTCTGGCCGAGGCGGTGGGCGTGCTGGCCGACCCCAAGGTGCTCGCCGCCGTGGTCAACGTCACCGCCGTCATCGGTTCCGCGGTGGCCGCCCCGCCTGGTCGCTGAGGCCCTTTGGCCACGTGGTACAGATTCACAGCCAGACCATGAGTCCTGTCTCGAAGGGGTGGGTGAGCAGCTCGTGCCAGGGATACACCCGCACCCGGTAGAGCAGCCGTCCGCACAGCTCGGGGGTCAGCTCCAAGGTGAAGAGGCACTCGTTACCACTGCAGCTGTCAGTGTGAAACGGCACGGCCTGCAGGTCCCTCTCCTGACCGTTCTTGGATGCACGCCCGATCAACAGCTCCACGCGCACGTCCTCGGGGTTGAGGCCGTTGAGGTTGACCGCCACCTTCAGCTCCATGCTCTCGCCATAGGTGATACGGCGGCGTGGCTCGTCCAGGCGGCGGATGCTGACCCCGCCCCAGGCTTCGCGCACGCGCGCCTTCCACTCCGCCAGCGTGCGCGCGGCGGCGAAGCCGTTTTCCGAATAGCGCCGCCATTGGCGGCTGGCGGGGGCGTAGAAACGGTTCACATACTCCACCACCATGCGGGTGGAATTGAAACGCGGCAGCAGGGTGGCGATGGAGCGTTTGGCCATCTTCACCCATTCGGGCGAGAAGCCCAGCTCGTTGCGCCGGTAGTACAGCGGGATGACGTGGTCCTGCAGCAGCTCGTAGAGGCCGCGCGCGTCCTCCTGGTTGCGGCGCGCCTCGTCGTAATACTCCGGCGCCGGGCGGATGGCCCAGCCGTTGCTGCCGTCGTAGCCCTCGCCCCACCAACCGTCGAGTACGGATAGGTTGATCACCCCGTTCATACCCGCCTTCATGCCCGAGGTGCCGGAGGCCTCCAAGGGATAGATCGGGTTGTTGAGCCAGACATCGCAGCCGGACACCAGCCGACGCGCCAGGCCCAGGTCGTAACCCTCCACCAGCAGGAATTTACCCTCGAACTCCGGCGTGCGGGTGATCTCGTGGATGCGGCGGATCAACTCCTGGCCGGGCTTGTCTGCCGGGTGGGCCTTGCCGGCGAAGATGAACAGCACGGGGCGCTTGGCGTCGTGCACGATCTCGCGCAGCCAGTCCATGTTCTCGAACAGCAGGGTGGCCCGCTTGTAGGTGGCGAAGCGGCGTGCGAAGCCGATGGTGAGCACGTTGGGGTCGAGCGCGTTGGCGTGCTTCAACATGCGCTCCAGGTGCGCCTCGGAGCCGTGATTGCGCAAATGCTGCTGGGTATAGCGGTAGCGCACGGTGTGCAGCATCTGCGCCTTGAGCGTTTGGTGCACCGCCCAGAACTGGTTGTCGGGGATATCCTCCACCCGTTTCCAGAACTCCACGTCGCGCAGCCGCCGGCGCCACTCATAGCCCAGCTTGGTGTCGAACAGGTCCTGCCACTCGTGCGCCAGCACCGTGGGCACGTGCACCCCGTTGGTGATGTAGGTCATGGGGGATTCGTGCGGGCTCACCTGCGGCCATATGTCGGCACAGATGCGTGAGGAGACCTCGCCGTGGATGCGCGACACCCCGTTGTGGTGGCGCGAGCCGTGCAGGGCCAGCTTGGTCATGTTGAAGTCCTGCCCGTGCCCGGCCCCGCCCAGGCGCATGATCTCCTCGCGCGCCACCCCCATGTCGCTGCAGCAAGCGCCGAAATAGTCCCAGATCATCTCCTCGGCGAAGTGGTCGTGACCTGCCGGCACCGGCGTGTGCGTGGTGAACACGGTGGAGGCGGCCACCGCCTCCAGCGCCGCGTGGAAGGGCAGCCCGCTCTTGACCAGGCGGCGGATGCGCTCCAGCACCAGGAAGGCCGCATGCCCTTCGTTGATGTGGTACACGCTGGGTTTGATCCCCAGCTGTTCCAGCGCACGCACCCCGCCCACGCCGAGCACGATCTCCTGCTGGATGCGGGTGTGGCGGTCGCCGCCGTAGAGCTGGTGGGTGATGTAGCGGTCTTCGGGACGGTTGGCGGGCAGGTCGGTGTCGAGCAGATAGAGCTTGATATGCCCCACCTGCGCCATCCATACCTTCACCTCCACCTTGCGGCCGGGCATCTCGACATGGATGTGCACCTCGCTGCCGTCCTCGCGCCGGGCCGGCTCGATTGGCAGATCGTCGAAGTCGGTGTCGGTGTAGGTGGCGATCTGATTGCCGTCGTTGTCGATGCGCTGGGCGAAATAGCCCTGACGGTAGAGCAGGCCTACGGCCACGAAGGGCAGCCGCAGGTCGGAGGCGCTCTTGCAATGGTCGCCGGCCAGGATGCCCAGACCCCCGGAATAGATGGGAAAGCTCTCGTGAAAGCCGTATTCGGCGCAGAAATAGGCGATCAGATCACCCGGTTTGAGGTCGATGTGGTCCTCCAGCCGCAGCGGCTCGCTCATGTAGGTGTCGAACGCCGACAACACTCGGTTGTAATTGCCCAGGAAGACGTGGTCCTCGGCCGCATCCACCAGGCGCTGCTCGTCCACGCGCTTGAGGAAGGCCTTGGGGTTGTGTCCCACCGCGTCCCACAGCCCGGGATGCAGCCGGGCGAACAGGGTGCGGGTGGCCTGATCCCAGGTGTACCAAAGGTTCTCCGACAACTCGGTCAGTCGCGCCAGCCGTCGGGGGATGCGGGGGTTGACCTCGATGACGAAGGGGGTGCCGGGTCTCATCTTCTTCTTCCTTACGTGTTGGGGCGCCTAGGGCGGTGCCTAGATGCGCAGGAAATGCTCGCGGTAGTACTTGAGTTCGGCGATGGACTCGTAGATGTCGGCCAGCGCCGTGTGCTTGTTCTCCTTCTTGAACCCCTCCTTCAGCTCGGGCCGCCAGCGCCCGGCCAGCTCCTTGAGCGTGGACACGTCCAGGTTGCGGTAGTGGAAATAGGCCTCCAGTTTCGGCATGTAGCGGGCGAGGAAACGGCGGTCCTGGCAGACCGAGTTGCCGCACATGGGGGAGGTGCGCGATGGCACGTGTCTTTGCATGAAGGCGAGCATCTGCGCCTCGGCGTCCGTCTCGGTCAGACGCGAGGCGCGCACCTTGTCGATCAGCCCGCTCTTGCCGTGGGTGCCCTTGTTCCAGTTGTCCATGGCCTCGAGCACCGCCTCCGGCTGGTGGATCACCAGCACCGGACCCTCCTCGACCACCTCCAGGTGCTTGTCGGTCACCACCAGGGCGATCTCCAGGATGCGGTTCGCCTCCGGGTCGAGCCCGCTCATCTCCAGATCGACCCACACCAGATGGGTGTCGCACTGCGCCATGCAACCTCCTCAAAGCAAACCGCTCTATTGTGGCATAATGCCTCGACTGCGTCCCGAAACACGGCTATCTAACTGATTCATAAAGGATATCCTCGGTCGTCATGGAGCCGTTCACCCGCGTCTTCCTCGCCGCGTTGGTGCTGACCTACGGCCTGCGCTTGTGGCTTGGCCTGCGGCAGCTGCGCCACGTCTGGCTGAACCGGGACACGGTACCGGCGGCCTTCGCCGGCACCGTGTCGCTCGAGGAACACCGGCGCGCCGCCGATTACACGCTGGCCAAGACGCGGCTGGCGCTCGTGCATCTGGCCGTAGAGGCGGCCATGCTCGTCGCCCTCACCCTGGGCGGAGGGCTGCAATGGCTGCACGAGCGGCTCGCCGACCTCATCGGCGCGCCGCTGCTGCAGGGCGCCGCCCTGCTGCTCGCCATGATGCTCGTGCTGGCCCTCGCCGAGCTACCGCTGGCTTGGTACCGGCAGTTTCGCATCGAGGCACGTTTCGGCTTCAACCGGCAGAAGCTCGCCGACTTCGTCGCCGATCACCTCAAGCAAGCGCTGCTCACCTTGCTATTGGGCGGGCCGCTCATCCTGCTCGTTTTGTGGCTCATGGGGGCGGCCGGGGAGGCCTGGTGGCTGTGGGCCTGGTTTGCCTGGATGGGCTTCAACCTGCTCGTGCTCGCCCTCTATCCCACTCTTATCGCTCCGCTGTTCAACACATTCACCCCGCTTGCCGACGAGGGGCTGCGCCGCCGTATCGAAGGCCTGCTCGCGCGCACGGGCTTTCGTGCCGACGGGGTATACGTGATGGACGGTTCGCGCCGCAGCACGCACGGCAACGCCTATTTCACGGGCTTGGGCCGCGCCAAGCGCATCGTCTTCTTCGACACCCTACTCGCCCAGCTCAGCCCCGAACAGACCGAGGCGGTGCTGGCGCACGAGCTGGGGCATTACAAGCGCCACCACGTGGCCAAACGCATCGCCGTGCTCGCCGGGGTGAGCCTGCTGCTGCTGTGGGCGCTGGCCTGGTTGAAACAGACCGCGGGCTTTTACTCGGGCCTCGGTGTGCAGGCGCACACCGACGCCCTGGCGCTCGCCCTGTTCGTTCTGGTCGTGCCGGTCTTCCTCTTCCCGCTCACGCCGCTGGCGAGCCTGTACGCGCGCAAACACGAGTTCGAGGCCGATGCCTTTGCCGCGCGTTACAGCCACCCCGCGCACCTGATCAGTGCGCTGGTGCGCCTCTACCGCGACAACGCCGCCACGCTCACCCCCGACCCGCTCTATTCGATCTTCTACGACACCCATCCCAGGGCAAGCGAGCGCATCGGCCGTCTGCAAGCCCTGCAGTCGGCAGCCCCCCAACCCACCTGACCGGAGGACGACATGAAACGCACCTTGACCATACTCACCGCAACCAGCCTCTCGCTCGGCGTGTATGCCACCCCATTCGACAAGGGCGACGCGAAAAAGGGCGAGGAGCTGCACAAGAAGATGTGTATCTCCTGTCATGCCGCACGCTTCGGCGGCGACGGCTCGAAGATCTACACGCGCAAGGACCGCCGCGTCAAAAACGCCGAGGCCTTGAAGCAACAGATCGCCACCTGCAACACCATGCTCGCCACCCAGCTCTTCCCCGAGGACGAGCTGAACCTGGCGGCCTATCTCAATGCCACCTATTACAAGTTCAAGTGAGGCCGGCCCCATGAGCGCGCAACGAAGCAGCCTCGCCAAGGGACGCTGCCTGCCCTGCGAGGGCGGGGTGCCGCCGCTCACCGCGGCCGAGGTCGAGTCCCTGCTGCGGGAGGTGGACGGCTGGACGGTGAGCGACGGGGTCTTGAGCAAAGAGTACCGCTTCGCCAACCACTACGAGGTCATGGCCTTCGTCAACGCCGTCGCCTGGATCTCGCACCGTGAGGACCACCACCCCGATCTCACCGTGGGCTACAACACCTGCCGGGTGGCCTACATCACCCACGCCGTCAAGGGACTCACGCGCAACGACTTCATCTGCGCAGCCAAGGTCGATGCCCTATTCGACCTGTAAGCGGTGGTAAGCGTCCCGGCGCCTGCGCAGTCGCCTGCGATGCTGCGCGGGCGGGTGGTGGCCGTGCACGGTCGGCGCTACCAGGTCGAGGCCGAGGGCCGCCTGCTCAGCTGTGTCACCCGCGGCAAACGGGGCGGGGTGGCCTGCAACGACCGGGTGGAGCTCACCGTCACGGGCCCTGAGGAGGGGGTGATCGAGCGCATCCTGCCGCGCGACAATCTGTTGTGGCGTTCGGACGGTCAGCGGGAAAAGCTGCTCGCGGCCAACGTAGACCTAGCCGTGGTGGTGACCGCAGCGGTGCCCACTCCGCGCGAGGGGCTACTGGACCGCTGTCTGGTGGCGGCGGAGGCCGCCGGCGTGCGCGCCGTGATCCTCGTCAACAAGGTCGATCTGGCTCAGAGCGCGGCCTACGTCGAACGCCTGCGGCCCTACGAGGCGCTGGGTTATCCCGTGCTCGCGCTGTCGGCCAAACTCGACGTCACCCCACTGCGGCCCTGGCTTGCCGGGCGTGTGAGCGTACTGGTGGGCGCCTCGGGTGTGGGTAAGAGCACGCTCATCAACGCCCTGGTGCCGCAAGCGCGCGCCGCCACCGCCGAGCACTCGCAGGCCCTGGACGCCGGCCGGCACACCACCACGCACACACGGCTGTATCCCCTGCCGCAGGGCGGTGCGCTCATCGATGCGCCGGGTATGCAGGAATTCGGCCTGCGCCATCTCCGGCTGTCCGAGCTGCAGGCCGCCTTTCCCGAGCTGCGGGGGCTCGCCGGCCGCTGCCGCTTCAACGACTGCCGTCACCTGCGCGAGCCTGGCTGCGCCGTGCGAGCAGCAATGGAAGAAGGCCGCATCCTGCCCGCACGCTGGCGGGTCTACCGCGACCTCTTGCGCGAGAACGGCCATAGCATCCATTGAGGAGACCATGCGTTATCTTCTCGCACTCGCGCTAAGCGCCCTCACTTGCACCGCCCAGGCCGAGGCCCGTTTCGTGCAGACGCCCTACGCCCCGCCCAAGGTGGTACTGGACATCTATCTGGACAACCCGGCCAAAATCGGTGCCGCCCTCTACTGGCTGCGCGGCATCCTGCTGACCCTGTCGGTGCCGCCCTACAGCTACGACCCCGAGACCATCAAGGTGGTGCTGCACGGCACCGAGATCGTGACCCTGGCCAAGAAGAACGAAGACAAGTACCGCGAGGCGGTCGAACGCATGCGCTACTACGCCGACATGGGCATCGAGTTCAAGGTCTGCTCGCTCGCCCTGGAGGATTACGGCTACCGACTGCAGGACCTGCAGGACTTCGTGCAGGCCGTGCCCTCGGCCATGACCGAACTGATCCACTGGCAGAACCAGGGCTATGCCTTGCTCACCCCCCAGATCCTGGACAAGAAGTACAGCATCGAACAGATCCGCTGACCTGGGCAGTGGCATGGCAGCCGGGGTAGGGCGGCCTCGCCCGCAGGGCAAACCGCCGTGCCAGACTGAGGACTGAGGACAGAAGACAGAGGACAATCGACTTCCACCGGGGCTGCGCCCCGGCGCAGAGGGCCGTCCGTGGGCGGTGGTGGCCGGCCCGACGGCTGGGATCATTCCGGCCAGTTGCGGATGTAGCGTTTCAGCAAGGTATTCTCGAAATTCGCCTGTTTCAGGCAGGCCTTGGCCACATCGTGGAAAGAGATCACCCCCACGAGCCGGTTGTCCTCCATCACCACTAGGTGGCTCAGACGGCTCTTGGTGAGCACATCACGCGCATAATCGACACTGTCGTCCGGGTTGCACAGCAGCGGCTCCTTGTCCATCAGTTCGCTCACCCGGGCGTCGGCGAGCGAGCAGCCGCGCGCGTGCATGCCGCGCAGGATGTCGCGCTCAGTGATGAAGCCGACCATCCTGCCGTCCTGCATGACCACCAGGGAGCCGATGTCGCGCTCCACCATGCGTCTGACGGCCTCGGCGACGGGGGCGTCGGGTTCGATGCCGTAGATCTCGCTATCGCCTTTGACGGACAGCACGTCGCGGATGAACATGGCCATGTCTCCTCCGATCACGCGCGCACCAAGGCGGCCTCCACCTCTTCCCTTCGGGCACGGCCAGCGAGCAGCTCCACTAGGCTCAAGGCGAAGTCGAGCGCGGTGCCGGGGCCGCGCGAGGTGACCACGCGGCCGTCGATCTCCACGGGTGCGCCGGAATAGTGTGCGCCAGGAATGGTCAACCGATCCACCATACCCGGGTAGCCGGTGATGCGGCGGTTATCGAGCAGCCCGGCCGCGGCTAAGGCCATGGGGGCGGCGCAGATGGCCGCTGTGTAGCGGCCGGCGGCGGCATGGCGTTTGAGCAGGGACTGCACACGGGCGTCGTTCTGCAAATGCTCGGAACCGGGCATACCGCCGGGCAGGACGATCATGTCGAAGTCACGCCCGAGGACGTCGTCCAGGTTCGCGTCGGGCTGCACGCGCATGCCTCGGCTGCCTTCCACCAGTCCGGGTGTGAGCCCGGCGGTGACGACCTCGATGCCGGCACGGCGCAGGATATCGACCAGGGTGGTGGCCTCCATGTCCTCGAAGCCAGGGGCCAGGGGGATGAGTACGCTAGCCATGGTGAGCCTCCTTGCGGTGATGTCGGTGATGGGTCTTGAGCAAACGGTACGCCTCACGGGTGGAACGGTCGGCGCAGTCGCCCAGGGACAGGCCCTGAAAATAGTTGCCGGTCAGATATAGGGTGCTGTCGCGCAGGGTCTCGTCGAGCTCCGCCACCTGGTCGACGTGCTCCACCGTCAGGGCAGGCAGGCGGTTGACCGTCTCATGCACGCCCAGGATGTCGTCGGGCGCGATGCCCAGCACGGCACACACCCGCGCCAGCTTGGCCGCGCTATCCAACCGCTGCGGACGGAAATGGAAGGTGAAACCGCGCAGCCGCGGGTGGGGCAGGGGGTCGCGGCTGACCACCGAGTAAAAATCATCCTCCACGCCGATGATGCCGGCCAGCTCGGGCAGCCGCACCCGCGCCGCCGGCACGACCACGGCCAGCGACTCGATCTCCGCCATGGGGATGCGGCTCAGCCGCGCTGCCACGTGCGGCAGGCTGTCGAGCAGGAGGCGGGCAGCGGCGTCCGGCGGTGTGGCGAGGGCCAGGTGGCGGCAAACGAGCATCTCACCCCCGGCCATTACCTCGAAACCGTCACGCTGGCGGCGAATCGCCGTCACCGGCATGCCGGTGGCCACCTCGAAGGGGGCATTTGCGACCAATGCCTCGATCATACGCTGTAGCCCACCGTCCCATGCGTAGCGGCGCGGTACCTCGCGCATGCGTGACTTGCGCCGGAACAGCCACTGGGCGGGAAAGGCGTCGGCCGGTTGGGAGAGCACAGCGGCGAAGGCCGGGGCGAGCATGCGCGCATAGTTGCGCGGCCCGAACAGGGCGCTGTAGTAGTCCGCCAGACTCAGGCCCTGCTTGCTGCGCAGCAGGCCAAAGGGCAGACGACCGAACAGTTCCAGCCAGTCGATTCGGCCAAGCGCGGACTGCAGACGCCCACCGTCGAGAAAGCGGTAGCCCAGCCTGCGTCGGGGGATGATCTCCTCCAGACCATGCCGCTCCTGCAGGATCTGCAGCAGGTTCTTGTACGAGTTGTACGCCGTGTGCGCACCCAGCTCCAGCCAATAATCGGGTTGGGCCTGCCAAGTGTGCACGCAACCGCCCAGCCGTGTCTCCTTCTCCAGCACCAGGATGGACAGCTGCCCGCGGTAAGCGGCCCGGTTGGCCAGCGTCAGTCCGCTGACACCCCCCCCGACGACGATGAGGTCATAGTGCGTCATAGGGCGAAACATAGCCTGCCCCGGAGGGGGAAGCAATCTTTGCCTGGCGCCTCAGCCCTCTGCTTGCGTGAAACGGTGGATCATACGGCGGGATTTCTTGGTCGGGCGGCCTTTCGGTTGCGCGCCTGGACTACCCAGCAGGCGCCGCTCGGCCACCTGGGCCTGGCGCCGCAGGCGGCTGGCCTCGTCTTCCAGATACAACTGCCTCGCCTCCGAGGCGGGGCCACGCCGGTCGGACAAGGCCAGGACGGTGACGTCCCACTCGTAGACACCGATGTGGATGAGCAGACGGTCGCCCGGTCTGAGCACCCTGGAGGGTTTGACTCGGTCCCCGTTGACCCTGACCTTGCCGCCTTCCACGGCCTGGCGTGCCAGCGACCGGCTCTTGTAGAAACGGGCGGCCCACAGCCATTTGTCGATGCGCATCCCATTCGATGCCTGCACCGCAGTGCTCATCGCCGGCGGGAAGCTAGAGGAGGCCGCCCAAAGCCGTGTGCGGAGGGGCCTGCACCGTTTCAGGGCAGGCCCGGGGGCGCATTACTTCTTGGGTTCGGCCGGCTCGTCGTCATCCCCCTTGATGGTGACGAAGGGGATTTGCACCGGCTGCTTGAGCGACTGGTAGAAGGCGGAGATGTCCTCCACGTCCTTGTCGGTGAGCGGCATCACCGCCAGGTTCATGATCGGATGGAGGATCTTGCCGGTGCGATACTTGTTGGTTTTGACCGTGAGCTTGTCGGCGTTGCGGCCGGCGAGCTGATAGGTGTAGAAGATACCAGGGAAGCCGGTGGTGCCATGGCAGACGATGCAGGCGGCGGCCTTTTGTTGTCCGGCTATCGGGTCGCCGGCGGCAAGGGCGGATGTGCTCATGGCGAGCGCCACCAGGGAGAGGATGAGGGGCTTAGTCATGTTGAACTCCTTGGAGAGGTTGTAGATGAGGTCGTCTGTGTTGCCGGGCCGTTTTGGCGGTCGGCCAGTCAGCATATTCAATTTTACTTAAGCTCTTGCGGACGGCGTGCATTGCATCTGGCGGCTGCGCAGCGGATCTGCTGGGCGTCTGCAGGTTGGCAACAACGCTGAGGAAATGCGGAATAAATCGTTGCGAGCGGGTGGAGGGCAAGGCGCCCGCAGCGCTTGCCGCGAGACATATCAGCTAGATAGGCGAGGCAGCCGAGCAGCGCGCAACGCAGCTATCCGCACGCGCAGCAGATTTTATTCAGCATTTGCCTAACACCGGCATTGAGTCGAACGCATGCGAGCGGGGTCAGGCGGGGGCGAGCGCGTAACCGCTGCAACCCTGCTTGGCTGAAAGGCGGGAGGGGAATCCCTGCGGCCTTCGACGTTGTGGCAGGACCCTGCTGCCAAAGATGGGGCTCAACCCAGAGTATGGCTGCTGCCGTATTCGGGCACCTCTACCTCCCAGCCCAGACGATCGCGGATGAGTTGGGCGAACCCCAGGGCGATGGGCGCCTCGCCGTGTACGACGAAGGTCCGGCGTGGGGGGTGGTGGAAATGCCCGAGCCAGCCGAGCAGCCCGTCGCGGTCCGCATGGGCCGATAGCCCGCCCAGGGTATACAGATCTGCGCGCACCGGCACCTCCTCACGGAAGATGCGCACCGTCCTGGCCCCGTCCACGAGCTGACGCCCCAGGGTGCCCTGGGCCTGGAAGCCGGTGATGATCACCGTGCACTCGGGCCGCGGCAGGTTGAACTTCAGGTGGTGCTTGACGCGTCCCGCCTCGCACATGCCGGAGGCGGAGATGATGATCGCTCCCTGCCGGATCTTGTTCAGCGCCATGGAGTCCTCCACGTCCTCGGTCACCCGCAGATAGGGCGCATCGGGGCTGGTGCGGAACCAGGCCAGCAGCGCACGGGTGTCCGCATCGAGCAGTGCCTCGTGTCTGAGGGTGATCTCAGTGGCCGCGCGGGCCATGGGCGAGTCGATGAAGATGGCCAGGTTCTTCGGTAGCCGGCCCTGGCGTGTGAGGTCCATCAGCAGATAGAGCATCTCTTGGGTGCGGCCGACGGCGAAGGCGGGGATGATCACGTTGCCGCGCTTGCGCACGAGGGTGTCATGCACGGCGTGGGCGAGCTCGTCCACCGTCTCGCGCATGCCTTTGTGCAGGCGGTTACCATAGGTAGATTCCACCACCAGATAGTCGGCCTCTGTGATGGGCGTGGGGTCGTTGACCACCGGCCGTCCAGGCATGCCCAGGTCGCCCGAGAAGACCAGTTTGCGCGTCTGCCCGCCGCCTTCGAGCCACAGTTCGATCAGGGCCGAGCCGAGGATGTGGCCGGCCTCCCGCAGACGCAGGCGCACGCGGGGGTGCGGCCGCAACTCCTGGTCGTAGCCCACGGCACGCAGGCGGCGCAGACAGGCGTGGGCCTGGGCCACGGTGTACAGCGGGGCCACTTCCTGCCCGAGCACGCCGTTCCGACGACGGCGGTCGTAGTTGGCCCACTCGGCCTCCTTCTCCTGGATGTAAGCGGCGTCCGGTAGCATCACCGCAAGCAGGTCGGCCGTGGCGCGGGTGCAATACACCGGCCCACGGTAGCCCAGGGCGACGAGCCTGGGCAGCAGCCCCGAGTGGTCGATGTGGGCGTGGGTGAGCAGGACGAAATCGAGCGTTTCCGGGTCGAAGGCGGGAAAGGTGCGGTTTTTCTCCTCCGCCTCGCGCCCGCCCTGAAACATCCCACACTCGACCAGGAAACGCAGGCCCGCGTCCTCGACCAAAAAGCAGGCGCCGGTGACGGTGCGGGCGGCGCCGAGGAAGGATAGCCGCACGGTTGAAGCGGTACGTGACGGTCGGTTGGCGTGGGCGGCCCCGAGGGGCGGCCTCAGACCTCGTCCAGGACCTGGTAGCCGCCGTCCTCGATGGCGCGCTTGAGGGCATCGGGCCCGGCTCGGTATGGGTCGTAGCGCACCCGTACCCGTCCCTGGGCGAGGTCCACATCGACTTCGGCCACGCCTTCAATGGC
This sequence comes from Thiobacillaceae bacterium, assembly GCA_025054655.1. Classification (GTDB taxonomy): domain Bacteria; phylum Pseudomonadota; class Gammaproteobacteria; order Burkholderiales; family Thiobacillaceae; genus JANWZL01. The sequence continues at coordinate 5,756 of JANWZL010000071.1, read as the reverse complement.
CCCTAGCAGTCGTTTGACGCTCGCCACACAGCCGCCGCAGCTCATGCCGCCGACCTTGAGGTTCAACTCCTGCATTTACGCCTCGCCAATGTCGTGGTGGAGGGTGAACAACCCTTGGCTCAGGCCATCGGCCCCGTACACCTCGCCCTGGCCGGCGGCAGCGGACAACACGGTCATGGCCGCCGTCGTGCGCCGCAGCCCCTCCTCGATCAGGCGTCCGTTGAGTCGGTTGAGCATCGCGGTGCGGTCGATCAACGTCCGCACCTCGGCCCAGCGCGTGTTTGACGCCGTATCCGAGCGTAGGCCGATCGCCTCGGCCACGGCGGCCGGCGGGGCATCGGACGGCAGGCCCAGACTGCCGGTCAGGGCGGACCAGGCCGCGGCCACCTCTGCCGCTTGTCTCTCTTTTTCCGGGCTGAGCGCGCGCAGGCCGTCGGCGTCGGAGGTGCGCAGGGCTTGCTCCTCCGCCTGCAGCACCTCCAGCAGGGCCGCCAGCCGCTCGCCCAGCTGGGTCAGGCCTACCGCCAGCTCGGTCATGCCGGTTTGCCCGCGTGCTGCAGTTGTTCCAGGGTCTGTTCGACCAGCTTCTCGGCCACCACCTCCTCGTCGACCTTGAAGCTACCCTCGGCGATGGCCTGTCGCACGGCTTCCACCTTGTTCACGTCGCTGTCCGGCAGCGCGTTGAGCGCCGCCTCCAGCGAGGACAGCAGACCGGCCTTGTCGGTCAGCTCAACGCTGTCTTGCACGACCCCACGCTCCTGCTCGCCGGTACGGGTCTTGCCGCGCTCCAGCTTGGCCTTCGGCGGCGGACCGGCCACGCCTTTCAGGTTGTTGTCGATCTTCATGCCTTGCTCCTCGACATGTTCACAGTATAGTGAGCTTCCAGCCCTTTGCGACCAGGGGCAACCATGGGGTTAGGGCCGCACGCGCACGCTGCCGTCGGCTGTGGCCACACCCTGGATGATTTTGCCCGCATCCGTGCGCACGCGCACGACCTCGCCCACGGCCGCGGCATTCTGCGCCGTGCCTTCCTGGCTGACGACGAACCCCGCACCCTCGACCTGCAGCCTGACCCGCTCGCCGGGGCGGATGAGGGGGGTGTGCGACAGCCGGTCGATCGTCAGCGCCTGCCCGGCGGCGACCGGGTGGGCGAGGATGGCCCCGGTCAGCTGGGCGCGTTCACGCAGATAATCGCCCGGCGCACGTTCGTAGGCGATCACGCGCACCTCGACGTCCTCCGGACGGATGGTCTGACGCGCCGCCAGGGGCACGCGGGCGACCAGGGCGGGACCGGCGAGGTGGATGCGATAGCCGAGATAGAGTGTCCAGGGTGAGGCGGCCTGGCCGCAACGCACGCCCACACTCCCATTGCCCTGCAGGCGGGCGCCGGGCGGCAGGAAGAACTCCGGCTGTGCACAGGGGGGCAGTCGCAGGCGGGGGTCGAGCGGGCCGATCTCCACCTGCGCCCGCAGGCCCGCGTCGGTGCGGGCTAGAGCCTCGATCAGATAACGCCGCGCGGCCTCGCGCAGGGCCTCGGCATTCAGCGGCTGCGCCCCAACGGGGTCGCCGGCGGCACAGCCGACGCCCAGCACCAGGACACAGCGCAGCAGGAGTAAGGGCAGAGTCTTCGCCGCCATGGCGGGTCATGCGTACCTGAGTCCGCGATCGCCCATTGCACTGCATATGCCGTACGCTGTCCAGTGCCGGCAAATCTTGCCGGCAGAGTTTGCCGTTGCCGGTCCGGTGAGGACCGTAAAGACACGGCCAGGCGCGGGGACGGTCGGTGGCATGGATGTTGCTTTGAGAGACGTATGGGCCTCGACAGCCGACTCCACGCCGACCTCGCCTTCGTCCAGCGCGCCCTGCAGCTGCGTACGCAGCGCCAGGCCGTACTGGCGGCCAACCTGGCCAACGCCGACACCCCAAACTACAAGGCGCGCGATATCGATTTTGCCGCCGCCCTGCGCAGCGCGCTCGCAGCGGACGCGCTGCCGCTCGCCCGCACCTCGGCACGCCATCTGCCGGGTAGCGCGCTCGGCCAGCCGGCCGGCCGCCTGCTCTACCGCAGTGTGGTGCAGCCCAGCCTGGACGGCAACACGGTCGATCCCCACATCGAGCGCGCCCAGTTCGCCGACAACGCCCTACACGTGCAGTTTCTGCTCGAACGGGCCATGGGTACGCTGCGTAGCGCCAAACTGGCCCTGGAACCGGCCAAATGAGGTAGAAGCATGAGCGTCAGCCAGGTCTACCATATCGCCGCCACCGCGCTCACCGCCCAGTCCATGCGCCTGAATGCGGTCGCGAGCAATCTGGCCAATGCCGATTCGGCGCATGCCTCCACCGGCGCCCCCTACCGGGCCAAGCAGGTGGTGTTCGAGGCCGCGCCGGTGCCGGGTGCGCCCGCTTGGGCGCCCGGCGTGCGCATGCGCGAGGTGGTCGAGGACACACGCCCTCCCCGGCTGGTCTACGATCCCAAGCACCCGCTGGCCGATGCGCGCGGCTACGTCGCCTATGCCAACGTGGACGTGGTCGAGGAGATGGTCAACATGATCTCCGCCGCCCGTGCCTATCAGACCAATGCCGAGGTCATGGTCACGGCGCGCGATCTGCTGCAGAAGACGTTGGCGCTGCTGCAGGTGTAAGAGGACAGACCATGGCGATCGCATCCGCCCAGTCCGTCACCGCTATGCCGGCCTCGATCCAGGACGGTGCGCGCGCCGCGGCGCCAAACGACATGGAGGCCCTCGGGCAGCGTTTCCTCCAGCTGCTGGTGGCGCAGCTGAAGAACCAGGACCCCTTGAACCCGCTGGACAATGCGCAGATGACCCTGCAGCTGGCACAGATGTCCACCGTGGAGGGCATCAATCGGCTCAATGCAGGGCTCGATGCCCTGTTGGACAGCCAACGTGCCAGCCAGGCCCTGCAGACGGCCGCCCTGATCGGCCGCCAGGTTCTGGTCGCGGGCGATCGTCTGTCGCTCGCGGGGGGCGAGGCCATCGGGGTCGTGGAGCTGAAGGCTACGGCCGACCGTGTGCGCATAGAGGTGCTGGATGCCGCTGGCGAGAGGGTGCGCTGGCTGGAGCTGGGGGCCTTGCCTGCCGGTGTGCATCGCTTCGTTTGGGACGGTCGCGATGCCGCGGGCGTGGCGCTTCCTTCAGGGGATTATCGCTACAAGGTCATTGCCGAGCGCGGCGCACAAGCGGTGGCCGCCACACCTTTGAGCATGGACCGCGTGCGCAGCGTGATCCTAGCCGCTGCTAGCGTAGAGCTGGAACTCGAACACTCAGGCCGGCAGGGGCTCGATACGCTGCGACAAATCTTCTGAGGAGGGTGAGATGAGCTTCCAGCAAGGCTTGAGCGGGCTCAACGGCGCAGCCAAGAGTCTAGATGTCATCGGCAACAATATCGCGAACGTGGCCACGGTCGGGTTTAAATCGAGTCGGGTGGAGTTTGCCGATATCTATGCCAACTCGCTGTTTGGTACGGGGGGGTTGCAGCCAGGTATAGGCGTGCAAGTGGCGGCGATCAATCAACAATTCAGCCAAGGCAACATCGCCATCACCGACAACCCGCTGGACATCGCCATCAACGGCAATGGGTTTTTCTTGCTCGACGATGGCGGGGCACGGGTGTATAGCCGCAATGGGCAATTTCAGCTCGACCGCGAAGGTTACATCGTGAGTAACACTGGACAGAGATTGATGGGGCTGACCAACAATACCTTTGGTCCACTGCAGATCGTAACCTTCAACAATGCCCCTCAATCAACCAGCCGTATCGAGCTGGCTATAAATCTGGATGCGAATGCTGCCGTGCCCAGCACGGCATTCAGCCATACCAACCCAGCTAGCTACAACCACACCACAGCGATGGCCGTCTATGACAGTCTGGGCAATGCGCATACGCTGAGCTTCTATTTCCGCCGTACTTCCACGCCGTTGCAATGGGAGGTTTACGCTACAGTCACGAACACAGCCGGCGCAACGACCCTGTTGACGCCTACCCCCATAGGCAACTTGAGTTTCAATGCCGATGGTTCCCTTGCCACCTCGACGGCCTCTGCCCTGACCATCCCGGCTACGGCCCTGGCTACTGGGGCCAACCCTATCACTCTTGCCAGCGGAGATCTGGACTTCACAGGGACGACGCAATACGGCGCCGCGTTCGGCATCTATAGCGCGCAGCAAAATGGATATGCCACGGGTCAATTGGCCGGCATTTCGGTCGCTGATGATGGCCTAATCCTTGGACGTTACACGAATGGGCAAACCCAGGCCCTAGGGCAAATCGTACTGACCAATTTTCCAAATCCCAATGGGCTCTTGCCTATAGGCAACAACCTGTGGGTGGAGACATCAGCCTCGGGCCAACCCCTCAATCCACAGGCTCCGGGTAGCCCAAACCTAGGCACACTGCGTTCAGGGGCAGTGGAGGAATCCAACGTGGACCTGACTCAGGAGCTGGTCAATCTGATCGTCGCCCAGCGGGTGTATCAGGCCAATGCCCAGACCATCCGCGCCCAGGATCAAGTCTTGCAGACCCTGGTGAATCTGAGATGAGGGGTCACATCCATGTAGGCGCGGCGCAAGCCGCGACCTTGCCGGCGGTCGGAGGGTGCCTGCGGGTACGGCTGCGCGGGTTGCGCAGGTCGCTTTCGTCGCTCCTACACGAATGCGCCCACGACACCCCGGCCCTGGTCGTGCGGGTCGCGGCTGACACCGCGCCTACAGGGGGTTGAGGCATGGACCGCGTCCTCTACATCGCCATGACCGGTGCGCGCGAGGCCACACGGCGCCAGGCCCTGGTCGCGCACAACCTGGCCAACGTGGACAGCACCGGGTTCAAGCAGCAGCTCGCCGTGTTCCGGGCGCTGCCGGTGGTGGGGGAGGGGGCGCGCACCCGCGCCTTCGTGCTGGAGACCACCCCGGCCACCGATTTCAGCCCCGGCCCCGTGCGGCACACCGGCCGGCCGCTGGACGTGGCCGTGCGCGGGTCGGGCTTCATCGCCGTGCAAGACGTGGGCGGCGGCGAGGCCTACACCCGCGCGGGTGCGCTGGAGGTCGGCCCGAACGGGCTCATACAGACGGTGACGGGTCATATCGTCCTCGGCGATGGCGGTCCGATCGCCGTCCCGCCCGAGCAGGAGGTGGCCATCGCCGCGGATGGCACCGTCTCCACCATCCCGCCAGGGGAGAATCGCACCGCAGTGGCGATCGCCGGCCGCATCCGCTTGGTGAACCCGCCGGAAGCTCACCTCGTGCGCGGCGAGGACGGCCTGTTCCGCAGCCACACCGGGACGCCGATCCCGGCTGACGCAAACGTGCGACTGACCGTCGGCGCCCTGGAGGCGAGCAATGTCAACCCGGCCGAGGCCCTGGTGCAGATGATCTCCGCCTCGCGCCAATTCGAGCTGCAGATGCGCCTCATCCGCAGCGCCGACGAAAACGCCCGCGCTGCCGACAAGTTGATCGCCCGCGTCTAGGGGAGACAGGCATGCTTCGATCGCTGCACATCGCCCGCACCGGGCTGGACGCCCAGCAGACCCAGCTCGACGTCCTCTCCAACAACCTGGCCAACGTCAACACCACCGGTTTCAAGAAGGCGCGCGCGGTGTTCGAGGACCTGCTCTACCAAGTCATCCGCCAGCCCGGCGCGCAGTCCTCGCAACAGACCCAGCTGCCCAGCGGTTTCCAGCTCGGCGTGGGCGTGCGCGTGGTGGCCACCGAGCGCATCCACACCCAGGGCGCGCTGCAGCA
>JANWZL010000050.1 GCA_025054655.1 Thiobacillaceae bacterium | reverse complement strand
CTGATGGCCACACAGGCATCCACCTGACGCAACATCTGACGGTGCACCCAGCCGATGAGCGGGCGCGAGAGGTCCTCCAGATCGTCCCGCGCGAGGCTCGCCTTGGCCACCGTCTTCAGCCCCAGCAAGCGCCCGAGCGGGCCGATAAAGGCATGGGTGTAGTAGGCGCCGTGGCTGTGCAGGATGTCGAATTCCCGCCGCCGTCGCCAGGCCAGCCGGGCGAGGTTGAACCACAGCCGCAGCTCGCGATGCTTGCGCAGCCGCCCGGCCTCGATGCGCCAGACCGGAAAACCGTCGATCTCACCCCGTTCAGGCAGGGACGCCCAGCGGTTGGTGACGAACTCGATGCGGTGTCCGCGCCGACGCAGCTCGCGCGCCAGGGTCAGGGCTTGCAGGGCCGCACCGCTGTATTCGGGTTCGAGGTAGGCCGTGTACATGAGTACCCGCAGGCCGCCCGCAGTCGCGCCGTCTGGCGTCGGTCCGTGTGCCGTGGCGTGCGTGCTCATGGTGCGCGGGGGTCTTGCGACAGCACGACCAAGGCCCGACCGTGCAGGGCGGTGACGCTCTGGGCGGCCGGCCAGGTCGGGTGGATACGGGCATAATCGAGCGCCCAGGCGGTGTGCTCATCGGCGGCGACGAAGCGCACCGGGTCGCGCAGCAGGCGCGCCATGCGGTCCATGTGGGCGGCATCCATGAAGCGCGGGGCCACCCCGATGGCCGGCCGGTAGGGGTGCTCGCGCGCCATGTCGAGCCGGCCGACCACCACGACGGTGCGGCCGTCCCAGGCCTGGGGTGGCAGCGCGCGCACACGGGCCAGGATCTGACCCAGGGTGTGGAAGTGGGCCTGGGTGTTGAGCAGGTTGACGGTCGAGATCCAGTTGCACTGCACGATGTAGCCGAGGATGAGGAAGAGCGCGACCAGCCGTGTGCCATTGCCGGCCCAGGCGCGGCCATGGCGCAGGATGAGCGCGGCCGCCCCGGCGACGACCACGGCATAGGCAGTGAGCGTGAGCTGATGGAAATGACCGTGCGGATGCAGCATCTGCAGGGCGCGCGGGGCCAGCGTGACCGCCAGCAGCAGAGCGACGGCAACGGCCTTGCGCCAGGGACGTCGGGGCAATGCGATGCAGACGAACAGGGCGCCGCCGAGCAGGGCGAGTTGGGCCAATTTGAGCGGCAGGGGGAAATAAAACTCGGGCCACAGGTAGAAGGCGCGGCTGCCCTCGTACAGGGTGCGCAGGGCCAGCACGGGGTCGATACTTCGGCCTAGCTCGAACGCCTGCCCCGCACTCTGGTAGTCATCGAAGGGGATGTCCATGGACCTGACCACGGCGACGTAGGCGAGCCCCCCGATCAGTGCCGCCAGCACGGTCGACAGCAGCGGCCGCCACAACCGGGGGCGTGGCTCGCCCGCCTGCGCCGTGTCAGCATCGAGCCAGCGCAGCAGCAGCCAGGTGAGAAAGATGACCGCCGCGTTGTTGGCCACGCTTTGGTAGAAGGAGAAGGCGAAGAACAGACAGGCGGCGGCCAGCAGGATGGTGTGCACGCGCGCCCGCACGGCCCACAGGATGGCCAGCGCCGCGAGCAGATGCGCGACGGTGTAGGTGGCCATGGTGGTGTTGTATTGATAGACGTGCGCCATGTAGGGGAAGACCACCATCAGTGCACCGACGACGGCGATGTCGAAGCCGCGCCGCAGCCCCCAGAGCTGGGCGATGGTGAGCGCATAGGCGCCCATTAGCACGATGGCCTGCACCATCTGCCAGAAGGGCATGAAATAGGCCCCCTGGGTGTAGTAATGCCACCAGCCGGTGCTGAAACGGCCCAGATAACGCCCCAGCTGGGTGTCCTGGATGAAGATCTGGGCCAGATCGTCGTGGTGCAGGGTGAGATTGGTCATCTCGAAGCCGAAGGCCAGCAGCTGCACCACCGCGAGGGCGGCGAAGGCGAGCTTCCAGGCCTGCGGCAGGCGTGACCACAGACGCTTGAGGGTCTGGTCCAGCGGGGTGTCGAGCAAGCTGTTCATGTCTGGGAGGCCGGCTCGTCCTCGACGGGTGTGCGCACACCGGGTATGCCCGCGGGCTTGGCCGCCGATGCCACCGGTCCGGGGGTCTGCTCCTGCACCAGGTAGATCGGCCGCGCCTTCAGCTCGTCGTAGATCTTGGCGATATACTCGCCGATCACCCCTAGGCTGATCATGATCACGCTGCCGATCACGAGCAGGGTAATGATGGTGGTGGTGAAACCGGACACCGCCACCCCGCGCAGCCAGCCGATGAGGGCCTCGGCGGCGACCGCGGCGCCGAATAGCAGGGTGAATACCCCCAGGAGGGTGACGATGCGCAAGGGCGCACTGGT
>JANWZL010000030.1 GCA_025054655.1 Thiobacillaceae bacterium | reverse complement strand
GGCCGACCGCCAAGGCTGCGGCGAGTACCGCATCATCGCCCCCATGCGGGTGCTCAACGCCCAAGGCCGGCTCATGGGTTGGGAGACGGGCAGCTATCTCGGGCCGGCGGAACTCGCCCGCATGCAGCCCGACAGCATCGTGCTGCAACGTCAGGTGACTGAGGAGCAGATCCGGCTGATCGAGCAATATCGCGCATATAGCTCTGCCTTTCGCGTCTTCGAGATCGACGATCTGATCACCAACGTGCCGATCAAGAGCCCGGTACGGCAGAAACTGGTGGAACAAAAGGACCTCTACAAACGCTTCCGCAAGGCGGTCTCCTTGTGCGACCGCTTCGTCGTCTCCACCGAGTATCTGGCCGAGACCTACCGCGATCTGGGACCTCCGGTGGTGGTGGTGCAAAACCACCTGGAAGGAGCGGTGTGGCTCAAGCTGCCCAGGCCAAAACGGCGCGAGGGCAAGCCCCGCGTGGGTTGGGCGGGGGCGGGACAGCACCATGGCGATCTCGCCATCCTCACCGAGGTGATTAAGGCCACGGCAAAGGAGGTCGATTGGGTCTTCCTGGGCATGTGCCTGGACGAGGCCCGCCCCTACGTCAAGGAGTTCCACCCCGGTGTGCCCATTGAACAATATCCGGCCAAACTGGCCAGCCTGGACCTCGACCTGGCGGTGGCCCCGCTGGAGGATGTGCCCTTCAACCACGCCAAGAGCCATCTGCGCCTGCTCGAGTATGGCATCCTCGGCTATCCCGTGGTCTGTACCGACCTTACCCCCTACCGCGGAGACTATCCGGTTACGCGCGTGCCCAACCGTTTCAAGGCCTGGTGCGAGGCCATCCTGGAGCGCGTGCGCGACCGTGATGCATTGCACAAGGAAGGGGAACGGCTGCGCGACTACATCTGCCGCGAGTGGATCCTGGAAGATCACTCCGAACGCTGGTTGCAGGCCTGGCTCGCAAACTAGTACATAAGTACTATTAGTCAGGACAGGCGACTGCCGATAAGGGGGGTGCGGGAAAGAAGTTCCCGTTTGATGCCACCTTCCTAGAAAGGAGTCTGCCATGTCGCAAATCACCCTCACCGCCGCCATGCGGGCCAACCTGGTCAGCCTGCAGAACACCAACGAACTGATGGGCCGCACCCAGGAGCGGCTCGCCACCGGGCTTAAGGTCAACAGTGCGGTGGACAACCCCACCAACTATTTCGCCGCCCGCGCGCATAACCAACGCGCCGATCTGCTCAACGGACTCAAGGACTACATCAGCGAGGCCATCCAAACCGTGAAGGCCGCCGACAACGGCGTGAAGGCCATCACCAGTGTGATCGAAAACCTGCGTTCCATCGTGAACCAGGCGCGCAACGCCCTGAACGACCCCAACAGCGGGACCATGCTCAGCGGGTTGGCCACACAATACAATGAAGCCATTCGGCAGCTGAACAACTTCCAACAGGACGCCAGCTACAAGGGTGTGAACTTCCTCACGGGTTCCACCACGCTGACGGTGAATTTCAACGAAAATGCGAGCACCTCGCTGGTGATGAACGGTTTCAACGCCACCGCCAGCGGCCTGGCCATTTCGGGGGGTACGGCCTCGGGTGTGGGCACGATCACTTCGGGTGATATGGACACCGCAGCCGAGCTCAACGGGATCGAGGCCACCCTCAATGCCGCGCTGGCGACCCTGCGCACCCGGTCCTCTGAGCTGGCCGCCAACCTGAGCGTGCTGACCTACCGGCAGACCTTCATCACCGACATGGTCAATACCCTCAAGGATGGTGCAACCAAGCTCACCGTGGCCGATACCAACGAGGAAGGCGCCAACATGCTGATGTTGCAGACCAGACAGCAGCTTGGTGTGACCTCGCTGTCGCTGGCCTCTCAGGCGGCGCAGAGCATACTCAGGCTCTTCTAATCGGGCTTGAGTCGGTGGGCACGAGGCCTGCGCCGGGCGTGGACCGGCGCGGGCCTTAAGCCACAGGAGGGCACGCCATGGATAAGATCACCATGCTTGCTGGCCCTATGTACAGGGTGGTGGATACGGCTGCAGCGATGGTGCACGGTGCGCACGAGCGTAGTCCTGGTCATCCCTCTTCCCATAGCGAGGGCATGGCACAGGTGGGCTTGCGGCTGTCCACCTTTGGCGTGCTTTGGCAACGCAAAGATCAGCTGCTCGCGCAGGTGCAGGCCGCCGCTCAGCAGCGCAACGCCGCTGAGCGCGTGGACGAACTCGTGCATAGGATGCAGAGGGAGATTGCCGCCATGGTCAAGAATTACCCACCCTTTCCCATCGGCAGCGAGGAGCGGCAACACTATTTGCGTTCCATCAGCGCCTTGCGTCACCAGATCGAGGCGCTGATCGTGCCGCCGGAACACGACAGCGGGCTGCGTTTGCCCGAACCTCCTGATCCGCCGCCGGAGGCCGCTTTGGATGCCGAGTGGCAAGGATATGGCGAACGGCTCGATGCCTATCGCGTCTTGCTGCGTCAGCAGCACACAGCCCTGAGCGAGCAGATCGAGGGGGCGAAGATGTGGCCGGAGGTGGGCCAGTTCGATCCACAAGCAGCCGAGGTCAGCGCCTTGATGCGCGATACGGCAGCCCGTCTGCGTCAATCTGCGCACCCGCTCAGCGCGGGCAGCGATGCGGCACGCGCCCGGCTCGATCCATATGCCGCTTAAGATCAGCCTCAAACCCGGCGAGAAGCTGTTCATCGCCGGGGCCGTGATCCAGAACGGCGATCACAGCGCGGAGTTGAGCGTGCTCAACGACGTCCCCGTGCTGCGGGAAAAAGACATCCTCACGGAACAGACCGCGAACACCTTGGCCAAGAGGCTGTATCTATGCGTACAGCTGATGTACATGGACGCGGCCCACCTGTCCGAATATCAACGCAAATATGCCTTGCTGGTAACCGAAGTGCTCAAGCAATGGCCTGAATCTGCCGATGTCATGGCCAAGATCAACGCCGAGCTGGCCTGTGGGCGGTTCTACCCGGCGTTGCGTTTGGCACGACAGTTGTTGCAGATCGAACAGGAGCACCAGGGCGATGAACCATCCTGCGCTTGAGGCCTATCTCAGTGTGGAAAAGGCGACATTATCCGGGCGCGAGCTCGAGGCAAGCGTGCTGACCAAAGCGGCGGACATGCTCGACCAGGCCAGGCAGGGTAGCGGGGAGCGAATGGCCGAACGGATCGAGAATGCCGTGCGGCACAATCTGCGCGTGTGGACCTTGTTCCAGGCCGAGCTGTTGAACCCGGATCATCCCATGCCCACGGAGTTGCGGCAGAACCTCATCAATCTGACCGCCTTCATCGACAAGCGCAGTCTGGAGCTCATCGCCGACCCCAACCCGGAGAAGCTCGACATCCTCATCGCCATCAACCGCAACATCGCCGCCGGCCTGCGCGGAGACCCCGGCGGTGTGTCATGAACACGCGGCCCCATGCCGGGCCATGACTGGCATACAATCAGGCATCCACCGGGGTGGGTTCATGGGATATGGATGCCATCGTCATCTCATGGCGCGAGCTGCTCGTCGCCGTTATCCTCGCCAGTCTGATCTATTTGCTGGAGGCGGCGGTGTTTACCCGCCGTCGACGCATGCAATCCGACACCGCCGCGCAGACCCCTGCCGCCGGACCTGATGCGCAGGCGGTGGCTGAGCTGCGCGCCGAGGTGGCACAGCTGAGCCGCCGGCTGGAGCAACTGGAGGCGCGCCTGCAGCAGAACGCGCCGCAGCGCGAGGACGACACCCCTTATGGTCGGGCGGTGCGCCTGGCGCGCGAGGGCCTGAGCGCACAGGAGCTGGCCAGCCGCTGCGGTATCTCGCGCGGCGAGGCGGAGCTGATCATCGCCCTCAACCGTGTCGGCTCGTAGGCCGACCTCAGCCGCCGCGCCTGCGGCGCCGTCATGTCTGCGACCCCCCTGTCCGCACAGCTGATCGCCTGGTTCAGGCATCAGGCCGCGGAACTGGTGCGACCGGCGCGCCCTGATGCGCCGGCGCCGGAGGCAGCGCGACTGCAGCCGGGGCAGCGCTATGCGGCCGAGGTGCTGCAGGTCACCGCCGCCGGCCGCAGCCTGGTGCGGGTGGCCGGCGAGGTGCTGGACATGGGCCTGCCGGCCGGTATGCGCCTGCGGCCCGGACAGACACTGACGCTGATCTATCTCACCGGCAGCCCGCGGCCGACCTTTCTGCTGCCACCGCCCCCGCACACCCCCGGCGTGCAGCTGAGTGCGGCGGCGATCGAGCTGGCGGCATTGCTGCGCCTGGCGTCCGCAGGGCCGATGACGACGCCGGTCGCGCCGCTCATCCCGCAGCCCCCCAACGCCCCGGCCCAGCCGTTGACTCCAGGGTCGGTCCAGCAGGACACGGCATTTCCGGCGGCGGCTGCCATCGACGGTGCGCCCGACACCTCCCGCCAGGCCGGGCCGGACCAGATCGCCCAGCGGCTGCAGCAGGTGCTGCGCGCCAGCGGGCTGTTCTACGAGTCGCACCTGGCTCGCTGGGTGCGCGGCGAGTTGTCGCTGGAGACCATCCGTCAGGAACCCCAGGCCCGGCTTGATGCGACAAGGGCAGCCGCGCCCATGGGGCCGGAACGCATGCCGGAGGAGGCGGCGCGGCTGGCGGCGCGGCAGCTCGCACTGCTGGAAGGTGCGCCTTGGGTCTGGCAGGGCCAGGCCTGGCCGGGTCAGTCGCTGTGGTGGAGCGTGCGCGAAGACAGGCCGCCGGCCGCCGAGGCCCAGGCAGCGGTGTGGTGCACCGAATTGAGGCTGGATCTGGCGCGGCTGGGTGAGTTTCATGCCGTGCTGCGGCTGTCTGCCGCAGGGTTGCACGTGCGCATGGCAGCCGATGCCGCGCACGGTCTGGCGCGGTGCCGGCAGGCCCTGGCCGAGTTGGGTGAGCGGCTGCAAGCGGCTGGCTTGCGTCTGCAGGGGCTGGAGCTGCGGCCTCTGGAGAGGGGGGATGGAGCGGACCGATCCGCCCCGTGAGGCGGTCGCCCTGAGCTATACCCCACAGGACGGCGCCCCGCGGGTGGTGGCCAAGGGCCGCGGTCTGTTGGCCGAGGAGATCATCGCCCGCGCCCGCGCCGCCGGGGTCTACGTGCACGAATCGCCCGAACTGGTCGCGCTACTCATGCAGGTGGACCTGGACGCGCGCATCCCCGCCGAGCTCTATGTGGCGGTGGCCGAACTGCTCGCCTGGCTCTACCGTCTGGAGCAGGGCGGGCAGGCCGCGCCGCCGGGGCAGGACACACCCACGGGGACGCTATGAGCCGGTCCGGCCGGCGGCGGGCTATTTCTTCTTGTTCACCGTCTGCTCGATCACCCGCGCCGCCCAGTCCTTCGCACCCAACCCGAAGGCAATGGCGAAGGCGAGCCCGACCGCGCCGAAGGCGATGACGAAGGCGGCGGTGATCAGTTCGCTGGCGATCTGCAGCTGTTCCAGGGCGATGAAGAAGACGAACACCACCATCGCGTACTCGGAGAAGGTGGAGACGGTGAGCGCCCCGGAGAAACCCACGTTGTTGAGCCAGGCGAAGACGATGCGGTTGATGAAACGGGCGAGGATGGTGCCAAAGACCAGCACCAGGATGGCCACGATCACGTTGGGGATGTACAGCACGACCTTGTTGAACAGGTCGGCCACCATGTGCAGCCCCAGTGAATTGGCCACGGTGACGATCATCACCAGGATGATGAGCCAATAGACCAGGTTGCCCAGCACGTGGGAGACGGAGACGTCGAGATCGGCCTGTTTGAGGAAGGCCTCCAGCCCGGAGCGCTCGGTCAGCCGCTCGAAGCGCAGCAGTTCGAGCAGACGCATGATGCCCGTACGCGCGATCTTGGCCAGCAGCCAGCCCACGAACAGCAGCACCACGGCCGCCAGCAGCTGCGGCACGAAGCGAGCCAGTTCGTTCCAGAACGAGGTGAAGGAGCTGACGAAGATGTCCAGTTGCTGTTCCATGCTGTGAGTCTCCCGCTGGACGGGTGGTGCAAGCGGCCGCGCGCTGCACGACACCCGGCCTTGATTCTACCGCATCCGGCCGCCGGCCCAGTCGCTCAACCGGTCGGTTTGAGGGCCTGGCGGGGGATGAGGAAGACGGTGTCCTCGCCGCCGTCCAGCTCGGGCCAGACGAAGGGCAGACCGGGATAGGCCGCCTCCAGCGCAGCGCGGTTGTGGCCGATCTCCACCGCGAGCCAGCCGTTGGGGTTGAGATGGGCGGGGGCCTCGGCCAGGATGCGCCGTACCACGGCGAGCCCGTCCTCACCGCCGGCCAGGGCCAGCCGAGGCTCATGGCGATATTCCGGCGGCAGGGCCTGCATGGCCGCCTCCGTGACATAGGGCGGGTTGGCCACGATCAGGTCGTAGCGCTGGCCGGACAGGGCGGCGTAGAGGTCCGACTCCAGCAGCCGCACCCGCCCCTGCAAGCCATAATCGGCCACGTTGCGTCGCGCCACCTCGAGCGCATCGGCCGACAGATCGACCGCATCAACTTGCGCCTCGGGGAAGGCTAGCGCCAGCAGCACCGCCAGGCAACCCGAGCCTGTGCACAGGTCCAGCGCACGTTCGACCGGATGGGTGAGCCAAGGCTGGAACTGCTCCAGGATCAGGGGGGCGAGATAGGAACGGGGGATGATCACCCGCTCGTCCACGTAGAAGCGGTGGCCTTGCAGCCAGGCCTCGCGCGTGATGTAAGGGGCGGGCAGGCGCTGATGCAGACGCGCGTCGAGCACGTGGGCGAGGTGCTGCATCTCGCTCGGGGTGAGCCGCGCGTCCAGATAGGGCTCCAGCCGGTCGATGGGCAGATGCAGGGTGTGCAGGATCAGATAGGCCGCCTCGTCGTGGGCGTTGTCGGTGCCATGGCCGAAGGCGAGATGCGCGCCGTTGAAGCGCGAGACCGCATAGCGCAGCCAGTCGCGCACGGTCAGCAGGTGTTCGCGTGCCTCAGCGAACATCGAGCAGCCGCTCCAGGGTGAAGCGATAGATGCCGGCGAGCTGCTGCAGCTCCTGCACCCCTACGCACTCGTCGATCTTGTGTATGGTCCGGTTGACCGGACCGAACTCCACCACCTCGCGGGCCACCTCGGCGATGAAGCGCCCGTCCGAGGTGCCCCCGGTGGTGGACAGCTCCGGCACCACACCGGTGGTGGTGCGGATGGCCTCGCTCAGCACTTCCACCAGGCGGCCGCGCGGGGTGTAGTAGGGCTTCGCCCCCAGCTCCCAGTCCAGCGTGTATTTCAGGCCATGCCGGTCGAGCACGGCGCTGAGCCGCTGCTGCAGGGACTGCGGGGTGCTCACCGGGCAGAAGCGGAAATTGAACACCACGTCGAGCTCGCCCGGGATCACGTTGTTGGCCCCCGTGCCGGCATGGATGTTGGATATCTGCCAGGTGGTGGGCGGGAAGTCGGCGCTGCCCGTGTCCCATTGCATGGCCGCCAGCTCCGCCAGGGCGGGGGCGGCCAGGTGGATGGGGTTTTGGGCCAGCTGCGGATAGGCGATGTGGCCCTGCACCCCGTGCACGCGCAGCCGGCCGGTGAGCGAGCCGCGGCGGCCATTCTTGAGGGTGTCGCCGAAGCGCTGGGCACAGGTCGGCTCGCCCACGATGCAGTAGTCGATGGTCTCGCCGCGCGCGCGCAGGCGCTCGACCACCCGTACGGTGCCGTCCACCGCCGGCCCCTCCTCGTCGGAGGTGATCAGCCAGGCGAGGCTGCCGGGGTGGTCGGGGCGGGCGGCGAGGAAGTCCTCCACCGCGGCGAGGAAGGCGGCGATGGAGCCTTTCATGTCGGCCGCCCCGCGACCGTACAGGCAGTCGTCGCTCAGGGTCGGTGTGAAGGGGTCGTAGGACCAGCGCTCGATGGGACCGGTGGGCACCACGTCGGTATGGCCGGCGAAGCATACCAGCGGAGGGTTCGTGCCGCGGCGCGCCCACAGATTGGTCACCCCGTTGCAGCGCACCCATTCCAGATGGAAGCCGAGCGGTGCCAGCCGCGCGGCCAACCACTCCTGGCAGCCGGCATCCTCGGGCGTGAGGGAGCGGCGGGCGATCAGCTCGCGGGCGTAGTCGATGACCCTGGCCGGGGACGAGGCGCTGGCGCTCATTCGCCGAAGAACGCGGCGTAGTTTTCTTCGGAGAAGCCCACCTGATATTGACCGTCACGGTCGAGGATGGGCCGCTTGATGACGCTGGGGTGCTCTTCCATCAGGGCCAGCGCTGAGGCGTCGTCCTGCACCTGCGCCCGCCGCGCCTCGGGCAGCTTGCGCCAGGTGGGGCCGTTGCGGTTGATGAGCGCCTCCCAGCCCATGATCTGCATGAGGGTCTGCAGCAGCTCCCGCGGCACCCCGTGCTTTTTGAAATCGTGGAATGCATATTCGATGCCGCGCGCCTCCAACCAGGCGCGTGCCTTCTTGACCGTGCTGCAGTTGGGGATGCCGTACAGTTTCATGGCACACTAAGCGGGTGATGACGCACACCATTTTAACCGGGCCGGGGGCTGGCGGCGAACGCGATGTCGCCCTGCGTGTGCGGCGCGCCGATTGGCCGCGCGACGAGGCGGCCATCGCCGCCGTGCGCCGGGCGGTGTTCATCCAGGAGCAAGGGGTGCCCGAGGCGCTCGAATGGGAGCCGGACGACCCTCGCTGTGACTGGTTCCTGGCCGAGGCCGCAGACCAGGTGGTGGGCACCGCGCGGCTTACCGCCGATGCGCGCATCGGCCGCATGGCGGTGCTGCCGCAGTGGCGCCGCCGGGGTGTGGGCAGTGCACTCATGCGCGCCGTACTGGCGCATGCCCGCACGCTCGGCCTGCAGCAGGTGAGCCTGCACGCCCAGGTGCACGCCCTGCCGTTTTACGCCCGCTTCGGCTTCCAGCCCGTGGGCCCCCAGTTCGACGAGGCCGGCATCCCGCACCGGCGTATGTTTCTGCGACTCGCTTGCCAGGAGGGTTGAATGCAGCTGCGCGTCGGGCAGGGTTTCGATGTGCACGCCTTCGCCGTAGGCCGGCGGCTGGTGCTGGGCGGGGTGGACATCCCGCACGAGCGGGGTCTGCTCGGGCACTCGGACGCCGACGTGCTCCTGCACGCGCTTTGCGACGCCCTGCTGGGCGCGGCGGCCCTGGGCGACATCGGCCGTCACTTCCCCGACAGCGACCCGCGTTATGCCGGTATCGACAGCCGCCAACTGTTGCGCCACGTGGTGGGCCTGCTGCGTGCGCGGGGCTGGCGGGTCATCAACGTGGACGCTACCGTGATCGCGCAGGCGCCGCGGCTTGCGCCCCACATCCCGGCCATGTGCGCCAACATCGCTGCGGACCTGGAGGTGGAGCCGGAGGCGGTCAACGTCAAGGCCACCACCACCGAGCGGCTGGGCTTCGCAGGTCGGGGCGAGGGCATCGCCGCGCAGGCCATATGCCTGATCCAGCGCCCCTGAACGACCCCGCCCGTGTGTTCTTCGCCCTGTGGCCGGACCCGGCCACACGCGCGGCGCTCGACCGCCTGGCCGCGCGGCTGCACCGGCTGCGCGGCGGACGGCGCATGCGGGCGGAGGGCCTGCACCTGACCCTGCTGTTCGTCGGGGCGCTGCCCCGTGCACGGCTGGCCGCGCTGCAGGCGGCCGCCGCCGGGGTGTGCGTCCCCGCCTTCACGCTGAACCTGGACCGCGCCGAGTGCTGGACGCACAACCGCATCGCCTATGCCAGCGCGAGCGCACCGCCGGCCGCCCTGCCGCGGCTGGCGGAAGACCTCGCTCATGCGCTCGAGTGCGCCGGCATAGCCTTCGACCGCAAGCCCTTCAAGACCCATGTCACGCTGCTGCGCAACACCGACTGCCGACCGGCGGACCCACCCATCACCCCCATCGTCTGGCCGGTGGGCGAATTCCTGCTGATGGAGTCCATCCTGCGCCCTGAGGGCGCGCATTATGTGCCGCTCGCCCGCTTCGCCCTGGCGCAGGGGGGTTGAGGCTGCAAGCGGCCGTGATCCGGACGAGGCGGCACGATGGGCAGCGCGCGGCGGTTTGCGCAGGGGCGCCCGCCCTGCGGCCCTGCCTCAACTCAAAAACGCGGGGTGGGGTAGCAGAGGTTGCTGGTCTCGAACGACAGGCTCATCTGCTCGACCGTGGGCAGGATGATGTACTTGACGCCGATGTGGTCGGCCCCGCTCTTCCAGAATAGGCCCAGGACGTGTTTCTCGCCGTTGCTCACCACATGGGTGTTGGCATACACGCGCACGGGCTGGCCGTACTTGTGCGTGTAGTTGTTGATGACGATGGCCAGGGCCTTCATGGACGGCTTGATGTCCTGCTCGAAACCGGTCAGTTTCCCCTTGCAAAAGCGGAACAGATAGCGGCGGTTGAGTTCGGGCTGGGTGTCGTAGGCCAGGATGGTGTCGGCCGAAGGCTCCTCGACCTTGTCGAAGTTCCACTGGGTGATGAGCTTTTCCATCACCTCCGCCTTGCCCATGCCGCTTTCGAAGTCGGCCACCTGGAAGGCGCACGCCGGACAGGTGAGCAGGGCGCCGAGCAGGATCGACAGGGTCTTGTGCATCCGGATTCACCCCTGATTGGGCTATGGACGAGGGCGGGGGTAGGCGCGATCACGGCCACCAGGCCGCCCGCCCCCGCTGGACCTGCATTGCCGGTCGCGGCTAACACCGCTCCTACGGGTCCTCAGGCGGGGGGCCATGGCGTGGTCTCGGCATCGTTACCGTAACCGCCCCCGCCCGGGGTCTCGATCACCAGCAGGTCGCCCGCCTGCAGGCTAAATGCGGCGATGCCGGGCAGGGGGGTGAGGCTTCCATCCGCGCGCTCGATCCACTGCCGGCCGCACGCCCCGGCCGCGCCACCGGCGAGCCCGAAGGGGGCGACCTCGCGCCGCAGCGCGAGCAGATTGCCCTGCATGGGGGCGAGGAAGCGCAGGGCGCGTACCACCCCGTCGCCGCCACGCCAGCGGCCGGCGCCGCCGGAGCCGCGGCGGATGGCGAAGCGCTCCACGCGCACGGGATAGGTCAGTTCCAGCACCTCGGGGTCGGTCAGGCGCGAATTGGTCATGTGGCTGTGTACGGCGCTGGCGCCGTCGAAACCGGCGCCCGCGCCGGTGCCGCCGCACAGGGTCTCATAATACTGCAAACGGCCATCGCCGAAGGCGAGGTTGTTCATGCTGCCCTGGCTGGCGGCCAACACCCCCAGCGCGCCGTACAGGGCATCGACGATGTTTTGCGCCGTCTCCACGTTGCCGGCCACCACCGCCGCCGGCGGCCGCGGGTTGAGCAGGCTGCCCGCGGGCAGGACGAGCTCGATGGGCCGCAGCACGCCGGCGTTCAGGGGGATGTCCGCGTCGATCAGGGTGCGCAGGACGTAGAGCACACAGGAGCGGGCCACACTGGCCGGGGCGTTGAGGTTGTCGGGCCGCTGGGCGCTGGTGCCGGTGAAATCGATGCGCGCGCTGCCGGTATCCCGGTCGATGTCCACCCGCACGGCGATCACTGCACCGCCGTCCAGGGGCAGGCGGAAGGCGCCGCCCTCGAGCCGCTTGAGCCGCTGGCGGGTGAGTGCCTCGGCGTAGTCCTGCACATGGCCCATGTAGGCGGTGAGCGCCGCCTCGCCCACCTCCTGCGCGAACGCCGCGAGCAGCCGCTGCCCGAGCAGACAGGCGGCCACCTGGGCGTGCAGATCGGCCAGGTTTTGCTCCGGGTTGCGCGCCGGCCAGGGCCCTGTGGTTAGCCAGGTGCGAACGGCCTCCTCCTGGAACAGACCCTCGCGCAGGAGCAGTAGCCCTTCCGTGCGGCAGCCCTCTTCGTCTATCGTCCGGCTTGTGGCCGGCATGGAGCCGGGGGCGATGCCGCCCACGTCGGCATGATGGGCGCGCGCGGCGGTGAACCACGCCAGCCGCCCATCGGCGTCGAAGCCTGGCATGATGACGGTGAGGTCGGGCAGATGCGTGCCGCCGGCGTAGGGCGAGTTGATCAGCCAGGCATCGCCCGGCTCGAGTTCGGCGCCGTGGCGCTCGATCAAGGCGCGCACGGTCTCACCCATGCTGCCCAGGTGCACGGGGATGTGCGGGGCGTTGGCGATGAGGTGGCCGCGGGCGTCGAACAGGGCGCAGGAGAAGTCCAGCCGCTCGCGAATGTTGACCGAGCGCGCGCTGGCGGCGAGCCGCACCCCCATGTCCTCGGCGATGCTCATGAAGCGGCGGGCGAACAGGGTGAGCCAGGCGGGATCCAACCGCCCCGCGGCCGGCCGCACGGGGCGGGTGGATCGGTGCAGCAGCACCAGGTTGCCCAGGGGGTCCACCGTGCACAGCCAGCCGTCCTCCACCACCGTGCAGGTGCCGGCCTCCACCACCAGGGCGGGACCGGCGAAGGCCTGGCCAGCAGCGAGCCGTTCGCGGCGATACACTGGCGCCCGCCGCCAGCCCCCGGCCAGGAAGAGCTCCACTTCAGCCTCCGCAGCGCCCGGCCGAGCGGGCAGGGCAGGGGTGGGCAAGGCCCCACCGCCGGCGGCCGCCTCCACCTCCAGCGCGGCGCAGGTGAGGCTCGCCTCGGGCAGGCTGAAGCCGTAGCGTTCGGCGTGCTGCCGGTGGAAGTGATGGCGCATCTCGTCCACCGATGCGAGCGGCACGGCGAGCAGGGTGTCGGCCTGCTGCGGGCGCAGCCACACGCGTACGGCCACCTCTGCCGCACACGTCTGTTCCGCCGGCAGCGTCAGCGCCGCCAGGGCCTCGGCCCGCAGGCCGTCGGCCAGCGCCTGCAGCCTGGGCAGGAGCGCCTCCTCTAGCGGCGCCTCCAGCGCCTGCTGGCGGATCGTGCGCCGCTCGGCCAGCCCTATGCCCAGTGCCGAGAGCACGGCGGCGTAGGGGGAGATGAGGATGCGGCCGATACCGAGCCGCTGCGCTACCCGGCAGGCGTGTTGTCCGCCGGCCCCGCCGAAGGCGACCAGGGTGTGATCACGCGGGTCTAGGCCGCGCGCTAGGCTCACCTGCCGGACCGCGTCGGCCATGTGTTCGACGGCGATGTCGAGCGCGGCCTCGGCCAGGGTCTCGGCGGTGTAGGCGCTTGCCGTGGCCCGGTTGACCTCGGCGGCCAGCTCGGCAAAGGCCAGCCGCACGGCCTCTATGTCCAGGGGCTGGTCGCCACCGGGGCCGAACACGGCCGGGAAGTGCTCGGGGCGGATGCGGCCGAGCAGTAGGTTGGCATCGGTCAGCGTGAGCGGACCACCGTTGCGATAGCTCATGGGGCCGGGCCGGCTGCCGGCGGACTCGGGCCCGACCGCCAGCCGCAAGCCGTCGAAGCGCAGAATGGAGCCGCCGCCGGCGGCCACCGTGTGCACCGCCAGCATGGGCACGCGGATGCGGCAGCCGGCGATGACCGTCTCACTGCGGCGCTCGAAGGCCCCGGCATAGAGCGACACGTCGGTGGAGGTGCCGCCCATGTCGAAACCGATTAGGCGCTCGAAGCCGGCCGCCCGCCCCACTGCGACCATGCCTGCGAGCCCCCCAGCCGGGCCGGACAGCACGCTGTCGCGCCCGCGGAAAGACGCGGCGGCGACGAGGCCGCCGTTGGATTGCATGAATTCGAGGCGGGCATCGAGTGGCAGCGCCCGTGCGACCGCCTCGACGTAGCGGCGCACCGGCGGACTGAGATAGGCGTCCAACACGGCGGTCTCGGCGCGCGGGACGAACTTGATGAGGGGGCTCGCCTCATGCGACAGCGTCACCTGAGCGTATCCAAGCCGCCGGGCGAGTTCGCCGGCGGCGCGCTCGTGCGCGGGGTTGCGCCAGGCGTGCAGGAAGGCGATGGCGCAGGCGCGGTAGCCCTCGGCCCGCGCCGCTGCCAGCTCAGCCTCCAGCCCCGCCAGATCGAGCGGGGTGAGCACCCGGCCCTGGGCGTCGATGCGCTCCTCGGCCTCGAGCACACGGCCATATAGCGGGCGCGGTTTGACGATGTGCAGGGCGAACAGATCAGGCCGGGCCTGGTCGCCGATCTGCAGCTGGTCGGCGAAGCCGCGCGTGACCACCAGCAGTACCGGCTCGCCGCTGCGGGTGAGCAGCGCATTGGTGCCCACCGTGGTGCCCATCTTGACCGCAGCCAGGGTGTGCGGCGGGAAGGGGGCGTCGGCCGACAGCCCGAGCAGGCTGCGCACACCGGCAATGGCCGCATCCGCATAGCGTTCCGGCGCCTCCGACAACAGCTTGACGACCTGCAGCCGCCCGTCGGGGGCGCGGCCGATCACGTCGGTGAAGGTGCCGCCACGGTCGATCCAGAACTGCCACATCCGGGGGCTAGGCGCGGCGTGCCTTCACACCCCGCGCAGCAGCTCGTTGATGCCGACCTTGCTCAAGGTCTTTTCATCCACTTTCTTGACGATGACGGCGCAGTAGAGGCTGTGGCTGCCGTCCTTAGCCGGCAGCGCGCCGGGCACCACCACGCTGCCGGCAGGCACGCGTCCGTAGTGGATCTCACCCGTCTCGCGGTCGTAGATCTTGGTGGACTGGCCGATGTACACCCCCATGGAGATCACGCAGTTGTCCTCCACCACCACCCCCTCGACGATCTCCGAGCGCGCGCCGATGAAACAGTTGTCACCGATGATGGTCGGGTTGGCCTGGATGGGCTCCAGCACGCCGCCGATGCCCACCCCGCCCGACAGATGCACGTTCTTGCCGATCTGAGCGCAGGAGCCCACCGTGGCCCAGGTGTCCACCATGGTGCCCTCGTCCACGTAAGCACCGATGTTGACATAGGAGGGCATCAGCACCACGTTACGGGCGATGTAAGCCCCTTTGCGTACCGCCGCCGGCGGCACCACGCGAAAGCCGCCGGCGCGGAAGTCGCGCGAGCTGAAGTCGGCGAACTTGCTGGGCACCTTGTCGTAGTAGTTGGTATAGCCGCCCTTGACGAACTGGTTGTCCTCCAGGCGGAAATACAGTAGCACTGCCTTCTTCACCCACTGATGGGTGATCCAGTCCTGCCCGTTGGCCCGGGTGGCCACGCGCAGCTCGCCCATGTCCAGCAGGTCGATGACGGTGAGCACCGCATCCTTGACCTTGGGCTCGACGTTGCGGGGGGTGATCTCGGCACGGCGCTCGTAAGCCTGTTCGATGAGGGTCTGCAGTTCCTGCATGGTGGTCTTCCGGTGACGAAAAAACTTATCCTAAACCCTGGAGGTCGTCCTTTACGGGTGCGTGAGATGCCGGTGGTAGTGCTGGCCGCGCGGGTGCAATCACTACCGTGGCGGACCCGTTACTCAGGTGGGTCAGCCGCCAGCGGCCTGGGAAAGATCGAGCTTGTGCACCGCGTGCAGATCGATGCTCTGCCGGGCTCGCCACAGGTCGAAATTGCCCTGCATGGCCAACCAGCTCTCGGGCGAGCGTCCGAGCACCTTAGCCAGACGCAGAGCCATCTCGGGGCTGATGCCGCTCGAGCCCCTAAGGAGACGGTTCAGCGTGGACGGCGACACCCCCAGATGGGCCGCCAAAGCCCGCGCGCTGATGTGGTCGGGCTCCAGATAGACCTGGGCGATGAATTCACCAGGGTGGGGTGGGTTGTGCATGGCCATCAATGATAGTCCTCGTAATCGACTGCATGGACGTGGCCATCGCGGAACTCGAAGGTCAGCCGCCAATTGCCGCTGACCCATATGGACCAGCGTCCACGCTTGCTGCCCCGCAAAAGGTGCAGGCGGAAGCCGGGGATGTCCATGTCCTCTATGCAGTGGGCGGTATCCAGGGCCGCGAGCATAAGACGCAGACGGGTGGCATGCTGTGGCTGGATACCGGCCAGACTGCCTGTTTCATAATACCGCTTAAGCCCTTGTGTTTGAACGAGCGTATCACCCCGACATCTTACCGTGTAAGTTGCGTGAGCCGCTCATGAGACACACCCTCCTGCTGCGTGGGGGAAAGGTTGGGGCAGAAAGCATGCGGCCCGGATGCAGGCCCAGCAGGGCCGCAGTCCAGGAACTGGGGCGATACGGTCAGTCCCCCGATTCGCTTCGTCTCATCCGGGCTACGAGTCCTTACATTCTTTGCACCTCTGGGGCGGCGGCAACTGGCGTTGGTGTGACCGATCTCGTCGCCAGGCTATCATCTTCGCCGCGCCCGCACCACCCCTCGCACATGCGCCACCCGCGCGAGGAAGCGGCTGAGTTGATCGACATCGCGCACCTCCAGGGTGAAGGCCATGCGGGCGCTGCCGTCGGTGGTCTGGGTGTTCACCCGCGTGGCGTTGATGCGCTCCTGGGCGAGCAGCTCACCGATGTCCTTGATCAACCCCTGGCGGTCCTCGGCCAGGATCTCCACGTCCACGGCAAAGGTCTCGCCGCTGGCTGCACCCCACTCGGCCCGCAGCAGCCTTGCCCGCTGTTCGGCCGGCAGGTGGCGTATGACGCTGCAATCGGTGCGGTGTATGGTCACCCCCCGTCCCTGTGTGGTGTAACCGACGATGGGGTCGGGCGGGGCTGGCTTGCAGCAGCCGGCCAGATGGGTGAGCAGGTTGGCCTCGCCCTCCACCAGCACGCCGGTGGGCGCCGGCTTGCGTTTGGGCGCCGAGACGATGGGCCTTGCCGGAGCGGGCAGGAAATGCTCCTGCAGGGCACGCGCGAGCTGCCCACCGGTGAGGTCGCCGCGTCCGAGGGCCGCATACAGGTCCTCGGGGCGGGCGTGGCCCAGTTTGGCTGCGATCTGATCCAGCTTGAGCTGGGTGAGGTTCAAGCGGGCGAGCTCCCGCTCCAGCAGCTCGCGGCCTTCCTGCACGTGCAGGCCATGGTCGAGCTGCTTGAAGTACTGCCGCACCTTGGCCCGCGCACGGGCGGTGCGGATGAAGCCCAGGTGGGTGTTGAGCCAGTCGCGGCTGGGGCCGCCCTCCTTTACGGTGAGGATCTCCACCCGCTGGCCGGTCTTCAGCGGCGTGTCCAGCGGCACGAGTTGCCCGTCCACCTTGGCCCCGCGGCAGCGGTGGCCCAGCTCGGTGTGCACAGCATAGGCGAAGTCGATGGGAGTGGCCCCGGCCGGCAGTGCGATGACCTTGCCCTGCGGCGTGAGCACGAACACCTCGTCCTGGAACAGCTCGTGCCGGAAGTGCTGGGCGAGGTCGGTGTGCTCGGCGAGCTCGTCGCGCCAGGCGATCAACTGCCGCAGCCAGGCGATCTTGTCGGTGAGCGCCGCCGCGCCGCCGCCTTCCTTGTAGCGCCAGTGCGCCGCCACGCCCAGTTCCGCCTCCTGGTGCATGTCGAAGGTGCGGATCTGCACCTCTAAGGCCTTGTGCTCGGGGCCGACCACTGCGGTGTGCAGGCTGCGGTAGCCGTTCGCCTTGGGGCGCGAGATGTAGTCGTCGAACTGACCCGGGATGGGTTGCCACAGGCTGTGTACCACCCCCAGGGCGTGGTAGCAGTCCTTGACCTCGGGCACCAGGATACGCACCGCGCGCACGTCGTACACCTGCTCGAAGTCCAGGTGTTTCTTGCGCATCTTGGCGATGATGCTGGCGATGTGCTTGGGCCGGCCCATCACCTCGATGCCGCTCAACCCCGCACGGGCCAATTCCTCGCGTAGCTGGCCGAGCACCCGCTCGATGTACCACTCGCGGTCCAGCCGCCGCTCGTCCAACAGGCGGGCGATGTGGCGGTAGGTCTCCGGCTCCAGATAGCGGCAGGCGAGGTCCTCCAGCTCCCATTTGAGCTGCCACACCCCCAAGCGGTTGGCGAGCGGCGCGTACAGCTCGCGTGCATCGCGTGCCAGGCGCCGGCGGCTTGCCTCGTCGGCCTGTGCTGCCTCGCGCAGGGTCTGCACCCGTTCAGCCAGCTTGATCAGCACCACGCGGATGTCGTCCGTCATGGCCAGCAGCATCTGCCGCAGCGACTCGCTCTGTCCGGCCTCGCCGCTCAGCTCGGAGAACAGGGCATCCATGCGGTTCAGACGCGCCGCCCCCTGGATGAGCCGCGCCAGTGTGGGTCCGAAATGTCTGTCGAGCGACTCGGGGGCGAGCGCCGCCTGCGGCAGCCCCGACAGCAGCGCCGCGGCTACCGTCTCCACGTCGAAGCGCATGCCGGCAAGGATGGCCGCCGTGGCCAGGGCGTGGGTCAGCAAGGGCTGGCCCAGCTCGGTGCTCGCCTGCGCCCCGTGCCGTTGCAGATACTCCACGGCGGCCTGCAGCCGCTGCCCTTTGTCGGTGCCGTACTGTGCGAGCAGGGGCTCGAGCCAGCTCTGGGCGTCGGACGGGGTCAGGGCGAGGGCGTGGGTGACCATTGGCGAGGACTGCGGGTCGTCAAACCGGAAGGACCTGCCCGCTGCTGGACACGGGCGGGTGGAGGGCGGTCGGCCGGCTCCGGGCGGGCATAGCCGCTGACGTCATCCGCTCCGGGGCGCGGAACAGTCGCGCGCCGTCGCCCTGCCAGGCCCGGGTGATCTTTCCACGCGGGCGCCGGCCTGCGCACGCGGAGCAACCCTCCTGTGGGCGCCCCAGCGCCCGTGGGGTTAAGGCTCAGGCCTTCACCCGGTTGCGGTATTCGCCCGTGGCGGTGTCGATCTCGATCTTGTCACCGATCTCGACGAAGGCGGGCACCGAGACCTCGAAGCCGGTGGGCTTGATGCGCGCCGGCTTCATCACCTTGCCGGTGGTGTCGCCCTTGACCGCCGGCTCGGTGTACTCCACCTCGCGCACGATGGTGGGCGGCAGCTCCACGGCGATGGCCCGGCCGTTGAAGAACACCAGCTCGGCCGACATGCCGTCTTCCAGATATTTCAATGCATCCCCCATGCTGTCGGGCTCGACCTCGTACTGGTTGTACTCGGCGTCCATGAAGACATACATGGGATCGGCGAAATAGGAGTAGGTGCACTCCTTGCGGTCGAGGATCACCACCTCGAACTTCTCGTCCGCTTTGTACACCGACTCGCTGACGTTGCCGGTCATGAGGTTCTTCAGCTTCATCTTGACCACGGCGGCGTTGCGGCCGGACTTGTTGTACTCGGCCTTCTGCACCACCAGCGGGGAGCCGCCCACCATGATCACGTTGCCCACGCGCAATTCCTGTGCGGTCTTCATACCCTGTGCACGATCCGTTGAAACAAGCTAAATATTATAACCCCTGACGATGACCGACGTGTGCCCGCAAGACCAGGGCTATGAACGGCGAAGCAGCGCGAGGTTCCCGCCCGGTGGCGTAGGACAGTTTCGCCCGCAGGGCAAACCGCCACGTCTGTGGCGTGCTCCTCGGCGGCCAGCGGCGCGAAGCCGCCCTACGTGGGCGCGGTGCCCGTGTGACCCGCTTTCGTGCGGCAGAACGCCACCAGATTGCCGGCGAGGTCGCCCAGTCCCTGCAGCTGCCGCGCCCAGTCCGAGGCGCGCGCGCGCAGCGCCGGCAGTTGCGCCTCGAACGCGGCCCAATCGAGCGCGCCGCCGAAACCGTTCCAGGCCAGTGTGAAGCGCCGCAGAGCCTTTGCTGCCGGTGTCGGGAGGTCCTGCGCATACCGGTCGAGCAGTGCCTCCAGTTTCGGCCGATGCGCCCCAGCGGCCTGCGGATAGGCCTGCCACACCAACGGCCGCTCGGCCCAGAGCGCGCGCACGAGCGAGTCCTCGCCGCGCACGAAGTTGAGGTCGCAGGCCCACAGCAGCCGGTCATAGTCCTCCTGCGGCAGCATGGGTATACAATGCACGTTCAGGTGACCCAGTGCCAGGGTCAGCCCGGCCGGGGACACGTCGCCGCGGCCGAAGAAGTGCAGCACCGCCGCCAGGATGCGGCCGGCAGGCACCACACAGCGCACGGGACGGGCGCCCGCCGCCCACTGGGCGAGCAGGTCGGCCAGCACGGGGTTTTCGTAGCCGAACAGGCTCACCCGCAGCTCACCGGGCGGTCGCGGCGGCAGCCCCAGGCGGGCCCAGAAGTCATCCTGCTCGGCCGCCAGGAACCGCGCCCGCGCCGCATCCAGCCCCGCCTCGCGCATGAGTCCCCCCGTGCCCGCCGTGAACCCCGGATAAAAGAACCAGCAGGTCAGCGGCAGCCGCGGGTGCGGCGAGGGTAGCCCATGGCAGCCGCGCACCCAGGCCTCGGCGCTCAGATACTCCAGGTTCACCCACACCGGCGGCGGCCGGCGTGCGGCCATGGCCGCCAGGTAGTCCGCGGGCAGACCGCAGCCGAAGGCCTCGATTACCACCTCGGCCGGGGCGGTGGTGGGGAAGGGCTGGGTCCACTGCCGCACCTCGACCCCCTCCAGGCGCTGCTGCGGCCGGCTGGGGTCGATCTCGGGCCGCAGGGCATGGAAGCGCGTCAGATCGTCCACCCACAAGCGCACACCAAGGCCGTGCTCGCGCGTCAGTTGCCGCGCCAGCCGCCAGCTCACCGCGATGTCGCCGTAGTTGTCCACCACGCGGCAGAACACGTCCCATTGCGCAAGCGTGTGCATGCCGCGATTATGGGCCGGTTTGAGCAGATGGACGCACTCGGGTATATAGGCGCGATGAGCAGGGACCGTCCCGTTTACCTCTGCCGCGAATGCGGCGGCACAAGCCACAAGTGGCAGGGTCAGTGCCCGCACTGCCTGGCCTGGAACACGCTGGAGGAGACGGCACCGGCGCCCGTGCGCGCCGCCGCGGCGCGTGCGCAGGGACTCGTGCCGGCAGCGGGGCTCAAGCGCCTCAACGAGGTGCAGGCGCGTGAAGGGGTACGGCTCACCACGGGGCTGGCTGAATTCGACCGCGTGCTGGGCGGCGGCCTGGTGGAGGGGGGCGTGGTGCTGCTCGGCGGCGACCCCGGCATCGGCAAGTCCACCCTGCTGCTGCAGGCCCTGGCGGCGATGTCCGCGCGGGTGCAGACCCTCTACGTGAGCGGCGAGGAATCGCCCGAGCAGATCGCCCTGCGCGCCCGCCGCCTGGGCCTCGGAGAGGTCGGTCTGCCCCTTCTGGCCGAAACCCGCCTGGAGACCATCCTCGCCACCCTCGCGGGCGAGCGGCCGCAGGTGGCGGTGATCGATTCCATCCAGACCCTGTACACCGCCGAGCTCACCTCCGCCCCCGGCAGTGTCGCCCAGGTGCGCGAATGCGCTCAGGCGCTCACCCGCCACGCCAAGGTGAGCGGCACGGCCCTGGTGCTGGTGGGGCACGTGACCAAAGAGGGGGCGCTGGCCGGCCCACGTGTGCTGGAGCACATCGTCGACACGGTGCTGTATTTCGAGGGCGATGCCAGTTCCAGCTTCCGCCTGATCCGCGCCTTCAAGAACCGTTTCGGAGCGGTGAACGAACTGGGGGTGTTCGCCATGACCGAGCGTGGGCTCAAGGGGGTGGCCAACCCCTCGGCCCTGTTCCTCGCCCGCGAGGCGCGCGAGGTCCCCGGCTCCTGCGTGGTAGTGGCGCAGGAAGGCACACGCCCCCTGTTGGTGGAGATCCAGGCCCTGGTGGACGCCGCCGCCGGCCTCAACCCCCGGCGGCTCACCGTGGGGCTGGACCCCAACCGCCTGGCCATGCTGCTCGCTGTGTTGCACCGGCACGGCGGCATCGCCTGCCACGACCAGGACGTGTTCGTCAACGCCGTGGGCGGGGTGCGCATCAACGAGCCGGCGGCCGACCTGGCGGTGCTCATGGCGGTGACTTCTTCATTGAGAAACAAACCGTTACCGCACAAACTTGCCGTGTTCGGTGAGGTCGGCCTGGGCGGCGAGGTGCGCCCCGTGCAACGCGGCCAGGAGCGGCTCAGGGAGGCCGCCAAGCTGGGCTTCACCCTGGCCATAGCCCCCAAGGCCAATGCCCCCCGGCAGCCCATGGCGGGGCTCAGCGTGCATGGCGTGTCCACCCTGACCGAGGCCTTGGAACTGGTCCGATCCTGGCCGGCTGCGGCCGGCGCGGCCAAATGAACCGGCGGCAGCCAGCAGGTAGGTTCCGCTTTGAGGGCAGTAGCGTAGGGCGGTTTCGCCCGCAGGGCAAACCGCCGCGTCTGTGGCGGGCGTCTCGCCGGCTTTCTGTGCGAAGCCGCCCGACGTGGACTACGCGACCCACCGTAGCCCGGATGAAGCGTGAGCGCAAGCCGGGATCGTGGACCTGGACCCCGCCCGCGCGGTTCAGGTCAGACGCGCACCCCGGTCGGCGGCGTCGAACGGGATGATGCGCCCGCGCACCTCGCGCGACTGCGGCCCCATCAACTCGACGAGCAGGGGGCAGAGCGCCTGCGGCAGCGGCAGCCGGGCGTGATCCTCGGCCGGATGGGTGCGGGCGCGAAAGGGACTGGCGATCGGCCCGGGGATCACCAGGTTCACGCGCAGCTGGGACTCCTCCGCCCACTCGTCGGCCTGGATGCGGAAATAGACCTCCAGCGCCGCCTTGGACACGGCGTAGCCGCCCCAGTAGGCGGCCGGGGCGTGGCCGTGGGTCTCGCCGACGAGGACCACCGAGGCGTCCTCCGCCCGCTTGAGCAGCGGCAGGCAGGCGCGATTGAGGGTGAAGGGGGCGAGCGCGTTGACGCGAAACTGCACGAGCCACTCCTCGGGGCTCTGCAACGCGAGCGGCGACAGACGCACGAAGGCGTTGGCACAGTGCAGGATGCCGTCCAGCCGCCCCAGCTGCCCGGCGATGGCCTGGGCCAGCGTGGCGTAGTCGCGTTCGGTCGCGGCGGCGAGGTCCATGGGCAGGATGGCTGGCTGCGGCCCGCCGGCCTGGACAATGGCGTCATACACCGCCTCCAGCTTCGCCACCGTGCGTCCGAGCAGCACCACCGTCGCCCCCGC